>NZ_RAIN01000009.1:0-266111 GCF_003610155.1 Rhizobium sp. WW_1
CCCACACCATGCCGCTCGAAGACATCAACAAGGGCTTCGACCTCATGCATTCCGGAAAGAGTGTCCGGGGCGTCGTGATCTATTGACGGCTTCAAGCCACGAAAGAAACGTATGCGGCGCATAAAGAATACGCCGCATATAGCTGAAAAGATTTGATATTATGATTTATGTCGATGCCGATGCCTGTCCGGTCAAGCCGGAGATCCTGAAGGTTGCCGAACGCCACGGCATCGAAGTGACCTTCGTCGCCAATTCCGGGCTGCGGCCGTCGCGAGATCCCATGGTGCACAACGTCATTGTCTCCAATGCCTTCGACGCCGCCGACAATTGGATCGCCGAGCACGCCGGCGCCGGCGACATTGTCGTCACGGCCGACGTGCCGCTTGCCGGCCGTTGCGTTGCGACCGGAGCACTGGTAACGGGGCCGACCGGTCGCATCTTCGACAAGACGAATATCGGCATGGCGACGGCCATGCGCGATCTTGGCGCTCACCTTCGCGAAACCGGTGAAAGCAAGGGCTACAACGCCGCCTTCTCACCGCGCGACCGTTCCGCCTTTCTCGAAACCTTCGACCGGCTCTGCCGACGTTCGAAAACCAACTAAACGCCTGGAGACCAGCCGTGAACATCATTTCCCAAAACACCGCCTTCGGCGGCATGCAGGGTGTCTTCTCGCATGAGTCCGAAGCCTGCAAATGCGAGATGACCTTTGCCGTCTTTGTGCCGCCACAGGCGATCAAGGAGCCCAGGCCGGTCCTCTGGTATCTCTCCGGCCTCACCTGCACGCATGCCAACGTCATGGAAAAGGGTGAATACCGCCGCATGGCCGCCGAACTCGGCCTGATCATTGTCTGCCCCGACACGAGCCCGCGCGGCAATGACGTGCCGGACGAACTGACCAATTGGCAGATGGGCAAAGGCGCCGGCTTCTATCTCGACGCCACCGAGACGCCCTGGGCCGAAAACTACCAGATGTACAGCTACATCACCGAGGAGCTGCCCGCCCTCGTATCAAAGCAATTCCGCGCCGATATGAGCCGCCAGGGCATCTTCGGCCATTCCATGGGCGGCCACGGCGCCATGACGATCGCGCTGAAGAACCCGGATCGCTTCAAGAGCTGCTCCGCTTTCGCTCCCATTGTACAGCCGTCGACAGCCGATTGGTCCGCCCCGGCGCTGGAGAAATATCTCGGTAGCGACAAGGCAGCCTGGCGGCGCTACGACGCCTGCGCGCTCGTCGAAGACGGCGCCTACTTCCCCGAATTCCTGATCGATCAGGGCAAGGCAGACAGCTTTCTCGAAAACGGCCTGCGCCCATGGTTGTTCGAAGAGGCGATCAAGGGCACCGATATCGGCCTGATGCTACGCATGCACGAGCGTTACGATCACTCCTACTACTTCATCTCGTCCTTTATGGATGATCATCTGACGTGGCATGCCGAGCGGCTGGAAAAGTAAGGGTGGCACGATCGCCTTGAAATAAGGAGGCGATAAAGGCATATAGGAAACGCGCAGACGACTGCGGCGGCCGGCATCCAAAACCGGCCGTAGACATCGCGGGGACGGCCTCGCTCTTAACGAAGGAGCGTAAAATGGCTTGGTTCCTGCTTTTCCTTGCAGGCTTGTTCGAAATCGGCTGGGCAGTCGGCCTGAAATATACCCATGGCTTCACACGACTGACGCCGACGATTTTCACCATCATATCCATGATCATCAGTATCGCATTGCTTGGCCTGGCGGTGAAGACGTTGCCCATGGGCACGGCCTATGCCGTCTGGACCGGCATCGGTACGGTCGGCACGGTTCTGCTCGGCATTTGGCTGCTCGGCGATCCCGCGACATTGGTCCGTCTGTTTTGCATCGGCCTGATCGTGGCTGGCATTGCCGGCCTCAAATTCGTGGCCTGACAGAGCTGCCATCATCGGCGCTGGCGATTGTCCAGCGCCCAATGTCCCGGTCCGGAAAACACCAAAAACAGAAAGATGAAGCAGAACAATATGGCGCCGTCGCCCTCATTGTTCGCCGGAAAGAAATTGATGGGCATATGCACCGTGAAATAAGCGATCGCCATTTCGCCGCTAAGTAGAAAGGCGACGGGACGCGTGAAAAGCCCGAGCAGGATCAGGACGCCACCGACGAGTTCGATAATCCCCGCCACGAAGAACAGCGTCGTGATCGCATAGGGTGCCGGCGGAAAGCCGAAGAGTTTCTGCGTGCCATGCTCGATGAACAGGATTGCGGTCACGATTCGCAAGACAGCAAGAGCGGCGGGCTGATAGGACGACAGGCGCTCGGAAAGGGACATGAGGATCTCCGTTCGATAGGGGATGCGAAGGAGATCCTGTCAAAGATACTCTCGCTTCACCGACAACGGAGTGAACACGCAAGAGACGAATTTATTCGCCGGACCCAACGATCAGCCGGGCCCGGCGAGGAGGCCGATTACTTCTTGTTGTTGTCGATCGCCAGAAGGCCGGGGCCTGCGAAGATCAGGAACAGGAAGATGAAGCAATAGAGGATCGCTGCGTCGCCGCCATTGTTGGCCGGGAAGAAATTCTTCGGATAATGCGCCATGAAATAGGCGACTGCCATGTTGCCGCACAAGATGAATGCGACCGGGCGGGTAAAGAAGCCGACGATCGTCGCCAGTCCGCCGACGACTTCGATGATACCCTGAACCAGAAGCAGGGTCGGCAGCGGGCTTGGGAATTGGCCGCCGGGCGGAAAGCCGAAAAGCTTCTGAAGGCCATGTTCGATGAACAATACGCCGGTGACGATACGCAATACGGTAAGAGCATAGGGCTGATATTGATTCAGCCGATCGGAAAGCGCCATGTTAAACTCCAGTTTTAACTCCCCCACGACGAAGCAATAGAGTGGACGAGCATGAACGTGAAAACACGGCTTCTGACGTCCAATCAAATTTCCGTGTAAAATCTGTGACTTGTTGTCACAGACTTATAACGGGATGTTGTCGTGCTTCTTCCAGGGGTTGGTCAAATCCTTGTTGCGCAGCATCCTCAGTCCCTGCGCCAGCCGCCGCCGGGTGGAGCGCGGCATGATGACCTCGTCGATATAGCCGCGCTCGGCGGCAACGAACGGCGACAGGAAGCGATCCTCATACATCTTGGTATGCGCCGCAATCTTCTCGGGATCGGCAATATCCTTGCGGAAGATGATCTCGACCGCACCCTTGGCGCCCATGACGGCGATCTGCGCCGTCGGCCAGGCGTAGTTGAGATCGCCGCGCAAATGCTTGGAGGCCATCACGTCATAGGCGCCACCGAAAGCCTTGCGGGTAATGACCGTCAGCTTCGGCACGGTCGCTTCCGCATAGGCAAAGAGCAGCTTGGCGCCGTGCTTGATCAGGCCGCCATATTCCTGCGCGGTCCCCGGCAGGAAGCCGGGTACATCGACAAAGGTGACGATCGGAATATTGAAACAATCGCAAAAGCGCACGAATCGCGCCGCCTTTCGCGAAGCGTCGCTGTCGAGAACGCCAGCAAGCACCATCGGCTGATTGGCGACGAAACCGACGGTCGCACCCTCGATGCGCCCGAAGCCGCAGACGATGTTCTTGGCGAAGCTTTCCTGGATCTCGAAGAAATCGCCCTCGTCCGCCACCTTCAGGATCAGTTCCTTGATGTCGTAGGGCTTGTTGGCATTGGCCGGGATCAGCGTGTCGAGCGAGGTATCCGGCGCTGTCACGGATTGATAGGATTCGATCTCCGGAAGGACGGCCGTGTTCGACTGCGGCAGGAAATCGATAAGGCGGCGCACCTGCAGAAGCGTGTCGACATCATTGTCGTAAGCACCATCGGCGATCGAGGATTTCGTTGTATGCACCGAGGCGCCGCCGAGCTGTTCGGATGTCACCGTCTCGTTGGTGACAGTCTTCACCACATCAGGCCCGGTGACGAACATGTAGGAAGTATCGCGCACCATGAAGATGAAGTCTGTCATGGCAGGCGAATAGACGTCACCGCCGGCACATGGCCCCATGATGATCGAAATCTGCGGAATGACGCCGGAAGCCAGCACGTTGCGCTGGAAGACTTCGGCATAGCCGCCAAGTGCCGCGACACCTTCCTGAATGCGCGCCCCACCGGCATCGTAGATACCGATGATCGGCGCCCGGTTCTTCAGCGCCATATCCTGTACCTTGGTGATTTTTTCCGCATGTGCTTCTGAAAGAGACCCACCGAAGACAGTGAAATCCTTAGCAAAAATAAAAACGGTACGCCCGTTGACCGTACCCCAGCCGGTCACGACGCCATCACCGGCGATCTTGCTTTTGTCCATACCGAAATCGGTCGAGCGATGCTCGACGAACATGTCGAATTCCTCGAAGGAACCTTCATCCAGGAAGATGTCGATGCGCTCGCGCGCCGTCAGCTTGCCGCGCGCATGCTGGGCGTCGATGCGCGCCTGTCCGCCTCCGAGCCTTGCTATTTCGCGGCGACGTTCCAGTTCCTGCAGGATTTCCTTCATGCTGCCCTCTCTCCCTCGTCACTCGGGCTTAGCATGGCGCAAGCCTTGTTTAAAGCATCTGCTCAGTCTGCGAGCCGCGGCGTGTTCAGCGAAAAGATGGAGCGGATGCGCGCGGCGATATCTTCCGCCATCAGCTCGTCCGCTGTGGCCGGATCGGGAGCGACGACCTTGACGTCGAACGAAGCCATGGCGATCACGGCACCGCCATCTGGCGCGGCGGCATCGATATTGATCTTCGCGCTGCTGCGGTCGCGATTGAAGCCGCGTGCCTTTCGCACGTCCGTCAGCCTGACGGTGATGGCAACAGGCGGCAATTGCGGACCGAAGGTTGTTGCAGCGATCGCGGCATTGACGCGATCATTGACGGCGGCAACCAACGCCGGTGATGTCGGCGGCAAAGCCTGATCGGCCACGACGGTTGCACTGCGTACAGCATAAGATGGAGGCGGGGGATCGACGGACCAGCTTGAACACGCGGCCAATGCCAAACATCCCACGAGTGCCGACACGGCTCCCGGCCTCAACAACAACATGATCCCTGCCCCGAATTTCCAACCCGCAAGATATGCAGATCGCTATAAAGGACTGAAATCCAACAATATTCAACTGCGAAGCGCGGAAAAAACGTCGGTCGCGGCCTGAAATTCCTCAAAACGCTGTGCACGGCGCTGTTCGGCTTCTTCGTCGCTGCCCCAATGCTCGATTGTCCAATCCTCGTCGAGATGCGCGAGTGACCAGACGTCGGCGAGCGGCAGGAATCCTTCGGCAAAGGCCAACGCCAGGATCGCTGAGCCCGTCAGCGTCGTAATCGTGTGCAGGCTCGCAAGCTCCATCGCCGTATCATATTTGCGCAAGGTAGCGCTGAAGGCCGCAATGGCTTCGCTCGGCTGCTCCTGATGCATGACGCCTTCCGCCAGGATGAAGCGGGCGCCATGGTCGCGCGCGGCCCATTCGATGACCGGGTTCCAGCGTTCCGACTGCCGTTCGACCAGCCGCTCCGGCCCATCGGCGCGGTAGCAAAGCAGATCGCTGCCCGAAAAACGTACGATTTCGTCGAACACGGCTTGGCTTTCGGTCGCAACGCCATCGATAGCCGTGTTGACGAGGCGTGTTACCGGCATGGTGGCGGGATCGATGACATCGAACTGACGCACCCACTCCGCGGCCACCAGCTTGGCAAGCGCCTCCGTCGGCAGCGCCAGGGAGCGTCTTGCCGGCGTCTTCACCACCTTGCCGTCGAGCGCGATGGCATGACCACCCTCGTCCGCGATGATTGTCACATCCTTGTAAAAGCGCTTCGGCAGCGGCTTCTTCATCTGGATCTGCGCGCGCCGGATCGGATCGGGGTGGCTCAGACCTTCGGAGAGATCGTTCAACAGGTCGCGCATGGCGTCACCTCAGAGAATATGGCTCAACAAATCGTTCGGATGGTGGGCGATGGCATCGGCGCCGGCGGCCAGCAGCTCCTCGACCAAAGCGTAACCCCAGGCAACGCCGATGGCCGTCGCACCCGCCGCTTTTGCCATCTGCATGTCATAGATGGCATCACCGATCACAATCGTATCGTGCGGGTCCATGCCGGTTTCATCGCAGCATTCCGTCACCATCGCCGGATGCGGCTTCGACGGGCAATCGTCGGCAGTGCGCGAGACGATGAAATAGGGCGTGAAATCGTTAGCGGCAAGAATATGGGTCAGGCCGCGGCGCGATTTGCCCGTGACCGCGCCAAGCAGCAGTTCATCACGGGCCGCAAGCGTCTCGATCAGCGGCTTGATGCCGTCGAAGAGTGGTGTCTGCATGTCCGCCTCGTCGCGGACTTCCGGAAAGATCGACTTGTAGTGCGCCGTCATGGCAATCGCTTCGTCGTCGACATGCGGCTTGCCCTGCATACGGGCAATGGCGATATCGAGCGTCAGGCCGATGATCGACTTGGTGGCGGAAACATCGGGACGCTTGTAGCCGAAAGCCACGAAAGTCCGCGCCATAACCTCATGGATCAGCCGCACGCTGTCGACCAGCGTGCCGTCGCAATCGAAAAGTACCAGCTTCATTCGTCGTCCGGCTCCCCTGCCGATTCCATATCAAAGCCGAGAAGGTTCCAAGTCTGCACCATATGCGGCGGCAGCGGCGCGGTGACGCGCAGGCGGCCACCCGTCGGATGCGGAATATCGATATGGCGCGCGTGGAGATGCAGGCGCTTTTGGACTCCACCGGGAAAATCCCAGTTAGGATCGTCATCGAAATATTTGGGATCGCCGATGATCGGATGGCCCATGTGCAGCGCATGGACGCGCAGCTGATGCGTGCGGCCGGTATAGGGCTCCATCTCCAGCCAGGCGAGGCTTTGAGCAGCGGTTTCGAGCACGCGGTAATAGGAGATTGCGTGGTCCGCGCCCTCCTCACCGTGCTTGGCGATACGCATGCGGTCGCCATCGGCCGTCGCTTCCTTCACCAGCCAGGTGGAGATCTTATCCTCATGCTTGCGCGGCACGCCCTTGACCAGCGACCAATAGGTCTTCTTGGTGTCGCGTTCGCGAAACGCCGCCGTCAGCTTCTGTGCGGCACCACGGGTGCGCGCGACCACGAGTACGCCGGAGGTGTCCCGGTCGAGACGATGCACCAGGCGCGGCTTTTCACCCTTCTTGCTTGTCCATGCCTCAAGCATCTTGTCGATATGACGGGTAAGGCCGGAACCGCCCTGCACGGCAAGGCCAGCCGGCTTGTTCAGCACATAGACCTTGTCGTCTTCATGAAGCAGCATTCGCGACAGAAGCTCGGCGTCGCCGCCGTGCTTGAGGTCGTTGCCGGCGATCGGACCACTCTTCAGAGCCTTCGCATCGACATCGAGAGGCGGCACGCGCACGATCTGTCCCGGCTGCACGCGCGCATCCGTCTTGACGCGGCCACCATCGACGCGCACCTGACCCGAACGCAGCAGCTTCTGCAGCTGGCCGAAGCCGAGCCCCGGGAAATGCACCTTGAACCAGCGGTCGAGACGCATGCCCGCTTCATCAGGCTCGACCTGTATATGTTCAATCCCGGCCATTCTTCTTCTTTCAAACACCGCGGCATGTCCCCACAAATGCCAAACCTCGTTTGGCGGGATCATGCGAACTCAATTGACGGGACCACGAGCCCCGCAGCCGGAGGTTTCCCGGCCTTTTGACGTGGCTTTAGAGCATTTCGAGGCAAAGTGGAAACCGGAATCGTGCGGCCGATTGATTTTCTGGCTCAGTTTCCCCTAGCCGAGACGACGGGCAGATTGACGTCGACCATGCCCGCCTTGTCGAACATCAACATCACAGGCACCGTGCCACCCTGCTTGAAGGGCGTCTTCACCTGCTTGAACATCATGTGCATCGTATTCGGTGCAAGCGTCACCGTGGCGCCGGCGGGAATGGCGATGCCACCCTTGATCTCGCGCATCTTCATGATCTCACCCTCCATCTTCATCTCATGCAATTCCACCTTGCCGGCGGATGAAGACGTCACGGAGGTCAGCTTGTCATCGGTCTTGCCCGCGTTGTGAATGGTGATGTAGCCGCCGCCGACCGGCTGCCCGGGAAGCATGGCGCGGACGTAGCCGCCGCTGATGTCGAGATCCCCGAGCTTGGCGGAGGCGGAGCCGGCGGGCGCAGCGGCTGCATCCATATGCATGCCCGGCATGGATTTCATCGCGCCGCTGTCCTGTGCTATCGCCCCCGTGACGGAAAGCGAGAATGCGCCGATCGAAATTACCAATGCGGCGGCGTGGTTGCGGTTCATATTCATCTCCTGCCTGTCTCCTCTATCGACCAGAAGGGATAACCGCTCCAATGATTGTTGCAAAGGCCCGTAATCATTGCCAAACGCAGGATTGATCGGCGCGACAAAAATTTGTTCAGCGGCGACACTTGCCCCTTGCCATCTTCGACGAGGACCGGATAATGACACTCGACCCTGTTGGGAGAATCCGGCGCAAGCCGGTGCCGAAGGAGCAACCGCCCCGGAAACTCTCAGGCCAAAGGACCAGCAAGGGGCAGACGGAACTCTGGAGAGAAGCGCGTAAGCGTTCGCCGAAGGGATAACAATCTCAGGCAAACAGACAGAGGGGGCTCATCATCGGGCGCGCTTGCGCCGAAATTGTGAGCTCTGCGCTTCGAAACGAGCGCAAAACCCGGAGGCGTCATTTGGACGAGACCGCTGCCCTCAAGATCACCCCCCTTCATGCCCTGCATGTGTCGCTCGGCGCCCGCATGGTGCCGTTCGCAGGCTATGACATGCCCGTGCAATATGCGCCCGGCGTGCTGAAGGAACACCTCTGGACTCGATCCTCCGCCGGCCTGTTCGACGTGTCGCATATGGGCCAGGTGACGATCCGCGCCCGCTCCGGCAAATATGAGGATGCGGCGCTGGCGCTGGAAAGCCTCGTGCCGGTCGATATTCTCGGCCTCGCCGAGAACCGCCAGCGCTATGGCTTCTTCACCGACGACAAGGGCGGCATCCTCGACGACCTGATGATCACGCATATGGACGACTATCTCTTTGTCGTCGTGAACGCGGCCTGCAAAGATCAAGATCTCAAGCATCTTCAAGATCATATCGGCGACAGCTGCGAAATTACCTTACTTGATCGCGCCCTCATTGCACTTCAAGGACCGCGCGCAGTCGACGTTCTCGCCGAGCTCTGGGCCGACATTGCCCATATGAAGTTCATGGACGTGCGCCATTGTCGCCTCCACGACGTCTCCTGCCTGGTATCGCGCTCCGGCTATAGCGGTGAAGACGGTTTCGAAATCTCCGTGCCTGCTGACAAGGTCGAGGATATCGCCAAGCGCTTGCTCGAGCATCCGGATGTGCAGCCGATCGGCCTCGGCGCCCGTGACTCGTTGCGCCTCGAAGCCGGCCTCTGCCTCTATGGCAACGACATCGACCAGACGACGACGCCGATCGAAGGCGCGCTCGAATGGGCGCTCCAGAAGGCCCGCAAGACGGGCGGCGCCCGTGCTGGTGGCTTTCCAGGCGCAAGCCGTATTCTCGGCGAACTAGATGGCGGCACCACGCGCCGCCGCGTCGGCCTGAAGCCTGACGGCAAGGCGCCGGTACGCGGCCATGCCAAGCTTTATGCCGATGCCGAGGGCAAGAGCGAAATCGGCGAAGTTACCTCGGGCGGCTTCGGCCCGAGCGTCGAATCCCCCGTTGCCATGGGCTACGTGCCGACCGATTTCACCGCGCCCGGCATCACCGTTTACGCTGAAGTGCGCGGCAAGTACCTGCCGGTCGTCGTCAGCGCCCTGCCTTTCATCAAGCCTACCTACAAACGTTGAACGTCTTTTCCAGAGAGGATTACCCATGCTGAAATTCACCGAAGAACATGAGTGGCTGAAGGTCGAAGGCGACGTAGCAACGGTCGGCATCACGGCGCATGCCGCCGAGCAGCTCGGCGACCTCGTTTTCGTGGAACTACCTGAAGTCGGCGCCAGCTTCTCCAAGGGTGGCGACGCGGCAACCGTCGAATCCGTCAAGGCGGCCTCCGAGGTCTATTGTCCGCTCGACGGAGAGATTACCGAAGTCAACGAAGCCATCACGGCCGATCCGGCCCTCGTCAATTCCGACCCGATGGGCGCTGGCTGGTTCTTCAAGCTCAAGCTGAAGAATATCAGCGATCTTGATGGTCTTCTTGATGAATCCGGTTACAAGGAGCTGATCGGATAATGACGACGCCTACAGAATTTACATTCACCGACTACCAGCCCTACGATTTCGCCAATCGCCGCCACATCGGTCCGTCTCCCTCCGAGATGACCGACATGCTCAAGGTGATCGGTTACAAGAGCCTCGACGGCCTGATCGACGCGACGCTGCCGCCTGCCATCCGCCAGAAGACGCCGCTTACCTGGGGCGCGCCGATGACGGAGCGCGAGGCGCTCGACCGCCTGCGCGAAACCGCCAACAAGAACAAGGTTCTCGTCTCGCTGATCGGCCAGGGTTACTACGGCACGATCACGCCGCCGGTCATCCAGCGCAACATTCTGGAAAACCCGGCCTGGTACACGGCCTATACGCCCTATCAGCCTGAGATCAGCCAGGGCCGTCTTGAGGCGCTGCTGAACTACCAGACGATGATCAGCGACCTTACCGGTCTCGATGTCGCCAACGCCTCGCTGCTCGATGAAGCGACCGCCGCAGCCGAAGGCATGGCAATGGCGGAACGCGTCGCCAAATCCAAGGCTAAGGCCTTCTTCGTCGATGCCGCCTGCCACCCGCAGACCATCGCCCTCATCAAGACCCGCGCCGAGCCGCTCGGCTGGACCGTCATCGTCGGCAATCCATTCACGGATCTGGATCCGGTCGATGTCTTCGGCGCGATCTTCCAGTATCCGGGCACGCATGGCCACATCAACGACTTCAGCGGCCTGATCGCTCGCCTGCACCAGACCGGTGCGATCGCCATCATGGCCGCCGATCTCCTGGCGCTGACGCTCTTGAAATCTCCGGGCGAAATGGGCGCGGATATTGCCATCGGCTCCTCGCAGCGCTTCGGCGTTCCCGTCGGGTATGGTGGTCCGCATGCTGCTTACATGGCCGTCAAGGACGACTACAAGCGCTCCATGCCGGGCCGCCTCGTCGGCGTTTCGGTCGATGCGCGCGGCAACCGCGCCTATCGCCTGTCGCTGCAGACCCGCGAACAGCATATCCGCCGCGAGAAGGCGACGTCGAACATCTGCACCGCCCAGGTGCTGCTCGCCGTCATGGCCTCCATGTATGCCGTCTTCCACGGTCCGCAGGGCCTGAAGGCCATTGCCCAGCAGGTCCACCAGAAGGCCGTTCTGATGGCCAAGGGTTTGGAAAAGCTCGGCTATGCCGTCGAGCCGGAAACCTTTTTCGATACGATCACCGTCCAGGTCGGTCACATGCAGGGTCTGATCCTGCGCGCGGCCGTCGCCGAAGGCGTGAACCTGCGCAAGGTCGGTGAAACCAAGATCGGCATCAGCCTCGACGAGCGTACGCGCCCGGCGACGGTGGAAGCCGTCTGGCGTGCATTCGGCGGCGACTTCCGCATCGCCGATTTCGAACCGTCCTATCGCCTGCCGAAGACCCTGCTGCGCACCAGCGAATACCTGGCGCACCCGATCTTCCACATGAACCGCGCCGAAAGCGAGATGACGCGCTATATCCGTCGTCTTTCGGACCGCGATCTGGCGCTCGACCGCTCGATGATCCCGCTCGGCTCCTGCACCATGAAGCTGAACGCGACAGCGGAAATGCTGCCGATCACCTGGCCGGAATTTTCGGACATCCATCCCTTCGTGCCGGCCGACCAGGCGCTTGGCTACCGCGAAATGATTGATGATCTCACGGACAAGCTCTGCGCGGTGACGGGCTATGACGCCTTCTCCATGCAGCCGAACTCGGGCGCGCAGGGCGAATATGCCGGCCTGCTGACCATCCGCAACTACCACATTGCCAATGGCCAGGGTCATCGCGACATCTGCCTCATCCCGACCTCAGCCCACGGCACCAACCCCGCCTCGGCTCAGATGGCGGGCATGAAGGTCGTGGTGGTCAAGGTCAGCGATGACGGCGATATCGACATGGCCGATTTCCGCGCCAAGACCGAGCAATATGCCGACAACCTCTCGTGCTGCATGATCACCTATCCCTCGACGCATGGCGTCTTCGAGGAAACGGTGAAGGAGATCTGCGATCTCGTGCACAAGCATGGCGGTCAGGTCTATCTCGATGGCGCCAACATGAACGCCATGGTCGGCCTCTCGCGTCCGGGTGATATCGGCTCCGACGTCAGCCATCTGAACCTGCACAAGACCTTCTGCATTCCGCATGGCGGCGGCGGTCCCGGCATGGGTCCGATCGGCGTCAAGGCGCATCTGGCACCTCACCTGCCCGGCCATCCGGAAACGGACGGCCGCAGCGGTGCGGTCTCGGCGGCAGCCTTCGGTTCGGCCTCGATCCTGCCGATCTCGTGGAGCTACTGCCTGATGATGGGCGGCGAAGGCCTGACGCAGGCGACGAAGGTGGCGATCCTCAACGCCAACTACATCGCTGCCCGCCTGAAGGGTGCTTACGACGTGCTCTACAAGTCCAAGGACGGACGTGTGGCGCATGAATGCATCATCGACACCCGCCCGCTGGTCGCAAGTGCCGGCGTCACGGTCGACGACGTCGCCAAGCGCCTCATCGATTGCGGCTTCCATGCACCGACCATGAGCTGGCCGGTTGCCGGCACGCTTATGATCGAGCCGACCGAATCGGAAACGAAGGCCGAGCTCGACCGCTTCTGCGAGGCGATGTTGGCGATCCGCGAGGAGGCTCGTGCCATCGAGGACGGTCGGATGGACAAGACCAACAATCCGCTGAAGAACGCCCCGCATACGGTGGAAGATCTCGTCGGCGAATGGGATCGCCCCTATTCGCGCGAGCAGGCCTGCTTCCCGCCCGGTGCCTTCCGCGTCGACAAATACTGGTCTCCGGTCAACCGCATCGACAATGTCTATGGCGACCGCAACCTGATCTGCACCTGCCCGCCGCTCGAATCCTACGCTGAGGCTGCAGAATAGGATTTTTGCCAAAAAGCGAAGCGGTTCAGTCGCTTCGCAGGCAATAGACATAAATCTATTGCGAAACTTGTCTAAGAAAACGCCGCGTGTCCGAAAGGATGCGCGGCGTTTTTGATGACGCGGCAACGGGGCCTGGAATTCAGACTTATGCCGGAACAGCCGGAAATTCATTTCGTCAACGGGCGAGCCGAATACTCTTCCTCCCCATTGCTTCTCTTGCATGGCAGCAGCGGAGACGAAACCTCGCTTATCCCTCTTGCCGACGCTGTCGCGCCGCAGCGACCTTACATGGCGCTACGCGGTCCGGTGGTTTGGGAATCGGGCTTTGCCTTCTTCCGCCGCAATCCGGATCGGAGTCTGGACCACGCAGATCTCGACAGGCGAACCGACGATATTTGCAGGTTCCTCGCAAGAGCATTGGAAGAAAATCTGCTCGAGCGGCCGCCCATACTGCTCGGCTTTTCAAATGGCGCCATCATGGCCGCTTCGATCCTATTTCGGCAGCCTCGACTGGTATCCGCCGCGATTTTGATGCGACCGCTTTCGCCGAATCCGAATGCGGATTTTCCGCCACTCGCCGCATTGCCTGTCCTGATCACCTCGGGCGAACACGACCAGCGCCGCGAGCCTGGTGATGCTGAAATCATGAAAAATCAATTTGCAAATGCCGGTGCGGATATCAGCGCACATGTGCTGGCGACCGGACACGACCTGCATCAGGACGAGATCGGCATTATCCGCGATTGGCTCATACGGAAAGGCATATGACATGAACAAGGAGATTTCCCTGAGCACCGACAATCCCGACACTTACATCGCAGCCGCCTTCGAAACGGATGATCCGGCCTCCATCGCGAAGGCATTGGGTGAAGTCGCCCGCATGCGCAACATGAGCAAGCTCGCCAAGGACGTCGGCATGAACCGCTCGGCGCTCTACCGTGCACTGAGCGGAGATGGAAATCCGGAATTCGCGACGATCCTGAAAGTTGTCAAGGCACTGGGGCTCAAGCTGACGCCGGTGCCGGCTGCAAATTAAGAACGACAACTGACCCTGGAAGCGCCGCTAACCGATCGCCTCTTCGAGCAGAAGAAGCACCAGAAAGCCCGCGAAGAACATCGCCGTCACCCAAGGACGATCAGGTGTTTCGTGGGCCTCGACCAATAATTCTTCCGTGACGAGATAGAGCAGTGCGATTAGCCCGAACGCGAAGAATCCGGTCAGTATCGGGTCGGGCAACAAGGCGATCGGCGTCCCGAGCAGCGCGCCGATCGGCAACAGCAGCGCTAGCGCCGCGGTGATTGCGACGATTTTGGCACGGGAGCGCACGCTCTCGCCAAGCTCGTTCGCCACGGTCAGACCAAGGAACAACACCTCGATCGTCAGGGCGATCGTCAGCAGCAGGCCGACCTTCGGCCCGGCTGCAAACCCGATGCCGAGCACGAGGCCGTCGATCAGGATGTCGATGCCGATGGCTGCCAGCAGTCCAACCGGTCCCTTGGCCCAGTTTTCCAGTTGCTTGACCAGCAGCATGACGCCAACACCGATGGCGCCGCCAATGACCGTCGCTAAGGGAGAACCTCGATGCATGACATCGGGCAGGATTTCACCGGCGGCCGCGGCAAAGACGACGCCGGCCGCAAAGTGCTGGATGGCACTGACAAGATTGGGCCCTGGCCGCGTATTCACCGCGACGGCAGCGCCAGCAATGGCAGCGCCAGCCGGAATCAATGTGTAAACCCACGCCGCAGCCGCCATAAGGTCCCCCATTGCCTGCCTTCGATATTACCCGGCAAAGCCGGAAGCCAGGGAGGCGGCAAACAAACCGAGGCGTGCTTCGATAAAAGCACGAAATGCAGCGAGGGAAAATACGGTGACCCGGCTTTAAGCGGGTTGCGCTGCCTGACGTTGAGCAGCCAGGGCAGCAAGATCTGCGGGCTTCAATTCGACGGATTCACCGCAGCCGCAGGCCGATGTCTGGTTCGGATTGGTGAAAATGAAGCCGGAGCGCAGCGTGGTGACTTCGAAACCCATTTCCGTGCCGAGCAAATAGAGTACGGCCGAAGGCTCGACCCAGACCCTGGCGCCATCGCGCTCGATCAGATCGTCCTTCGCGTTCGGCTCTGTTACCAGGTCGATGGTATATTCCATGCCGGCGCAGCCGCCCTTCTTGATGCCGACGCGAACGCCCTTGGCATCGGGACCGGAATTCTCGACGATTGCCTTGACGCGGCTCGCCGCCGCATCCGTCATGCTCATGATTGCAAAGCCCATGGGCTCATTCTCCTTCCGCAACCGGGGTCAAGATCCGGCGCTTCGAGTCTCAATGTAAAGCCGGCGGCCTAAAGCTTCAATACCAGCCGACGGCGACCTGCGCTTCTTCCGACATGCGATCCGGCGTCCACGGAGGATCGAAGGTCATGCTGACGTCGACGCCGGAGACGCCTTCGACGGCGCCGACGGCATTTTCCACCCAGCCGGGCATTTCACCGGCAACCGGGCAACCGGGCGCGGTGAGCGTCATGACGATCTTCACCATGCGGTCGTCCTCGATATCGATCTTGTAGACCAGGCCGAGTTCGAAGATATCGGCGGGAATTTCCGGATCGTAGACCGTCTTCAGCGCGGAGATGATGTCGTCGCTGAGGCGCGCCAGCTCATCTTCCGGAATGCTGGAATGCACGATCCCGTCGCGCACATCGATCTTCTGTTCGCTTTCGTCGAGTGACATCGCTTGCCTCCTCAGGCAAAGAATTTCCGTGCATATTCCAGTGCGTCGGCCAAGGCATCCACCTCGGCGCGCGTATTGTACATGCCGAACGATGCACGGCATGTGGAGGTGACGCCGAAGCGTTTCAAGAGAGGCTGGGCGCAATGGGTGCCGGCACGAACCGCAACACCCTGCCGGTCGATCACCATCGAAACGTCGTGGGAATGAATTCCCGCAAGTTCGAAGGAGAAGATGCCGCCCTTGCCGGGCGCAGTACCGATTACGCGCAGGGAATTGATATCCCGCAGCCTTTCCGCCGCATAGGCAGCCAGATCGGCCTCATGACGCGCAATAGCCTCGCGGCCGATGCTGTCCATGTAATCGAGCGCGTAGCCGAGGCCGATCGCCTGCACGATCGGCGGCGTGCCCGCTTCGAAGCGGTGCGGCGGCTCATTATAGGTGACGTTTTCCTCGGTGACGTCGAAAATCATCTCGCCGCCGCCCTGGAACGGCCGCATCTCGGTAAGCCGCTCCTTCTTGCCATAGAGCACGCCGATGCCCGAGGGGCCGTAGAGCTTGTGACCGGTCATGACGTACCAGTCGCAATCGATATCCTGCACGTCGACGGGCATATGCACGGCACCCTGCGAGCCGTCGATCAGGACGGGAATGCCGCGCTCATGGGCGATGCGGCACACTTCCTTCACCGGAACGACGGTTCCGAGCGCGTTCGACATATGGGTAATGGCAACAAGCTTGGTGCGCTCGGTGAGGCTCTTCTCGAAATCCTCGATATGGAACGCGCCTTCGTCATCGACAGGCACCCAGACGAGCTTGGCGCCCTGCCGCTCCCGGATGAAATGCCAGGGAACTATGTTGGAGTGATGCTCCATGATGGAGACGACGATCTCATCACCCTCACCAATCTTCGGCATACCCCAACCATAGGCGACCGTATTGATCGCCTCCGTGGAGTTCTTGGTGAAGACGATATCGTCGACCGACGGCGCATTCAGGAAGCGGCGCACCTTTTCACGAGCCGCCTCATAGGCTTCCGTCGCCGCATTGGAGAGGAAGTGCAGGCCGCGATGCACATTCGCATATTCGTTGGAATAGGCATGCGAGATGGCATCGATGACGACCTGCGGCTTCTGCGCGGAGGCGCCGTTGTCGAGATAGACCAGCGGCTTGCCGTGCACCGTTTTCGCCAGGATCGGGAAATCCCGGCGAATGGCTTCGACGTCATAGGCCGTTGCCGGCATGATCTTGTCCACGAGCTTTGCCTCCAATCAGGCGTGCTTTTCCAGCCAGGCGGAGATAACGCCTTCCAGCGCCTCGACCAGGGCTTCGTCTTCCAGTTCCTCGACGATCTCGGCCACGAAGGCATTGACCAGCATGGCGCGAGCCTTGTTCTCCGGAATACCGCGCGCCATCAGATAGTAGAGATGGTTCTTGTCGATATCGGCGACAGTGGCGCCATGGCCGCACTGCACGTCGTCGGCGAAGATTTCGAGCTCGGGCTTTACCGAAAACTCGGCATCGTCGGACATCAGCAGCGTGTTGCAGGCCATCTTGGCGTCGGTCTTCTGCGCATCCGGTGCGACCCGGATCATGCCCTGAAAGACGCCGCGTGCGCGATCGAACACCACATTGCGGATGACTTCCGTGGAACCGGTGTTCGGAACATCATGGCCGAGCACCATCGTCACGTCCGTATGGGTATCGCCACCGAGCAGATTGATGCCGCGAAGCGTCAGATCGGCGCCCTCACCCGATACCTTGATGTACAGCTCCTGACGAACAAGCTTGCCGCCGGCGTTGATGACAAACAGTTTCAGCTTGGCATCTTCCCCAAGATCGATGCGAAGCTGACCGAGATGCGTGTCCTCGCTGCCCTGCTCCTGCAGGATGATCCAGGTGATTTCAGAGCCTTTGCCGATCTTGACTTCGCTGACCGAGGAAACCAGCGCAGCCGCGCCTTCGACCGCGTGGTGACGCTCGATGAAGGTCGCCTTGACGTCGGCGCCGAAGGAAATCGGAAGACGGCTGTGAATCTGTCCGCCGGCATGCACGAACTGCACTTCCAGAGGCACGTCGAGTTCGGTGCCATCGGGGAAATCGATGACGTAACCGTCGCGCACGAAGCTCGCATTGATGCGGCCGATAGCGTCGTCGTTGCCGAGCGCTTCGAGACCGACAGCGGCCGTGCCGTTGATCAGGCTATCGGCATAGCGGCCAATTGTCAGATTCTTGACAGCGGCCTTTTCGCTCGCCTTGCCCTGGAGAAGGGTAACGACCGAAGATCCTTCGACCATCGGCGGCAGCGCGGCGGCGAGGCCCTTGCCGATATCGCTCGGCACCAGACGCAGCAGGTTCTTGAAATCGGTGTAATGCCAGGCCTCGACGCGGCGCGTCGGCAGGCCTGCGGTCTTCAGCTCGTCCAGCAGGCGGTCGCGGACGGCGAAGACTTCGCCATCGCCGGGCAGATCGCCCATCTGGTCGTTATACGCCTCGATCAGCGCCGTCTCGGCTGACGTCAGGCGGTTCGTCGTCTGAATGTTCATCGACGTGTCCTTTCCGCCTCGATCAGGCTGCAGCGCCGATGATGTCGGCATAGCCGTTGGCTTCGAGTTCATGCGCCAGCGTCTTGTCGCCGGACTTGATCACCTGGCCCTTGTAGAGGACGTGAACGGTGTCCGGAACGATGTAGTCGAGCAGGCGCTGGTAATGGGTGATGACGATCACGGCGCGATCGGGCGAACGCAGCGCGTTGACGCCATCGGCCACGATCTTCAGCGCATCGATGTCGAGGCCGGAATCGGTTTCATCGAGCACGCAAAGCTTCGGCTCGAGCAGCGCCATCTGCAGGATTTCAGCGCGCTTCTTCTCACCGCCGGAGAAGCCGACGTTCAGCGGGCGCTTCAACATGTCCATGTTGATCTGCAGCTTGCCGGCAGCATCCTTGACGCGGCGGATGAAATCCGGCGTCGTCAGTTCGTCTTCGCCACGCGCCTTGCGCTGCTCGTTCAGCGCCACCTTCAGGAACTGCATGGTGGCAACGCCGGGGATTTCGACCGGGTACTGGAAGGCCAGGAAGATACCCTTGGAGGCGCGCTCGGCAGCGTCGAGCTCGAGAATGCTCTCGCCGTTATAGAGGATGTCACCCTCGGTGACTTCATAGTCGCTGCGGCCGGCGAGAATGTAGGAGAGCGTCGATTTGCCGGAGCCGTTCGGGCCCATGATGGCGGCAACTTCGCCTGCCTTCACGGTCAGGTTCAGGCCGCGGATGATCTCGGTGCCGTCTTCGGCGATACGAGCGTGCAGGTTCTTGATTTCAAGCATTTTAGTATCCTATCGCAGGAATGAGTGTGCGGCGCGCGTGGCGCGCCAAAGCTATTTCAGGTTCGTGTGCGTCAGCCGACGCTGCCTTCGAGCGAGATGCCGATCAGCTTCTGTGCTTCGACGGCGAATTCCATCGGCAGCTCCTGCAGCACTTCCTTGACGAAGCCGTTGACGATCAGCGCGATCGCCGCCTCGGTCGGGATGCCGCGCTGCAGGCAGTAGAACAGCTGGTCTTCGGAAATCTTCGACGTCGTGGCTTCATGCTCGAACTGCGCGGAAGAGTTCTTCGCCTCGATGTAGGGCACCGTATGCGCGCCGCACTTGTCGCCGATCAAAAGCGAGTCGCACTGCGTGAAGTTGCGGGCATTGGTCGCGCGGCGATGCGCCGAGACCTGACCGCGATAGGTGTTCTGTGAGACGCCGGCGGCGATGCCCTTCGAGACGATGCGGCTCGACGTGTTCTTGCCGAGATGGATCATCTTGGTGCCACTGTCGACCTGCTGATGGCCATTCGAAACCGCGATCGAGTAGAATTCGCCACGGCTGTCGTCGCCGCGCAGGATGCAGGACGGATATTTCCAGGTGATCGCGGAACCGGTCTCGACCTGCGTCCAGGAGATCTTGGAGCGATGGCCACGGCAATCGCCACGCTTGGTGACGAAGTTGTAGATGCCGCCCTTGCCCTGCTTGTCGCCCGGATACCAGTTCTGCACCGTCGAATACTTGATTTCGGCGTCATCGAGCGCAACAAGCTCGACGACTGCAGCGTGAAGCTGATTTTCGTCGCGCTGCGGAGCCGTGCAGCCCTCGAGATAGGAGACGTAAGCACCTTCCTCAGCGATGATCAGCGTGCGCTCGAACTGGCCGGTGTTCTTCTCGTTGATGCGGAAGTAGGTCGACAGCTCCATCGGGCAACGAACGCCCTTCGGCACGAAGACGAACGAACCATCGGTGAAGACAGCGGAATTCAGCGTCGCATAGAAATTGTCCGAGGTCGGCACGACGGAGCCGAGATACTTGCGCACCAGATCGGGATGCTCGCGGATGGCTTCCGAGATCGACATGAAGATGACGCCGGCCTTCTTCAGCTCTTCCTTGAAGGTGGTGACGACCGAAACGGAATCGAACACTGCATCGACGGCGATCTTCGGCTTCTCGACACCAGCAAGAATTTCCTGCTCGCGCAGCGGAATACCAAGCTTCTCGTAGGTTTTCAGCAGCTCCGGGTCGACTTCGTCGAGCGACTTCGGGCCTGCAAACTTCTTCGGCGCGGCATAATAGTGGATGTCGTTGAAGTCGATCTTCGGATAGTCGACGCGCGCCCAAGTGGGCTCTTCAAGCGTCAGCCAACGACGATAGGCTTCGAGGCGCCATTCCAGCATCCATTCCGGCTCCTGCTTCTTAGCGGAGATGAAGCGGATGATGTCTTCGGAAAGACCCTTGGGAGCCTTTTCCACTTCGATTGTGGTCTCGAAACCATACTTATACTGGTCCACGTCGATCTGGCGAACCTGATCGACCGTCTCCTGGACTGCAGGCATTTCGTTCTCCAATCTCGCCGGATCCAAGGTCCGGCAGCTTGTCAACGTTGCGGCAGACTTATGTCTGCCCCCTATGTAGTCGGCCAAAAGGGACTTTTCACCCCGCTTGGCAAGCGGAAATTTCGGTTTCCGCAAAATTGTGGCCCTCAGGCCGCCGCACCCGCCAGCTTGCGTCTTCCCGCAATGCGGGCAAACGCAGCGATTGCGCGATCGATGTCCGCTTCGGTTGTGGTCGGCCCCAGCGAAATACGGAGAGCCCCGAGTTTCGGGTCGCATCCCATCGCCACCAGCACATGGCTTTCGCCGACCTTGCCTGAGGAGCAGGCCGAGCCGGCTGATATGGCGACGCCTTCAAGATCGAAGGCGATCTGCCCAGTTTCGGATTTCAATCCCGGCAGCGTGAAGAAGCTTGTGTTCGGAATACGTGCGCCGCCTTTGCCGTGAATAATGACATCCGGCGCTGCAAGCTCCATCCCCGCTTCCAGCCGATCCCGCAATGAAGCGATCGCAGCATTGCGAGCATCGAGACCTAGGGCGGCGGCCTCTGCCGCCGCGCCGAATCCGACGATGGCAAGCGTATTTTCCGTGCCCGAGCGATGGCCCTTTTCCTGACCGCCGCCATGGATCAACGGCTTCGGCATCAACACCTCGCCGCGCGAGACGAGAGCGCCGACACCCTTCGGCCCACCGATCTTGTGCGAGGACACGATAAGGAAATCCGCGCCGATCGCATTGATATTAAGCGACACCCGGCCGACCGCCTGAACGGCATCCACCACGAAAAGACCGCCCGCGGCCTGAACAAGCTTCGCCGCTTCCGCGACGGGCTGGAGAATTCCGGTCTCGTTGTTGGCGAGCATTATCGCGACCATCGGCAGGCCGCTTGCCTTGTCATGGGCTGATAATATGGTCTCCAATGCAGCAAGATCGACCGTACCGTCCGATGTCACGGGTATTTCGCTGACATTGTCCCTGGCAAATCGCCCACCTTCCCGCACGGCCGGATGCTCGATGGCCGATATATAGAGGTGGCTCACGGCAAGCGGCGTCCGCCCCATGCGGAATTCCGGCGTCAGCACCATATTGGCCGCCTCGGTGGCGCCGCTGGTGAAAACCACATGGGCGGGTTCGGCGCCCGTGAGGGCTGCAACCTGCCGGCGTGCGGCCTCGACAGCTGCGCGTGCCGCCCTACCTTCGCCATGAACAGAATTGGGGTTGCCTTGAATATCCATCGCATGCAGCATGGCTTCGCGGGCCGCCGGATGGAGCGGTGCGGTAGCATTCCAGTCGAGATAGAGGCGTGTTGCCGCCATAATCTTCTTCCTGCGCGACGTTGCTTTGCTGCGACCGGCTCATTTTCCTTGAAATATCAGCCGAGCATGCCTTATGACACGTTCCACAAACCGTTGCACAGACAACGCGCGGACCACCGCATCAAGTTTCGAATTGTTCTAAACTGCGTTCTAGAAAAGATGAGCGCATTCGTCAAGTCAACTTGCTGCGTGCCGTTAGGTTTGAACGCAGAAAAAGAAGAGCCGGAGTATCGATGCCCGAAGTAATTTTCAACGGCCCCGCGGGTCGCCTTGAAGGCCGCTATCAGCCCTCCAAGGAAAAAAGCGCCCCGATCGCGATTATCCTTCATCCCCACCCGCAGTTCGGCGGCACGATGAACAATCAGGTCGTCTACCAGCTCTTCTATATGTTCCAGAAGCGCGGCTTCACCACGCTACGCTTCAATTTCCGCGGCATCGGCCGCAGCCAGGGCGAATTCGACCATGGCGCCGGCGAGCTCTCCGATGCGGCATCGGCGCTCGACTGGGTGCAGAGCCTCCATCCCGATTCGAAAAGCTGCTGGGTTGCCGGCTATTCCTTCGGCGCCTGGATCGGCATGCAGCTCCTGATGCGCCGTCCGGAAATCGAAGGCTTCATGTCGATTGCGCCGCAGCCGAACATCTATGACTTCTCCTTCCTCGCACCGTGCCCGTCATCCGGCCTGATCATCAATGGCGACGCCGACAAGGTTGCCCCGGAAAAGGACGTCAACGGCCTCGTGGAGAAGCTGAAGACGCAGAAGGGCATCCTGATCACGCACAAGGTCGTGTCGGGCGCCAATCACTTCTTCAACGGCCAGGTCGAAACCCTGCTGGGCGAATGCGAGGATTATCTCGACCGTCGCCTGAACGGCGAACTGGTGCCGGAACCGGCCGCGAAGCGCATTCGCTAAGAGGTATCCCCTCTCGGAGCGTTTCCACCGTTCTTTGAAACGCGGGAACGCTCCACATTGCTGACTTAGCGCGACATCCTGAAACAAAGTCCTTTGGCACCGCCGACCACGATCGGCGCATCGTATTGCATGCCGATCTTTTGGAGAACTCGCTGTGATGCAACGTTTTCCGGATGCGTAAATGCGATGAACCGATCAGCAATGCCACGCGTGAAAAACCATTTCGCCAGGGCGCCGGCAATTTCCGTTGCATATCCGTTGCCCCAGGCATCCTTCTGAAGTGAATAGCCGAGCTCGAACTCGCCCCGGCCGCTCTCCAGAAACCGTGAGAAGCCGGCACGACCGATGAAACGGCCGTCTTCACGCCGCAGCATCTTGTATTTGGTCGTACCGTCGCGCGCCTGCTCATCGAACCAGCTCTGCAGCCGCTCCTCTGCCTTCTCCAGCGTCCATGGCACACCGCCCGAGAGATAACGAGTCGTCTCGATCGTCGAGTGCAGCTGCCTGATTATCTCGGCATCGCTCTTGTCCCACATCGTCAGAACGAGACGCGGTGTTTCGAGTATGATGGCGTTGCTCATTGGCTCGTCTGCTCTTCTGACTGCACAGAAACCTGCGGTCCGCATTCAAGAATGAATACCGATCGCGAACCGATCCGTCAGTGGTAACCACCGGGCAGGATTTCAACAAGAGCGATCGAGCAGTTTTCGAAATACGAAGGCCCGCATATGCGGGCCTTCGGTCAATCATTGCATGGTGGAGATCAATGGCATGCGGGCAGGCCCGGCGCGCCGCATTTCCTCTTTTCCTGAGGCTTTGGCGGCGGGGGCGGCTGTCTCCTCGCCTGCTGTTCCACCTTGGGCTGAGGCTGCGGTCTCGGCTGTGCCTGCGGCTTCGGAGCTGGCGCCCTCGCCTGCTCGACCACGTGGGGCGCAGGCTTCGGCTGCGAGACAGCTGCTGGAGCGCGCCGCGGCGGTGCGGCCGCCACATGCGGCTGGCTCTTGGCCGCTGCGGGTGGCTTCACAGGCGCCCTGGCGACAGCGGCCGGCGGCGTTGCCGGCTTCATCGGCTGGCCGTGAGCGTTCGGCTTCGGTGCAGCGGCTACCGGATTCGGTTTGCCGCCAGGAGCCGCCTGAGGAGCCGGGGTCTTGGCGATCTGGTTTTGACCCTTCCCCGCAGGCAGGTTTCCGGCAGGCGGCAGCGGTTGCCCCTTCGAGCCGGGAAGCGCATGGGCGTTGGCGTTGGCATTGGCATTGGCGCCCGGCTGGACGGGCTGCGTGGCGACAGCCGGATTATGCACGCCATTGGGCGCGGCTTGCGGCGCTTGTCCCGGCTTTGCCTGAGCCGCTCCCGGATTGCCCGGCAGCTTGCCGGCGGCCGGCAGCGGCTGACCGTTGGCGCCCGGAAGCGCATGAGCGGCGGTATTTCCAGATTGCGGCTGAGCCGAAGGAGCAACCGCCGGAGCGGCTCCAGGCGTTGCCTTGGCGGCTGCGGCCGGATTCTGCTTTTGCAGAACCGCCGCCTTCTTCTGCACCGATGGCGGCAGGGCAACATGCAGTGCCGCAGCGCCAGCACCGGCAAGGACAGCCGCGCCGGCGAGCTTCTGGCCAGTCGTCAATCCAGGTGCTGCGGGTGCAGCCCCATTCTCGTTGACGACAGTATTGTTGTTGTTGATGACCGTCGTGTTGTTCACGACCGTATTGTGGATATTGTTGAAGATGATGTTGTTTTCAGGCGGCGCAATATCGCGTGGCGGCTCGACCCATGCGGGCACGGGAACGAAGATCGGCGCCGGCAACACATAGAGATCGACAGCGGGCTGCGGCGGCGCCAGCACGACGAAATCCGGCGGCGGCGGCGCCAGGAAGACGACCGGCGGCGGCGGCGCATAGCCGAAATCGGCATCGTCGAAGTAGAGCACGGGCCGGTCGACATAGACGATTTCCGGCGGTGGCGGCGGCGGCACGTCATACTCGATCACGGCAAATGACGGCGGCGGCTCGAGCGCTGCCTCGAGATGCTCGAGGCGACGGCGGGCATCCCACATATGCGGGCCATGCGGATAACGCCTCAGATAGGACCAATAGGCCTGTGGCGTGTCATCGCGCCAGGTCTCGCGCCAGGTGATCGCTTCGCGGCGGGCGGCAACGATTGCGCGCACGCGCCTGGCCATGGAATCGTCCGGATAGGCGGCGAGGAAATCCTCGTAGCCCTGAAGCGTATCGCGATCGAGCGCGGCGAAATAGGCATCCCGCTCGTCGAAATCGCGGATCGGCTTCGTCCGGTTCGCCACGGCATCGGCGGTCGACACCGCAACGGCCGGCGCATCGGGACCGCGATCGAAGAAGTTGAAGGCATTCTTGAACTTGGAAGCATCCCAGGAGATCTCGGCGCCCTTCGTCAGATCGCTGACCCGAAGCCGCGTGCGATCGAACACATCATCGAGCGACAGGCCGCCGACGCGGATCATCTCCGCCAGCGCATGGGCGTAGGAACCATAGGGACCGGCCTCCTGCGGCGCCACCGTGCCGGGCGCGGCATTGAAGGCGATCAGCTGATTGGTATCCGGATCGACCAGGGCCAGACCGCCGGCCAGCGGCTGGTCGGATTTCACGAAGGGATTGGCCCTTGCGGCATCCAGCACGACGATGCTGCCACGGTTGTTCAGGGCGGACAGCGATTTGGTGAAATCACTGATGCGGATCGCCTGGACCGGGACATCCGTGGCATTGGCCATCTGCGCATCGACGGGCACGAAATAATTATCGCCCTGATATTGCACGCCGTAACCGGCCAGGTAGACGAAGACGACGGTGTTCGGGCCTGCCGCATTCGCCTTCGTCAGAAAGTCGCGCATCGCATCGCGCAAATCATTCTGATCGAGGTCGCGCGCGCCGATCACATCGAACCCCGCGGCCTGCAGGGTTTGTGCGATCAGACCGGCATCGTTGGCCGGCGTCGGCAAGGCACCCGCCTTGTAGGCGGCGTTACCCACCACGAGCGCCATTCTCTTCTCAGCTGAACCTTGCGCTTCGGCCGGGTTCGCCGCAGCGATACCGCCCAAAACCAATATCGTGGCAAGAAATGCCCAGATCGTCTTTTTGAATGACAATCCCATCATCGAAAGCAAAGGTGACATACCGGTTTCTTTCAGGAAACATGTGGCGCACACGGGATCAACAAAAGATCACTAGGATTTGATTCGGGCAAATGCACGGCTTATTCCTGGCAGCTTCGGGGCGATGTTACGATCTCTTCACATTGAAAAGGCCCGCTTACAAAGCTCGATCGACCCGCCAACCCGACCGAAACTTGATGCCTGCGCCACCAAAATGATGACGCGCCGGCAAATCGATGATAAACGCGCCCCGCGACTTTCAACAACAGCGACTTCGCCGCATCCTCAAGCGTTGTGGCATCGAGAGACCAAGATCATGGCTGAATTCAAATCCGATTTCCTGCGCACGCTGCAAGAGCGCGGCTTCATTCATCAGATTTCCGATGAAGCCGGCCTCGACGACCTCTTCGCCAAGGAAACTGTGACAGCCTATATCGGCTTCGATCCAACCGCATCGAGCCTGCATGCGGGCTCGCTGATCCAGATCATGATGCTGCACTGGATGCAGGCGACCGGCCATCGGCCAATCTCGCTAATGGGTGGCGGTACCGGCATGGTCGGCGACCCCTCCTTCAAGGAAGAGTCCCGCCAGCTGATGACGGTCGACATGATCGAAAGCAACATTGCCTCGATCAAGCGCTGCTTCTCGAACTACCTTGGCTACGGCGAAGGCCCAAAAGATGCGTTGATGATCAACAACGCCGAATGGCTGCGCTCGCTGAATTATCTCGAATTCCTTCGTGACGTCGGCCGCCACTTTTCGGTCAACCGCATGCTGTCCTTCGACAGCGTCAAGACACGGCTGGATCGCGAGCAATCGCTCTCCTTCCTCGAATTCAACTACATGATCCTGCAGGCCTACGACTTCGTCGAACTGGCCAAGCGTTACGATTGCCGCCTGCAGATGGGCGGCTCGGATCAGTGGGGCAATATCGTCAACGGCATCGACCTCGGTCACCGCATGGGGACCAAGCAGCTTTTTGCCTTGACCTCGCCGCTGCTGACGACGGCGTCCGGTGCAAAGATGGGCAAATCGGCAACCGGCGCGGTATGGCTGAATGCTGACCTGCTGTCGGCCTATGATTTCTGGCAGTACTGGCGCAACACCGAGGATGCCGACGTCTCGCGATTCCTCAAGCTCTACACGACGCTGCCGATGGACGAGATTGCTCGCCTCTCCGCGCTCGCCGGCTCTGAGATCAACGAGGTCAAGAAGATCCTCGCGACCGAGGTCACCGCGATCCTTCACGGCCGCGCGGCTGCCGAGCAGGCTGCCGAAACGGCCCGCAAGACCTTCGAGGAAGGCGGCCTGTCCGAAAACCTGCCGACGATCGATGTCCCCGCCTCCGAACTGGAGGCCGGCATCGGCCTTCTGGCGCTCATCGTGCGCGCCGGCCTTGCCGCCTCGAACGGCGAAGCCCGTCGTCACGTTCAGGGCGGCGCGGTGCGCATCAACGACCAAGCCGTCAGCGACGAGCGCAAGCTCATCGGCACCGGCGAGATTACCGCGGATGGCGTGATCAAGCTCTCGCTCGGCAAGAAGAAGCACATTCTGATCCGCCCGGCCGCTTGAGCGATCGAGCAGCGTGAGAACCTGCAAAGCCGGCGACCTCTCGCCGGCTTTATTGTCTTTGCCAAGCCGAAGACCAACTGACAAGAAAATGAAACGGCTCGGTCAGTGGATATGCATTGATCCGACCCACGGATTCGATGTCGCCCGCAGGACGGACATGATCACCGCTCCCAATCGCTCGGGCTGATCATAGGGGATGCCATGACCGGCGTCGGCGATCAGTTCGTATCGAAGCAAGGGATTGAGTTCTTGCAGCTCGCGGGCCATATGCAGCGAGACAATCCCCCTTTCCGCGATCACGAGCAGAATAGGCACGCTTAAGCTTCGCACGAGCTCACGGTAGTCGGGGTTTGGCGGTGTGAGCACCTCGAATACGGACATGCTGGTCCGAAACTTCGCGTCAACCAAGTATTCCAGAATCTCCATCGATCGCAATGGATGCCGACCCCGCGCTTCGACAAGCAGATCGGATCTGTGCGAAAGGAGCGATCGCCGCTGTTCTTCGGCGATATCGCTTTCAAAAACTTCACGTTGCCATTCTGGGCTTATGAAGGTCGGATCGACCAGAACGACGCCTGAAACTCCTGCTCCAAGTTCGCGAGCGGCGACGGCAGCAGTCATGCCTCCCATCGAATGACCAAGCAATATTGGCGCTTTTAGCTTCAAACTCCTCAGGAGTTCGACGACGTCGCCCGCCTGGTCGCCATATGAATATCCCTTGGCAGGCGCGCTGGATTTTCCGTGTCCTCTGGCATCAGGCAACACGAGGTCAAAGTCACTCTCCAACGCTCGCGCCAGCGGCGCCAGACACGCGCCGTCACCGAGCAGCCCGTGCAAAGCGATCAACGGAGGATAATCGCCACCTGTTCGCAGATAATGAATGTCGATGCCATTTGCGTTGCAATTGCCCGTCGTCCAATTTGCAAGGCGCGATTTGAATTCGGTCATGAAGCTCACGGTGCCATAGCTTGCCCGAAACGTCGATAGAAGCGCGGACATGGAATGCTCCGACAGATGTCGCGGTGGTTGAAGGTTGCCGACCCGGAGGTCATAGCACGTCGCTCTGCAGGTTTTCCGCACCTGCAATGTCGGATCACGACTCGTCCGCACGTCCTTTGGCGGAATGTCAGTCCTGGAGGTGGGATTATGGATGAATTGCCTGTTATCAAGACGAGGCGCAAAGGCCGAAGCCTCACGCAAAGCATGTTGATTCCCAGCGAAGAGATGGTTTCTCGCGCATTATGGGCGGCACCTCCCGGTCAGCTATCCGATCTTGGGAGAATAAGACAGGCGCTTGCCAGGCAATACGGAGCGGATGCGTGCTGCCCGGTCACCGTTCAGCGACACCTGGTGCAGATCAGCCAAAACGGTACGGCTCCGTTCTGGCGCGTTGTGGACCCCGACCGACCATTCGCCCGGCGTATGGACGGAGGCTCCCAACGCATACGCAAACAGATGGCCGCCGAAACATAATCTGCCTCGCCGCCCCTCCGCTATCGAAGGGCCGCAGCAGCATCGCGCCGCTCAATATTCGAAGATCTGTCTGAAAACACCCGGCGCGATGATCGACAATGGGTTGATCTGGATGCTGGATTTTTCCAGCGTGCCCGTCAGTCTGAAGGTGATGCCGATGAGGCCGCGGTCACTGCCGTTGCCCAGAATGAAGCCGACGATCGGAACTTCCGCGAACAGGCGGTTCAGGCCGTAGGCGGGCATGAAGGTTCCCGTCATGTCCATCTTGCCGTTGGCGTCCTTCAGCATGCCCTGGAAGGTCGCCCCCACCTGAACGCCGCGGACCACGCCATTTTCCACCGAGAGCGCGCCGTCACGCATCACCAGCCGCGCGAAACCGCGCTCGAAGCTCTGCGAACGCGTATCGATATTCTGCTTGACGGCCGAATTTAGGCTCTTGCCGTTCTTGCCGCTCGGAGTTGATACAATGGTCGAAAGCTTCTTGTCGTCGATGATTTCGAAGTTGCGGATATCGAGCGAACCGTCCCAGTCGTCCTGACCGATCGAGCGCAGCGACAGATTGAGCAGCCCTCCCTTGAGGTGCTTGTAGAGATCCGTAAAGCGCGCGACGGCGCCCGCATCGCCGCTGGTGATGCGGATGACGCCATTGTTGCCCTTGCTCATCTGGGTGACGAGCGCTTCGCCGCTGCGGGTGACGCCGGTGAAATCCGCCGCCGTCGTCTTGCCCCCGACGATGGAATAGACGCCCTTGACGTTGCCGACCGTCTCGTCGTTAAAACCAATGACCTTGTCGAGATTGGCGCGAACGGTCGCGCTCGCCGACGCGTCTCCACCCGAGCTTTGCTGACCGCCCGATGTCGACGATTTCAGTCGCGCGAGGATGGGGCGTATATCGGCGGAATTGCCCGATACGGCAACGTCGTAGCCGCCGCTCTTGCCCCGCTTCAGCGCAAGCGAGAAATCATCCAGCGCCGAGAGCTTCACGCTGTCGAAGCTTGCCGAAGTAAGGCTGCCCTTGCTGATCATGAGATCGCCGCTGGCGCCGAATCCGTCGCCCTTGAGCGTGAAATTCTTGAGCGCCGTCTGATTGTCTGGGCCAGATGCCTCAAACTGCGCGGTCGCCGCAATGCCGCTGCCCTTCGACCAGCCGATCCACGGCACGGTCAGCGCGGCCTTGCCGAGATCGACCTTGACGCCCTGACGATCGTCGTCGATGCGCGTCAACTCCACCTTCACGGGCCCCTCGATCATGTCGCGAAGCCCCGGCAGGACCGTGTTGCGCTGAGCGTCCGTAAGCGTCGCCGTGATGACGCGGGCGCGCTTGACCGTCGACTTGCTGTCCGTCGGCTCGACCATGTCGATCTGGGCGGGAATGCCGTCGATCTGCGCCTGGGCCTGCAGATGCACCGATTGCGGATCGGCGGAAATCGCGCCGGTCAGATTGTCGATCTTGCGATTGTTCATCGGCTTCAGCAAATCGACATTGTCGAGATTGAGCTTTGCCTGCCAGTCCGGCGGGGGCGGCTGCTGATCCTTGATCAGCCCTATCCTGGCATCGACCTTGGCGACGATCTTGCCGTTGAAATCTTCCGGCTTGAACTCGGTGCGCTGCAGCACCTCCAGGGGCTTATAGGTCAGGAGTTCGCCGATCGCATCGCCGGAACCGGCAATCGTCAGATCGAGATCCGCCATCAGCGGCTTGTCGTAGGTCGCCGGGATAGAGAAGCTGCTGTCGCTCAGCGTGATCTTGCGACCCGTCGAGAAATAGGAGGTGGCCGTGTCGATATTGACGGCCATGTTCGGACCGGTCAGATCGAAATGCGCCTTGGTATCGCGCAAGGGCGGAATTTCGCCCGGCACATTCATTCGCGCCCCGTCGATATCGAAGGAGATATGCAGCTCGTCTTTGCCGAGCTGCAGCTTGCCGGTCTTTGAGGCCTCCCGTAGCCGGCCGGCCGGAATGAAGACGGATATGGCGGCGTTGGTCACCGAACCGCCGAAGAGATTGTCCTCGACCCAGGTTCGCGGTTTCGAAGCCATCCAGAACGGCCACAACTGCTTGACAACGGTCGTATCGAGCTTGTCCGCGCGGCCACCGAAGCTGATTTCAGGTGAACTGTCGCCAAGCTTCATGTGCAGGGAGCCGAAGAGCGAGCCTTGCGGCGTCGATATTCCGAGATTGTCGAACTGGAATTCCTTGGTCGTGGAAAAGAACCGCCCTGTGGCGCGACCGTCGAAGCTGACGGGTTTTTCACCCGAGATAGACGAAGCGGCAACGCCGTCCTTGATGACGAAGTCTATGCCGAATCCCTTGCCCGCATTGGCGTCCATGCGATCGAGATCGATCAAAGCACCGGAAAACGGCGCAACGGTGTTTAGGAACTGCGCCGTCGACGGCGCGATCTCCAGGGTCTGGTGATCGAAGTTGTAGGCGAGATTGAGGTTCGCATGCGTCAGCTCCTGCACGTCATGGTCCATATAAAGGACGCCGGGCTGGACATTGATGGCGGCATTCAGCTTCGGATCGACGCCTGCCCCACCCTTGACAGCCGAAAGCGTGACGTCCGCGAAGGTCATTAAACCCTGCCGCGGCGTGCCGGTCGGATCATAGGTCATGGTAAGCGGCTTGAGATCGAGATTGGATATCTTGGCCGTCAGCGAAGAGCTGTGACCGTCCTCCGTCTGGCCTGCCCTCACATCGAGAAGAGCGATGGACCCGTTGAGCGTGACCTGACCATAAAGGTGAAGCGAACCCGGCGTATCGCGTTCGAAGGTCAGATTGTCGACGACAAGAGAGATCGGATCGCCCTCCTGCCGCGCAAGCTTCATCGAGAAGCCGGAGATGCGCACGGAATTCGTGCCGCCGCGCTGCACGAAATGCTGAAGGAAATCGAGGTTGTCAAAGGCTGCATTCAGCCCCTTGGGCAATGCGTCGACACGCAACGCGGTCCAATCGACCGGATCGCCCTGCGGCAGAAGTGAGGTATCGAGTGCGATGCCCTCCGCCGCAACGCTTGCTATCTCCACGCGCCCCTCGATGAGGGCCAATGGGTCCAGCTCCATATTGACGGCCGACATCGTCGACAGGTGCTTGCCACTCTCCTGGTCGAGGACATTGACATCTCGCGCCTCCAGCGCCAGCCGCAGGCCGGAGGTGAAGCGGACAACGGTCGCGCCGACTTCCGCTTTGTAGCGCGGGCCTATAGCCCGGTCGAGCGCCGTCTGCGCCTTCTGCGACAGCGGCGCATCGAAGATACCGCCCTCTATGGTCGCGATGACGGCTCCGAGAATAATGGCGAGAAACGCAAAGAAAACCAACGTTATCCGGCAGACATGCCAGACGTGCGAGCGGCTGCGGCGAACCCGCTCCGGCACATGCACGATCAACGGATCTTCGACCTGAGCGGACGGCAAATGGTCGAGCGATACGAGATCCTTTTTGCGGAATGTTACCTTTTCGCCTCGGATCACTCCTGCGCGTGCCTTTCGCTTATACAATTTTGTTGGTGACGCTGCGTCCCATTGGACGGCACACGTGAGCAGTATATATGGCTTACCCCAAGTGTCATCTAAAAAACCGGCAAAAGAAAGGTTTTCCCGTGGCGGAAGTGCTTCCAGCTCAACTGAATATCGGCGACAAAGCGTCGGATTTCGACCTTCCTCGCGATGGTGGCGACCATGTGCGCCTTGCCGATTTTGCCGGAAAGCCGCTGGTCATCTATTTCTATCCGAAGGACGACACGACCGCCTGCACGACAGAATCGATTTCCTTCACGGCGCTAGCGGCCGATTTCGCAAAGCTTGGCGTCGCCCTCCTCGGCGTCTCACCCGATTCGGTGAAAAGCCATGACAAATTCGTCAAGAAACATGCGCTTTCCGTGCCGCTTGCCTCCGACGAGGAAAAGACGATGGCCATGGCCTATGGCGTGTGGCGGGAGAAGAGCATGTATGGCCGCACCTATATGGGCGTCGTTCGCTCGACCTTCCTGATCGGCGCTGACGGCCGGATCGTCAGGATATGGGACAAGGTCAAGGTCGCTGGTCACGCTGAAGCGGTTCTGGCGGCCGCCAGGGAGCTCTGAAGGCATGTCCGGCAGCCCCGAAACGATCACATCGCTGCGCGGCGGCGCCATCGCTGCCATCCGCTCGGCGGATCTCGATCTCAAGACCGAACTTGCCCAGGAATCGGCAAGGCGCTGGTTTGCCCGTACGCTGTCGCTGCGCTCGCCGCTCGATCCGCCGCTGGCCGACCGCCCGGGCCGGCCCGAAAAGCCGGAGCTGGTGCCGCCGAAACACATGGAGAAGCGGTCCCTGCACACGCTCAAGGGCCGCATCGCGCTGTTGCATGCCATTGCCCATATCGAGTTGAACGCCGTCGATCTGGCCCTCGATATCGTCGCGCGCTTCGCGACAGGACCTGTCCCCAATTCCTTCTTCGACGGCTGGATGCAGGTGGCCTTTGAGGAGGCCAAGCATTTCCGCATGGTGCGTGCGCGGCTGCGCGAACTGGGCGCCGACTATGGCGATTTGCCGGCTCATGACGGCCTTTGGCAGGCAGCCCATGCGACCCGCACCGATCTGACGGCCCGTCTGGCGGTTGTACCGCTGATCCTCGAGGCCCGCGGGCTGGACGTGACACCGGCGCTGCAGGCGAAGATGCGCGAAACCGGCGACCTGGAGAGCGCCGCCGTTCTCGACGTCATCTATAACGACGAAAAAGGCCATGTCGCCGTCGGCGCCAAATGGTTCCGATTCCTCTGCGCGAGGGAAAAGCGCGACCCCGCCCGAACCTTCCAGGAGCTGGTGCGTGCCAATTTCCGCGGTTCGCTCAAGGCGCCGTTCAACGATATCGCCCGGGCGGAAGCAGGACTGACGCCATCCTTCTATCGCTCGCTGACCTCAACGAGCAACGCATAAGGTGCCAATATAAAAGAGCTTTCCGGTTTCTAGTCACGATCCGGAAAGGATTCGTTAACCATAATGACGTGTACTTCCAGACAATGCCTCAAGGCATCGATTGGGAGAGTCTCGGTGACAGCAAAGCCTCAGAACCGGGTTTTCGGCAAACAACAGCGACACCATACCATTATCCTCGCCAGCGGCGACACGGTGCGCCACATGACCGTGCGACCATGGATGGCCGCCTTTGCCGTCTGTTTGGTCGGGATCTTCTCGATCGGCTATCTCCTCGCGACGTCCTATCTGGTTCTTCGCGACGATCTGATAGGCGCGACGATGGCCCGTCAGGCCCGCATGCAATATGACTACGAGGACCGTATCGCCGCGCTACGCGCCCAGGTCGATCGCGTCACCTCCCGCCAGCTTCTCGATCAGCAGGTCGTGGAAGAGAAGGTCGACAAGCTCATCGAACAGCAGCAGCAGCTTTCTTCACGCAACGGCAAACTCAGCACCCTGCTCGACAGGGCAGAGAATTCCGGCCTGACCGACAAGAGCGCGCATCCGGATGCCAACATCGCCGCCCCGAAGAACGAACACGCGCAACTGACCTCGCCCAAGGCAATCGAAAAGCTTCTCCTGGGCGGCAAGCCGGCTGACGCCACGCCCGACAATTCGACGCTTGCCTATGTCCCTGCTCCGGAAACCATGGCGGATCGCGCCGATCGGGTCTTTTCCAAGGTAACGCTGTCATTGAAGCATATCGAACAGGATCAGCTGTCCCGTATCCGCAATCTCACCGCCGATGCGTCCGAAACCGCGAGCGAGATCCAGTCGATCATGCAGAATGTCGGGGTCAAGGTTCCGACCGAGGTCGCAGCCTCGACAGCCGGGGATGCCGATGGCGGCATTGGCGGCCCCTATGTCCCGCCTGAAAATGTCGATCAGTTCGAACAATCGATGGCCGACCTCGACACCGCCTTGACGCATCTGGAAACGGTGCGGGGGGCTGCCGAAAGCCTGCCCTTCCGCAATCCGGCGCCGGGAAAACTCATCACCAGTCCCTTCGGCAATCGCAAGGACCCCTTCTTCGGCACGCTGGCGCTTCATACCGGCACCGATTTCCATTTCAGTCCCGGCGAGAAGATCAAGGCGACCGCCCCCGGCAAGGTGGTTTCGGCCGGATGGACGGGCGGCTACGGCAACATGGTGGAGATCGACCACGGCGATGGCATCTCTACGCGCTACGGACATATGGAGCAGGTCCTCGTCAAAGTCGGCGACAAGGTCGCGACCGGCGATGCCATAGGCCTCGCCGGCAGTACCGGACGCTCGACAGGAACGCATCTTCATTATGAAGTGCGAGAGAACGGACACCCGATAGACCCGATGTATTTCATCAATGCCGGGACGAAACTGGCAAGTTACGTCAGCGGATTGGGCGCAATTTAGCTGCCGAAATTGTGACAAACGCGCAACAAAGATGGCACTAATCCAAAAATTGCGTTATGAATGAACTTCAGGTCGGTTGAAGCGCCTGCTTTCCTTGACTTCCCGGGTATTTGGTTCTATGTCGCGCTGCGTTGCGGCACATTTCTGCGTGTCGACTCATGGTGTTCGACTGAACCAAGACGGAATTAGATTTCCCTTTGACAACATTTGCTGACCTTGGCCTGAGCCAAAAAGTCCTTTCCGCGGTTACGGACGCGGGTTACACCACACCGACACCGATCCAGGCCGGTGCAATCCCGTTTGCGCTTCAGCGCCGCGATATCTGCGGCATTGCGCAGACCGGCACAGGCAAGACGGCCTCCTTCGTGCTGCCGATGCTGACCCTGCTCGAAAAGGGCCGCGCACGCGCACGCATGCCGCGCACGCTGATTCTGGAGCCGACGCGTGAACTCGCGGCGCAGGTTGCCGAAAATTTTGAGAAGTACGGCAAGAACCATCGCCTCAACATCGCTCTGCTGATCGGTGGCGTCTCCTTCGAGGACCAGGATCGCAAGCTTGAGCGTGGTGCTGACGTACTGATCTGCACGCCAGGCCGCCTGCTCGATCATTTCGAGCGCGGCAAGCTGCTGATGAGCGCCGTTGAGATCTTCGTCATCGACGAAGCCGACCGTATGCTCGACATGGGCTTCATCCCGGATATCGAGCGTATCGCCAAGCTCATCCCTTTCACCCGCCAGACCCTGTTCTTCTCGGCAACCATGCCGCCGGAAATCCAGAAGCTGGCCGACCGCTTCCTACAGAATCCGGAACGCGTCGAAGTCGCCAAGCCGGCATCGACGGCCAAGACCGTGACGCAGCGTTTCGTTGCCTCGCATGGCAAGGATTACGAGAAGCGCGCAACGCTGCGCGATCTCATCCGCGCTCAGACGGATCTGAAGAACGCAATCATCTTCTGCAATCGCAAGAAGGATGTTTCCGACCTCTTCCGTTCGCTGGACCGCCACGGCTTTTCCGCCGGAGCACTGCATGGCGACATGGACCAGCGCTCGCGCATGGCCATGCTGCAGAACTTCAAGGATGGAAACCTGCAGCTGCTCGTCGCTTCCGACGTTGCGGCGCGCGGTCTCGATATCCCTGATGTGAGCCACGTCTTCAATTTTGACGTGCCTATCCATTCGGAAGACTACGTTCACCGCATCGGCCGCACCGGTCGTGCCGGTCGCTCCGGGGCTGCCTTCACCATCGTCACCAAGCGCGACACCAAGCATGTCGACGCCATCGAGAAATTGATCGGTGAAGATGTCCAATGGCTGAACGGCGATCTTTCGGCCCTGCCTCCGGCAGAAGAAGGCAGCGACGACAACCGTTCGTCCCGTCGTCGCGACACCAAGAGCAAGGGTCGCGATCGGGATCGCAGCCGCGGAGGCCGCAACGCCTCGAGTCATAAATCTGATATCGACGTCGAGGATAATGACGTCGTAGCGATTGAAGCAGCACCAGCAAAGGCCGAAAGCGTGAAGAACGAGCGCAAGTCTGAGAACAATAACAAGTCCCACAACGGTTCTCGCAACAGCCACCGGCCCTTCCCTGCTGCCAATGACGATCATCGCGAGCGCCGCAATCGTTATCGCGACCAGGACGACGGCCCGACGCCGGTCGGCTTCGGCGATGACATTCCGGCTTTCATGCTCATCGTCGCGAACGCCAAGGCCTGATATATCCCGTTCAGATGCGCGACTGACCGGCTTGCCGGATGTCGCGTCCAACCTCGGGATCTAAATATTGGGCAAGCCAGGCATCGATTTCCCAGGACTAGGAACCGGTCTCGCAATCTTGCGGGACGGCAAGCTTCTGCTCTATCGGCGCCTCAAGGCGCCCGAGGCTGGCTGCTGGAGCATCGTCGGCGGCAAGGTCGATCATATGGAGCCCGCCGCCAAGGCCGCGATCCGTGAGGCCGAGGAAGAAAGCGGCCTCTCTATCGGCAAAATCGATTATCTCTGCACCACGGAAGTCATCGTCAAGGCCGACCGGCAGCACTGGATTTCGCTGATCTATGTCTGCAGGGACTTTTCCGGCGAACCAAGGCTAATGGAACCCGACAAGCTTTCCGATTTCGGCTGGTTCGGCCGAAACGAATTGCCGGCCCAGCTTTCCGATTTCGCCACGGCAACCATCGCCCATCTGCGCGAAGAAGATTTTCGCTGACGCCTACTTGTCCGAGCGAAGCGCTGCTTCATAGGCAAGCCGCACCCAACGCGCCATTTCATCCGGGTCGTCGAATGCATCCTCGGGTATCGACCAATACGGCATGTTGACGGCCTTACCCTTCTTGCCCTCATAGGCCCAGCGGCGCGCGCCCGCGGCTTCGAATTGGGAGGCACTGGCATCGTCCGCCTTCAGAAGTATCTCGTCATCCACTTCGAGCGCCAGGATGCGCCCCATGTGGTAGATGCCTTTGCCGCCGAACATCCGCTTGATGGCGACAGGCCCGAGTGACTGAAACATTTCCTCGATATCGATATTGTCCATTCCCTATCCCTTCAGAACGCCGCCGGCCGCGATAACGGCCTCCGGCGTATCGACATCGAGATGAGCCGCCTCGCCGATCTCGACGTCAACGACCGGCAAGCCCGATGTCTCGATAATATGCCGGGCCCCCACATCACCCTCTAGCCGCATGACGGCATTCAGAACCGATCTCGGCAAAATGACGGGATTGCCGCGCTTGCCGCCTGATACGGCCCGCACGATCGCCAGACCGTTCGCCTTGCGAAAAGCGGTCATTAGAACCTTCAGATCGTCGCCGGTAACGCCGGGCATATCTGCCAGCATGACAAGAACGCCGTCGGCCCTTTGCGCAGCCGGCGTACCGACGCCCGCAACGAGCGAACTGGCCATGCCGGAGACATAATCCGGATTAAAGACCCGCTCGACGGCAAGCCCATTCAATGCCTCTTCGATCTCAGCCCGGCGATGCCCGGTCACCGCGACGATGTCGGATACTCCGCCGGCAATGGCCGTCAACGCCGAACGTCGAACCAGCGGCACGCCGTCGAACTCGGCCAGAAGCTTGTGTGAGCCGCCCTCGCCCATACGGCTCGCCTTTCCGGCAGCCAGCATGACAATGGCGACCGATATCTCCGACGGCGACCTGCTGGCGAGATCGCGCGGCCGTGGGCGTGACTGTATTTCCATGAGCAACCCTCCAACCCCCATGCCGGCAATATCCCGCGGCGACGGTTGTTCGCCGGCTAATATACGATCGAGCACCCAATCAAACCCGTTCTCTTTCGGGCTGCGCGCGCATCCGGGCGCTCCGACGACATGGACGTCACCCACCCTTCCAAGCACCAGAAGATTGCCGGGGTCGACCGGCATGCCGACCTGAATGACGTCGCCGCCGGCAAGCCTGATCGCTTCGGGAATGACGTCGCCGGCATCGATGACGGCCGAAGCGCCGAAAACGATCATCAGCTTCGGCAACTGGTCCGGCGCGGCGAGGCCGCGACGGATCGCATCGGCAACCTCGGCCACCCTATGGGCGACGCGCTCTTCCCGCTGCAGCAGGCTGCCCGAAGGCCGCAGCCGCTGCGACAGTATGCGTGCCGTCTTCTCCATGACCGAAGCCTTTAGCGACGGCAACTCCGTGGCCACGAGCGAAACGGCATGCGGCAAGAACGGCTTGACCTCGAAAACCGGCATTTGCCGCAGGATTTCAACGCCTTCAGCCACCTTCGCCCCGGAAACGGCAAGCGGAATGATCTTGAAGGTCGCAACCATATCGCCCGATCGCACCGGCACATGGTCCGCGAGACAGGCAAGGGTGATCGCCGGATCGAGATTGTTGATCCGGTCCACCGCCACACGATCCGCAACAAACAGACCATCGACGGCGCTATAGACGTTCACCCGTCCCGTCGCTGCCTCCGAGAAGGTGAGATGGTCGGGTATTATCGCGCGCGCCAAGCGGTCGGCCGCCTCGTCTTCCATGAGATCACCCGGCTCGATGCGCGCGGCGATGACACGCTCGATCCCCGCCACCGCCAGACGCTCGAGATCGGCGCGGCCAAGCCTGTGCCCCTTGGAAAAGCCGCCATCGGACAGCCGAAGCGAATGCGCGAGAACCGCGCCCTCCGCCTCCATCGTCAGAAATTCTCCGAAGATCATGGCTGCGCGCCCTTGGGTGACGACACGTCACGCCCTCGCAGCGAGCCGATGATTTCAGCCAAGATGGCAACCGCGATTTCCGCCGGGCTTGCGGCACCAATCGGCAGCCCGATTGGCGCGTGAATGCGGCCAAGATCGGCCTCGGAGAGACCCTCGCGCTTCAAACGCTCCAGACGACCCGCATGGGTCTTGCGGCTGCCGAGCGCGCCTACGTAGAAACAGCCCGTCTTCAGCGCCTGCACGATCGGCTCGTCGTCTATCTTGGGATCATGGGTTACGGCGACCAGCGCCATATAGCTGTCGAGCGGCCGCTCCCTTAGCGCATCCACGGGCCAGTCGGCAATCAAATCGATGCCCTCAAAACGCTCCGGCGTTGCAAAGGCGGTGCGCGGATCAATGATCGTCACGTCGAAGCCTGCTAATGCGGCCATGCGTGCGAGAACCTGGCTGATATGCACGGCGCCGATGACGACGATGCGCGGCGGCGGCAGATGCACGTTGAAGAACAGGCTCTGCCCCTCGATTTCAAGCGCCGCGGACTTGCCGGAGCGAAATGCGGATGCCGCAGCCTCGGCCAGAGCACCTTCCAGGGCATCGCCTTCGACGATCAGCCTGTCCGGGCCGCCGGAGAGGTCGGTGACGAGGATCGCTGCCCGTCTCTTGCGCCGCATGTCGTTCAGCCGCGCCAATATCTGACGGTCCATCAGGCAAGCCTTTCGACATAGACGCGGATGCGGCCGCCGCATGAGAGCCCAACGCGCCACGCGGTCTCATCGGCAACGCCGAATTCGAGCATGCGCGACTTGCCCGTTTCTATTACGTCAAGCGCCTCGGTGATGACAGCGCCTTCGACGCAGCCGCCGGAAACCGAACCATGGAAATTGCCTTCACCGTCGATCACCAGATGGCTGCCCGACGGGCGTGGTGCCGAACCCCAAGTGTCGACGACGGTCGCCATGGCCACATTGCGGCCTGCCGACACCCATTCCTCCGCGATAACAAGCGGGTCCAGACTTTCGGATATATCTGACATCGGAGCCTCATTGCTTGCCGAGAAACCGGCGCGGATCATAAGCGCCCGCGCGGCCGGCGGTGAGAGCCGATACGAGATCGGCTAGAGATAATAGATTGTGAACGGGACGGAATTCGTCAACATGCGGGAGCATTGCTTTTACACCGCGGGCACGCGCTTCGAAACCCTCGAAGCGTAGTAGCGGATTGAGCCATATGAGCCGCCGGCAGGAGCGATGCAGCCGATCCATCTCTTGCCCGAGCAATTCCACGCCTTCGCGCTCCAGCCCATCGGTAATCAACAGTACGATCGCGCCCTGTCCCAGCACCCGTCGCGCCCAGATCAGGTTGAACTCCTTCAACGTTTCGCCGATCCTGGTCCCTCCGGACCAGTCGCGCACCGCCGCCGCGCACTCGTCCAGCGCCTGATCCGGGTCCTTGTGGCGCATCGCCCTGGTGACATTGGTCAGCCGCGTCCCGAACAGAAACGTATGCACGCGCCGCCGTCGCTCGGTCAGCACATGCAGGAAATGCAGGAAGATACGCGTATATTGGCTCATCGAGCCGGAGATATCGGCGAGCACAACCAGCGGCGGCTGTATCTCCTTCGGCCGTCGAAAACGCGGCAGGATCAGCGCTCCGCCAGTGCGCAGGGCCGAGCGCATCGTCGCGCGCGGATCGATTTTGGCCGACGTGCGCGACGGCGCGAAGCGGCGCGTGCGCACGCGATCCAGCGGCAGTCGCAGCTTTTCGAGCTCCCTTTTGGCGAGCGTAACTTCCGCCGCCGACATCTGCGCGAAATCCAAGTGGCGCAGAACCTCGCTGCCGGAACTCGTAAATCGTGCATCGATTTCAAGGTCGGGCGTCTCGCGTTGCGGACGTCGGTCGCTGCGGTCATTCAGCAGCGCATCGCTTGCCCGGCTCTCACCCGGCTTCGGCTTTTCCTTCTCGCGATGATCGGGCGCAACCGGCGACATCATCGCGATCATTTTGGCGACCAGATCGCGAGAGCGCCAGAACAGCCGGAATGCCTCGTCGAAAACCGCGAGATCCTCATGCCGCTTGACAAAGACGGAACAGAGGGCGGCGTGAAATTCTTCGCGTGAACCGATGCCGATGGCCCTGACCGCTTCGATGGCATCGGCGATAGCGCCCGGGCCGATCTTCAGACCAGCCTTGCGCAGGGCCCGACCGAACAGCACGATATTATCGGCAAGGCGCCCGTCACTGGCTGGTGACGGTGCAACGACGATCCCATCATGCCCACCCGGTTCCATGGCTTAACCTGCTGCGAGCAGCTCCGATTTCACGTCATCAAGAACGCGCCTGCCCTCGGCGCCCTGGATGCGAGCGATATCATCCTGGTATTTCAACAATGTGCCCAAAGTGTCTGAAATTGTGTCAGGATCGAGCGCCAGCTGGTCGAGTTCGGTCAAGGCGGTCGCCCAGTCGATCGTCTCGGCAACGCCCGGATTCTTGAAGAGATCGAGCGTCCGCAGCTTCTGCACATAGGCAACGATCTGGCGCGACAGTGCTTGGTTGCAGCCTGGCACCTTGCGGCGGATGATTTCCAGCTCCTGCTCGGCCTGCGGATAATCGACCCAGTGATAGAGGCAACGTCGCTTCAGGGCGTCATGCACCTCGCGCGTGCGGTTGGTGGTGATGATGACGATGGGTGGTTCCGCCGCTCGGATGGTGCCTAGTTCCGGCACCGTCACCTGAAAATCGGACAATACTTCCAGAAGGAATGCCTCGAAAGCCTCATCGGTGCGGTCCAGCTCGTCGATCAGGAACACAGGCGCGCGCCCGCCGACAGCAGATAGCGCCTGCAGCACCGGCCGGCGGATCAGATAGCGCTCGGAAAAGATATCGGCCTCGATGCGATCCCGGTCGGTAAGGCCCGATGCCTCAGCGAGACGGATTTCCAGCATCTGCGCCGGATAGTTCCATTCATAGACGGCCGAGGAAACATCCAGCCCTTCATAGCATTGCAGGCGGATCAGCGGCCGGTCGAGCGCCTTCGACAGGACCTTGGCGATCTCTGTCTTGCCGACGCCGGCCTCGCCTTCGAGAAAGAGCGGCCGCTTCATCTTCAATGCGAGAAACAGGACTGTGCCGAGAGCCCGGCCGGCCAGGTAGTCATGAGCGCCGAGCAGCGCCATCGTCTCATCGATCGAACCCGGCAACGAAGGTAATGTCTGATCCGCCATGATAACTCCCTTGCAGGGGTTATAGCGCGTGATAACCCCGGTTCATATAGAGCAATGCCGGCTTCGGCTCGCTGTAACGTATGGCCATCACCTCGCCGAAGATGATGTTGTGCGTGGACGCCTGCTTGATTTCCAGCACGCGGCAGTCGAAGGCGGCAAGCGCATCGCTCAAAACAGGCGCGCCTGTCACCAGAGTCTCGAACTTGCCGGCAGCGAAGCGTTCGTCGACAGTCAGCTGCGTCTTACCGGAAAAGGCGTCGGCCAGCGACTGGTGATCCGCACCGAGCGTATTCAGGGCGAAAATGCCGCTTTTGAAAAAGATCTCGTTCTTGGCGTTGCTGTTGTTCAGGCAGATCAGAACCGTCGCGGGGCTATCCGACACCGAGCATGCGGCCGTGATCGTCACGCCGCGCCGCTCCGCACCGAGCGCCGTCGTCACCAGCTGCACATGGCCAGCATAGCGGCTCATGGCATCGCGATAAAGCGCCGGGTCCATACGTTGCCTGTCTAGCACCACCATCTCCTTTGTTGAGTCGTGCTTGCCTGTCATTCTATATGACGGTCAGGTGTTAGCTTTTCTACAATAGCATTATTGAAAACAGAGCGATTTTGCTGCTTTTTCTTTGACGATGCCCTGGAGACGGATAAATAGGGCAGAAAAATTGTCCGGGATACTCCATCGATGAACGTTCTGCGTCGCCTTCCGCTCCTGTTTGCGCTGCTTTCGGCGGCGGGCAGCAGCCATGCCGCAGGAATTAACATCGGCGTCGTGGCGCCGCAGGACGGTAATTTCGCGACGCTCGGCGCCGAAATCACCACCGGAGCGAACTTCGCGATCCAGGCACAGAAGGATACGGCGACCGTCGTCAACGAACCCTGCACGGAGGATGGCGGGCGGGCCGCCGCCGAAGCCCTGGTTGCCGCCAAGGCACAGGTCGCAATCGGCTTTCTCTGCACCGAGACCCTGGAAGGCGCGCTGCCGCGCCTCAAGGATGCAGGCATCCCTGTCATCACGGTTTCGGTGCGCTCGCGCATCCTCATGGAAGACGCTCTGAAGAATGGCTGGCCGCTGTTTCGGCTGGCGCCGGTCGACGCCGCCGAGGCCTCCATGGCGATCGCCACCATCCTGAAAAACTGGGCGTCAGAGCCGATGGCGCTGATCGACGACGGCACCATCCACGGCCGCGAACTGGTTGGCGCGATTCGAAGCGCGCTCGAGGAAAAGGGCCTGAAGCCGGTCTTCACCGACACCTACCGCCCCGGGCAGGATCAACAGATCGCGCTCGTGCGCCGCCTGAAGAAAGCGGGAGCAACCCGCGTCTTCGTCGGCGGCGACCGCAGCGATGTCGCCGTGATCGCCCGCGACGCCAAGAGCGAGAACATCCCGCTGGTGCTGATGGGCGGCGATGCCATGCGCGCTGCCGATACGCCCGTTCCGTTGCTGGACGGCGTGCAGGCGATCGCGCTGCCCGACTATGCAAGCCTGCCGGCGGCACAGCAGACCGTTCAGGCCATGCGCGCCGGCGGCGTCGAACCGGACGGATATATCCTGCCGGCCGCAGCCGCCGCTCAGATCGCCAGCCAGGCGGCGGAAAGCGCCAAGGCGGATAACAGGCCCGTTGCCGACAAGCTCATCGGCACGACATTCCAGACCGCAATCGGCCCGATCTCATTCGGACAGAACCACGAATTGACCGAGAACCCCTATCGGCTGCTGGAATGGCGCGGCAATGGCTTCGTACCGGTAGCGACGTCGTCGAATTGAGGCGGTCCGCTCGGGCGGTTGTTTGCCCGCGACAGCGGTGCTAATCCAGACGCGAAAAATAAGTTGGAGCTCAGTTAGCCATGACCTTGCCGATCCGAATTGCCCCTTCCATTCTCGCCGCCGACTTCGCCAAACTTGGGCAGGAAGTCAAGGATGTGACCGAAGCCGGAGCCGACTGGATTCACCTTGACGTCATGGACGGCCATTTCGTGCCGAACATCTCCTTCGGCGCCGATGTCATCAAGGCGCTGCGGCCCTATACGACTGCGACGTTCGACTGCCATCTGATGATCTCCCCGGCCGATCCCTATCTGGAAGCCTTCGCCAAGGCCGGCTGCGACCGCATCACGGTCCATGCCGAAGCCGGCGTGCATCTGCATCGCTCGCTGCAGACGATCCGTCATCTCGGCAAGAAGGTCGGCGTCACCCTCAATCCGGCAACGCCGCTTTCCATCCTGGAAAACGTGCTCGACGATATCGACCTGATCCTGATCATGTCCGTCAATCCGGGTTTCGGCGGCCAGAAGTTCATTCCGGCCATGGCTGACAAGATCCGCAACGCCAAGTCCATGATCGGTGACAGGCCGATCGAGCTTGAGGTCGACGGCGGTGTATCCATCGATACCGCCCCTATCATCACCGCTTCCGGCGCCAACGTCCTTGTTGCGGGCTCCGCCATCTTCAAGGGCGAATCGGTCGAAGCCTATCGCCAGACCATCGGCGATCTCAGGGCCGCCGCCGAACGAGGCCGCGTTGGATCAAACTAATCCGACCAGTAATCTGGATGCGACGAGCCGGATACGAACCGTCGCATCGCATTGCCTTAAAGCCGCCGCCGGTGCAATCGGCTGGGGAGTCGCGATGGCCGCGTCGGCGCTTGCAGCCCTCTATCTGCGCAACGGCCTGCTGAGCAGCCACATTACCGCCCTCACGCTCGTCTACTTCTTCGGCGGAGCCCTTTCCTGGCCCATCCTTGTGCCCCTTGCCAGGCGCTTTGCCCGCCACCGACCGACCAGCGCGCGTTTCGCCGCCTTCTTTCTGGCGCTCTCCATCGGCACTGCCGCCATAACGGCCTTCCTGTTCGCCATGGACTATCGCTGGTTCTATTCACGCTGGCATGCGCCGTTCGGCTCGCTCATCTGGATCTTCCAGTTTCTCTTCACCGGCGCGAGCGCCGTCTACCAGTTCGCCATCCTCGGCCTCACCCTGTTTTTGCCGCTCGGCCTGCTTTGCCTGATCGCCGTTTCGGCCTATCTTGCAAGACGCGCGCCCTGAAGGCGCGTGAGAGATTGGTCCAACAAAGATTGTGATTGCCGCCCGTCTTTGTTATGGGGGCGCCGAGTTCTCCCTTTCCGCCAGCCAAGAAAGCTTTGAGCCTATGATCCCGCGCTACTCCCGACCGGAAATGGTCGCCATCTGGTCGCCCGAAACCAAGTTCCGCATCTGGTTCGAGATCGAGGCCCATGCCTGTGACGCGCTCGCAGCTCTCGGCGTTATCCCGAAGTCGGCGGCCGACACCATCTGGGAAAAGGGCGGCAAGGCCACGTTCGACGTCGCGCGCATCGACGAGATCGAAGCCGTCACCAAGCACGACGTCATCGCCTTCCTGACGCATCTCGCCGAAATCGTCGGACCGGACGCCCGCTTCGTCCACCAGGGCATGACCTCGTCCGACGTTCTCGACACCTGCTTCAACGTCCAGCTCGTGCGCGCCAGCGACCTGCTGCTCGCCGATATCGACAAGCTGCTGGAAGCATTGAAGCGCCGTGCCTTCGAGCACAAGGACACCGTCACCATCGGCCGCTCGCATGGCATCCATGCCGAACCTACCACCTTCGGCGTCAAGCTCGCTCTTGCCTATGCCGAATTCGAGCGCTGCAAGCAGCGCCTGATCGCAGCCCGCGAGGAAGTTGCCACCTGCGCCATCTCCGGCGCCGTCGGTACCTTCGCCAACATCGACCCGCGCGTCGAGGAACATGTCGCGGCCGCCCTCGGCCTCAAGCCGGAGCCAGTCTCCACGCAGGTCATCCCGCGCGACCGTCACGCCATGTTCTTTGCGACCCTCGGCGTCGTCGCCTCCTCGATCGAACGTCTCGCTACCGAGATCCGCCATCTGCAACGCACCGAAGTTCTGGAAGCGGAGGAATATTTCTCGCCGGGCCAGAAGGGCTCGTCGGCCATGCCGCACAAGCGCAATCCGGTGCTGACCGAAAACCTGACGGGTCTTGCCCGCATGGTCCGCTCCTACTCCATCCCGGCAATGGAAAACGTGGCGCTCTGGCACGAACGCGATATCTCGCACTCCTCCGTCGAGCGCATGATCGGCCCGGACGCGACCGTCACGCTGGATTTCGCGCTGGCCCGCATGACAAGCGTCATCGACAAGCTTCTCGTCTACCCGGACAATATGATGAAGAATCTGAACAAGTTCCGTGGACTTGTTCATTCGCAGCGCGTGCTGCTAGCGCTGACCCAGGCCGGCGTGTCCCGCGAGGATTCCTACCGTCTGGTTCAGCGCAACGCCATGAAGGTCTGGGAGGAAGGCAAGGACTTCCTCGAGGAATTGCTGGCCGACCAGGAGGTGCGCGCGGCGCTTTCCGAAGAGGACATCCGCGAGAAGTTCGACCTTGGCTATCACACCAAGCATGTCGACACGATCTTCAAGCGGGTTTTCGGCTAGAATTTCCTGTTTTCGATTGTCTTTTGCCTGAGGCGGTGCGAGCAACGCGCCGCCTTTTTGCTTTGCTCGCGGATTTTGCGGCTACCGCGCGATTGTGTTCAACACTCTCGCCGGCATTGCCTTGCTGCTGCTCGTGATGGCGCTTCGCTGCCTTTTCTACGAGCCGGTCGAGGTGCTTCAGGTCCTCTTCGTCCAGATTTTCGATCCCGACGAAACGGTTCTCGGCCGCACTCGTCAGGATCAGCTCGTTGAGCTTGGCCTGAATGGCCCGCGTGTCACGCGTCTGTGCGTTCTGCAGCAAAAAGACCATCAGGAAGGTAACGATGGTAGTGCTGGTATTGATGACCAGCTGCCATGTGTCGGAGTAATCGAAGACCGGCCCGGTCGCGGCCCAGAGAATGACGGAAAACAGGGCAAGCACGAAGATTGCCGGCTTGCCCGTCCATTCCGAAACCACCACCGCGAAGCGGGTAAAGATATGCGTAAGCCGAGCCATGATCCGCACCTCCCTATGATGCGGATCAACGTGAAAACCGCGCTGCGGTTCCAATGATGACGGCGCGCTGCCTAATCGCGCTTGGGGCTAGCCTTCGGCCGCAATCAGCTTGCGATAGAGATGCCAGGACGCATGACCGAGCACCGGCATGACGACCGCAAGCCCGGCAAAGATCGGAATGGTTCCGATGACGAGCAGCGCGGCCACGATTAGCCCCCATACCGCGATCGGCACGGGATTGGTCAGCGTCGCCCGGATGCTGGCGTCGATCGCGGCGACGACACCGACATCACGATCCAGCAGCAGTTGGAACGTAACGACCGTTGTCACCAGAGCGACGAGAGCGAAAACGAAGCCTATCAGATCGCCCCAAAGCATCATCGCCATGCCCTCGCGCGTCGTCAGCACGCTCGACGCGAAGGATGAAAGCGTCGGAGGGACACCATCGCCGAAATAGGTGAAGTAGATGCTCTGCGCCACGATGAGCCAGACGATGAACAGGCCGAACAGCATGAGGCCGGCGACGATGATCGACGGCAAGGCCGGCGAAAAGCGCACATCGAATGCATGGCTCCACGAAGTATCCAGTCCTTTTTCCCGCCGACGGCTGATCTCGTAGAGGCCGATTGCGGCCAAGGGTCCGAGCAGGGCGAAGCCGGACATCAACGGAAACAGCAATGGCAGCAGATTCTGGTCGGTGCTCCAGATCGCCAGCGCAATGCCCGCAATCGGATACATCAGGCACAAGAAGACGTAGTGCGATGGCTTCTCGCTGAAATCGTCCAGCCCCATCTTCAGGGCATCGATGAGATCGGCGATACCGATCTTACGGATGGCGGGACGCGTAAATGTGTGGTCCGCTCCGGTCATGACGTGAAATGCCGTCATAGTGCTCTCCTCCTCAACCGTGGTGCTCGGCTGGCGGCGCAAGATGGCGGCAAAATGGGTCGCCGACATCGTCATTCGCTACCGGCAAGCACGATCCTAGCAAATTTTGCCGCAATTGTCGCCTTTTTCCCTTGACAGTTGGGCTCCCCTTTTCCACATCGGCGAAATCATGAAAGCCTCCGACGCAAACATCCTCATCATCCCCGGCTACACGAATTCCGGCCCCGACCACTGGCAGACGCGCTGGGAGCAGAAGCTCTCGACCGCGCGGCGCGTGGAACAGGCCGAATGGTCGAAGCCCGTGCGCGACGATTGGGTGGCCCGCATCGCTGAAGAGGTGAATGCCTCGGACAAGCCCGTCGTGCTGCTCGCGCATTCCCTTGGCGTTCCCTCCGTGATCCATGCGATCCCGCATTTCCGCAACAAGGTTGCAGGCGGCTTCTTCGTCGCGCCGCCAGATGTCGCCAATCCCGGCATCCGACCGAAGCATCTGATGACCTTCGGCCCCTATCCGCGCGATCCCCTGCCGTTTCCGTCGATCACCATTGCCAGCCGCAACGATCCCTTCGGCACCTACGAGCATGCGGATGATGTCGCCAATAGCTGGGGCTCGATGCTGATCGATGCCGGCGAGGCCGGCCACATCAACACCGAATCCGGACACGGCCCCTGGCCCGAGGGCACGATGGTATTTGCCAAGTTTCTCAGCCAGCTGAAGCCGTAGTATTATTGTAACAACGATGGATAGGGGCATGCGTCGCCTCACTAGCCTGTGAAGTACCGGGCACCTTCATTCCATCGTCAGATAAAAGCCTGTAAAACAGGTGATAACTGGACCCCGAATCTTGCATTGGCACCCCGCCAAGGCCGGAATTCCGAGGAAGGAGGCGCAGGCGGATTGTGAATTCGCTTCTTATCCGTTATGGGGACGCCCACACACGATCCACTTGCGCTGTCCCATGAGCGCCAAAGACAGAGAACAATACCAATGAACCGTCGCCGCCGTATTTACGAGGGCAAGGCCAAGATCCTTTACGAGGGGCCTGAGCCGGGCACGCTGATCCAGTTTTTCAAGGACGACGCCACCGCCTTCAACAAGAAGAAGCACGAAGTCATCGATGGCAAGGGTGTTCTGAACAATCGCATCTGCGAATATATCTTCAGCCATCTGAACAAGATCGGCATTCCCACACATTTCATCCGCCGCCTCAACATGCGCGAGCAGCTGATCAAGGAAGTGGAGATGATTCCGCTCGAGATCGTCGTGCGCAACGTTGCCGCCGGCTCGCTCTCCAAGCGCCTCGGCATCGAGGAGGGCGTGGTGCTGCCGCGCTCGATCATCGAATTCTATTACAAGTCCGACGCACTCGAAGACCCGATGGTCTCCGAAGAGCACATCACCGCCTTCGGCTGGGCCAACCCGGCGGAACTCGATGACATCATGGCGCTCGCCATCCGCGTCAACGACTTCATGACCGGTCTGTTCCTCGGCGTCGGCATCCAGCTCGTCGATTTCAAGATCGAATGCGGCCGCCTGTTCGAAGGCGACATGATGCGCATCATCCTCGCCGACGAGATCTCCCCGGACAGCTGCCGTCTCTGGGACATCGAAACCCGCGAGAAAATGGACAAGGATCGCTTCCGCCGCGACATGGGCGGTCTGCTCGAAGCCTATTCCGAAGTCGCCCGCCGTCTCGGCATCATCAATGAAAACGAACCCGTGCGCGGCACGGGCCCGGTTCTCGTCAAGTAAGTTCAGGAAGGACAATCGTGATCAAGGCTCGTGTAACCGTCACGCTGAAGAACGGCGTTCTCGATCCGCAGGGCAAGGCAATCGAAGGCGCGCTCGGCGCGCTCGGCTTTGACGGCGTCCATCAGGTGCGCCAGGGCAAGGTCTTCGATCTCGAGCTCGAAGGCACCGACAAGGCAAAGGCGGAAGCGGACCTGAAGGCCATGTGCGAAAAGCTTCTCGCCAATACGGTCATTGAAAACTTCGCCATTTCGATCGACTGATTGTCCTCTTTCGCGGGCCATTCTTCCTTTGTCTCGGGCAATGGAGTATGGCTCGCCAAACAATTCAAGCAATCATCCCTAGCCTCTTGCGGGACCAGAATCATGAAATCAGCAGTCGTCCAACTTCCCGGCCTCAATCGCGATCGCGACATGATCGCGGCGCTGACCAAGATTTCCGGCCACGCACCGGTAACCGTCTGGCAGACGGAGACCGAGATCCCGGATGTCGACCTGATCGTCATTCCCGGCGGCTTCTCCTACGGCGACTATCTGCGCTGCGGTGCGATAGCCGCCCGCATGCCGATCATGCAGGCGATCAAGGACAAAGCCGACAAGGGCGTGAAGGTTCTGGGCGTCTGCAACGGCTTCCAGATCCTGCTCGAAGCCGGCATGCTGCCGGGCGCACTGATGCGCAATGCCTCACTGAAATTCGTCTGCCGCGAAGTGAAGCTGGAAGTCGTCAATGCCGAGACGGACTTCACGGCAGCCTATGCCAAGGGCCAGATCATCCGCAGCCCCGTCGCGCATCATGACGGCAACTATTTTGCCGATGCCGACACGCTGAAGGCGATCGAAGACAATGGCCAGGTGGTCTTCCGCTATGCCGAAGGCACCAACCCGAACGGCTCCGTCAACGATATCGCCGGCGTGATGAACGCCAGGGGCAACGTGCTCGGCATGATGCCGCACCCGGAAAACCTGATCGAGGCGGCCCACGGCGGCAACGACGGCCGCGGCCTCTTCGCCTCCGCGCTCGGCGTGGTCGCGGCCTGATAGCAAGCCACCCTGTGCGGGAACCATAAAATCGGCGTCTTTGCATAAAACAGCAGGACGCCGACAAATTTCGGCGGACTAGCTGTAACCGCCTCATGGGAAAAAGATCGATGCGCCATAGCCTTCCGACAGGATTCTACTCCGCCGCTGCCATCGCGATGCTTGGGCTTCTGGTCACATCTTGCGGTGGTCCGCGCGTGCCGAGCATCAACGCGACGGATCGCAGCGCCCTGTCGACGATGGAGCGCATCATGCTCAATGCCAATACCTGCTGGTTCAAGTCCTCGGACCCGGCTTTTGCCGGTTATCAGCTCGCTCCGGAACTCAATTCCTTTAGCGGTCGCCCGCGCATCCTCGTGGTCGACAAGAGACATCCGACCGGCCGGCCGTCGCTCGTTGTGCAAGCGGAAGGCAATCCCGCACAACTGCAGGCCTTCGGTCCGATGATGGGCGGCGCCTCCGGCGGCCGCATCACGGGCGACGTCAATCGCTGGGCCGGGGGATCGAAGGCCTGCAGCTGAGCTGCTTGTCCCAAGTCTACCCGCTTTAACCGCAATTCCGCAGCCAGCGCATGACGTGCCCCAATCACCGGGATCATAGTCATGGACAGATTTGTCATTCTTTCGGGCTGCTCCGGCGGCGGGAAATCCACATTGCTGGAGGCACTCAAGCGTCGCGGTCACCACGTCGTCGAAGAGCCGGGACGGCGCATCGTCATCGAGGAATTGGAAGGCGACGGTTCGGCGCTGCCATGGGTCGATGCGCCGGCATTTGCGCGCAGGGCAATCGCCATGTCGCTCGCCGACCGCGAAGAAGCAGCGAAAATATCCGGAACGGTCTTCTTCGACAGAGGCTTGATCGATGCGGCATCGGCACTCGAGCATCTGATGGGCAAGCCAGCCTTGACCACGCTCGGCCGATTACATCGCTACAACCGGCATGTTTTCCTGACGCCGCCCTGGCCGGAGATCTATGTGGGCGACCATGAGCGGAGGCATGATTTTTCAGCCGCGGTTGCGGAATATGAGCGGCTAGGTCTTGCCTATCCGGCGCTTGGCTACGAAGTCCATGTCCTGCCGAAGGTCGGCGTCGAGGAACGTGCTGACTTCGTTCTTTCCGTGCTGGGACATGGCTAAGCGGCAGGCTGCCCTGATGTCGGGCGGACCTGCCATCCCCCTTAGTCCCAGAAGAACGACTTGTTGGCCTCCTTGATCGCCTGACGACGTGTCAGGCCGATGTCGCGCAACTGCTCGTTAGTCAGGTCCCTGAGAACTCGCCGCCCCTCGCGCTTTTCCAGCCAATGCAGGTAAAATGCCCAGAGCCGACGCATCGCATGCGGCCTTGGCTGTGCCGCTACACTCCTCGTCTCCGTTGAGCGGGCGTCATGCGCCTCAGCCGAACAGATTGTATCTATTGTACTCATATTCGATTCCATGTGATGATGACAATTTTGATGTACCGAGCCAAACGATACAAATTGACTCATAGTATTGACTCCATAACGGAGACAATCTAGGAAATTGTCATTATGACAAATTGGCTACCTGACATTTCCAGCGGAACCGGCCCGGTCTATATCCGCGTTGCCGACGCCATCGAGAACGCGATCACCCATGGCGTATTGCCGCCCGGCACAAAGCTGCCGCCGCAACGCAATCTTGCCTACGATATCGGCGTCACCATCGGCACGGTGAGCAGGGCCTATGCCCTTGTTCACGAGCGCGGCCTGGTAGCTGGCGAAGTCGGCCGTGGCACCTATGTACTGGAGCGCTCGAACGGCAAGCAGATCGAGATCGTAGACCCGATCACGCAAGCGCTCGCCGGCACCCGCGGGCTGAATACGCCTGACGCCAAGATCCGCTTCGATACGACAGCCGCTCCCGACATCGGCCAGGGCGTCATCATCGGCAAGCTCTTCGCCGACATCAGCACCGAGCACCAATCGGAGATCTCCTCCTATTCGCGGAATTTCCCGGCAAGCTGGTTTGAGGCAGGCCAGATATGGCTCGCCCGCAACGGCTGGAAGCCGGCAATCGAGACGATCGTGCCGACGCTCGGCGCCCATGCCGGCGCCATTGCGGTGATCTCGGCCGTTACCTCGCCGGGCGACAAGATCGTCTTCGAGAATCTCACCTATACACAGATCAGCCGCGCCACTCGCCTGCTCGGGCGCCGCACGATCCTGGTGGATTCCGACGAGCACGGCATGATCCCCGAAGATTTCGAGCGTCTCTGCCAGCAGCAACATCCACGCCTCGCCTTCCTGATGCCGACTGCCCATAATCCGACGCTGGTGACAATGCCCGAGGCCAGACGCCGAGCGATCGCGGCGATCGCCCGGCGGCATAGCGTCTGGCTCATCGAGGACGATCTCTATGGCGGCATGACCGGCGACCAGAACCCGCTCATGGTCTCGATAGCACCCGAACGGACTTTCGTCGTCAGCAGCCTGGCGAAGTCAGTGACGGCGGGGGTCCGCGGCGGCTGGGTCGCCTGCCCTCCGCATTTCGCCCAGCGCATCAAGGTTACCCACAAGATGACGACGGGCGGCCTGCCCTTCATCCTGGCGGAAACCTGTGCCCGGCTCGTATTAGAAGGCCACGCGCTCGAACTGCGCCGCAAGTCGGTGGAGGAGATCAAGGCACGCGAGCAACTGGCACGCGAGGCATTGGCGGGCTTCGAATTCAATTCGCATCCGCACGCGCCGTTCCTGTGGCTGAAGCTACCCGAACCCTGGCTCTCCGGTACGTTCAAGAACGCGGCCCTTGCCGAGGGCGTGCTCATTGACGACGAAGACGAGTTCAAGGCCGCTCGAATCGAGAGGGTCTATCACCGCGTCCGTGTCGCCTTTTCCTCGCCGCCACAGCGAGAAGATGTCGCGGCAGGCTTCATGACATTACGCAGGTTGCTGGAAAACGGCTCATCGGGTTACGATAGTCACATTTAAGCAAGCCTTACTAATTTATCGACAGACATCTCAGGCAAATGCAATTCCGCCATCTCGACTCTTAGCACCCTACCATTCTATCAATCAAAAATGAGGATTCGCCCGCCACACCAGGGGGAGTGCATGGCTATTGCAGGCTTTGTAAGCAAGCGTTTAGTTACGAGTTTTCTGGCAGCCAGTTCCATATTCATCGCAGGTCAGTCGGTCGCAACCGCCGCCGACGCCATCACAACCAGCCCGGAGGCCGTTGCACCTGCCCCGGCTACCGTTGCCGCCAGCGCGCCGGTCAAGATCTTCGACGAATTGCGCTTCGGGGCAAGCGGCTCTATCCAGAACGGCAACGAGCACGAGAGCGGCGTGTTTCCGGATGTTCAGGTGCTATTCAATCCGTTCGGATACAATCCGACTGCCGGCTGGAAGGATCAGCTGACCCATCCGCGCATTCACCTGGGCACATCGATCGGCACGGAAGGATCTGCAACACAGGTTTATGGCGGCCTCTCCTGGACGCTCACCCATAGCAACGGTATCTTCACGGAAATCGGCTTCGGCGGCACGGTGCACACCGGCAACCTCGACGACTGGAGGGAACACGGCCCGATGCTCGGCTGTCGGCTGCTCTTCCACGAATATGCCGGCCTCGGATACAATTTCGACAGCCACTGGAACGTGATGGCGCAGATCGCGCATTCGTCGCACGCCGATCTTTGCGACGGCCCCAACGGCGGGATGACGCGCGCAGGCGTCATGGTCGGCTACAAGTTCTGACAATCGCGAAGCGGCCTCAGTGGCTGCTCGTACGATCCGTTTATCACCGATGCCGGCGTGTTGTGAACGCCGGTGATTTTCCTGTCGCACGACAGGGCGACTTGCGCTAAAGAGACCCCGATCCCCTGACCGGCTTTCAAACCCTTTACAGGCAAGGACCCTCGAGCGCCCATGACCATCTCCAATTCGATCCAGATCACCCCCGAACTGATTGCCTCCCACGGCCTCAAGCCGGATGAATATCAGCGCATTCTGGATCTGATCGGCCGCGAGCCTTCCTTTACCGAGCTCGGGATCTTCTCGGCCATGTGGAACGAACACTGCTCGTACAAATCCTCCAAGAAGTGGCTCCGCACGCTGCCGACAAAAGGTCCGCGCGTTATCCAGGGTCCAGGCGAAAATGCCGGCGTCGTTGATATCGATGACGGCGACTGCGTCGTCTTCAAGATGGAAAGCCACAACCACCCCTCCTACATCGAACCCTATCAGGGCGCTGCGACGGGCGTCGGCGGCATTCTGCGCGACGTCTTCACCATGGGCGCCCGCCCGGTCGCCGCCATGAACGCCCTGCGCTTTGGCGAGCCCGATCATCCGAAGACCCGCCACCTCGTCTCGGGCGTCGTCGCCGGCGTCGGCGGCTACGGCAACTCCTTCGGTGTTCCCACGGTCGGCGGCGAAGTCGAGTTCGACGCGCGCTACAACGGCAATATCCTGGTCAACGCCTTTGCGGCCGGCCTTGCCAAGTCCAACGCGATCTTCCTGTCGGAAGCCAAGGGCGTCGGCCTTCCCGTCGTCTATCTCGGCGCCAAGACCGGTCGTGACGGCGTCGGCGGCGCGACCATGGCGTCGGCCGAATTCGACGAATCGATCGAGGAGAAGCGCCCGACCGTTCAGGTCGGCGACCCCTTCACCGAAAAATGCCTGCTCGAAGCCTGCCTTGAACTGATGCAGACCGGCGCCGTCATCGCCATTCAGGACATGGGTGCGGCCGGCCTCACCTGCTCTGCCGTCGAAATGGGCGCCAAGGGCGACCTCGGCATCGAGCTCGAACTCGACAAGGTGCCGGTGCGCGAAGAGCACATGACCGCCTACGAAATGATGCTGTCGGAAAGCCAGGAGCGCATGCTCATGGTGCTGCAGCCGGAAAAGGAAGCGGTCGCCAAGGCGATCTTCGTCAAGTGGGGCCTGGATTTCGCCATCGTCGGCAAGACGACCGACGACCTGCGCTTCCGTGTCATCCATCAGGGCGAGGAAGTCGCCAACCTGCCGATCAAGGATCTCGGCGACCAGGCGCCGGAATATGACCGCCCGTGGCGCGAAGCCGACAAGCGCGCCGCCCTGCCCGCCGATCTCGTGGCCGCTCCGGAAAACTACGGTCAGGCGCTGCTGAAGCTGGTCGGCTCCGCCAACCAGTCCAGCCGCCGCTGGGTCTACGAACAGTACGATACGCTGATCCAGGGCAATTCGCTGCAGCTTCCCGGCGGCGACGCCGGCGTCGTCCGCGTCGAGGGGCATCCGACCAAGGCGCTCGCCTTCTCCTCCGACGTCACCCCGCGCTACGTCGAAGCCGATCCGTTCGAAGGCGGCAAGCAGGCGGTGGCGGAATGCTGGCGCAACATCACGGCAACCGGCGCCGAGCCTCTCGCCGCCACCGACAACCTGAACTTCGGCAATCCGGAAAAGCCTGAGATCATGGGCCAGTTCGTCGGCGCCATCAAAGGTATCGGCGAAGCCTGCCGTGCTCTCGATTTCCCGATCGTCTCGGGCAATGTCTCGCTCTACAATGAGACCAATGGCGTCGCGATCCTGCCGACCCCCACCATCGCCGGCGTCGGCCTGCTACCGGATTGGAAGGCGATGGCCCGCATCGGATCGGCATCGGAAGGCGATCACGTCATCATGATCGGCCTCGACGGCAGCCATCTCGGCTCGTCGATCTATCTGCGCGACATCCTTGGCTCGACCGATGGTCCGGCTCCGGAAGTTGACCTCTTTGCCGAACGCCGAAACGGCGATTTCGTCCGCTCCGCCATCCGGAACGGCCAGGTGACGGCCTGCCACGACATCTCGTCCGGCGGCCTTGCGCTGGCACTTGCCGAAATGGCGATGGCGTCCCGCAAGGGCCTGCGCATCGACCTCAGCGAGGGCCGCACCCTGCCGCACGCGGCGCTTTTCGGTGAGGATCAGGCACGTTACGTCATTGCTGTTCCAGCCGATGTCGCGGATTTCGTCTGCATCAACGCCGAAAGCGCCGGCGTGCCATTCCGCCGCCTCGGAACAGTCGGCGGCGACGCGCTTGCCATCGATGGCCTGTTAACGCTTCCGGTTGAACAGTTGCGCGAGGCGCATGAATCGTGGTTTCCTGCCTTCATGGACGGCAGCGCGCTCGCTGCCGCTGAATAATCGAGGTACCACTCATGCCCATGAACCCCGGCGATATCGAAGACATGATCAAGGCCGGCATTCCCGGCGCCAAGGTGACGATTCGCGACCTGGCCGGGGATGGCGATCATTACGCAGCAGAAGTTGTCGCGGAAGCTTTCCGCGGCAAGAGCCGCGTGCAGCAGCACCAGATGGTTTATGATGCCCTGAAGGGCAATATGGGCGGCGTTTTGCACGCCCTTGCGCTGCAGACTTCAGCGCCCGACTGAGAGCGCCTGCGCTTCCTCGCCGGAACTGAACGTCAGTTCCGGCAGCTTCTTGAATGAGAACTCCGCGAAATCCGAGGCCGGTAGCGGGCCGGCCGTCATCAGCGTGAAATCGAAGAAGGCCTTCACATCGGGACCGAGCACATATTGCCGGTGAACCCGCAGGAAATCGCGCTTGATCTTGGCATAATGCTTCGCGGTCAGCATCTGCTTGAAGCGGATGAGCAGAATCGAGGCTTGCGGGGCGTCCGGATGGCCGCAAACGGCCGCCGTCTTGGCCTTATAGAAATGGATCGCGTCGGTCAGACAGTGAACGTCGAGCCAGAAGATTTCCTTGCAGCGCGCAATCAGCCCCACGCGCGAACGCAGCACGGATGCCGGGCGCATAAGCGCGCATTGCAGGATGGCACTGCCTAGCGTGGTGAACACCACGCGCTTGCCCTGAAACAGGTCCGGCTCGCGCTCCAGCAACAGCCCGACCACATGAGCTGCCACGGACGAGCCCATGCTATGCGAGGAAATGACGAATTCATCGACGCCGGGTTCATCCAGAGCCTGACGCACGCTGATCGCGCTCGCCTCAAGCCATTGTTCAGCGCCAAGTTCGTTCAGCCCGGCCATAGCCACAGCCATCTCCCAGTCGGAAAAGAGATGCAGCGTATGCAGCTTCTCGGCCTGCGGCAGGAAGACGTAAATGAAGAAGGCGACCGCCAGCGCGATGCTGCCGATATGGCTCCAGGCCGGCAGCCCGAACAAGAACGGCGTAAACGCGATCAGCAGGCTGATCAGCAATCCCGCTAGCATCAACAGAAACGGAAAGATGAAGAACAGGCCGAAACGCCACGCATGACGGAAATAACCGACCATGCCACCCGACATGGCGACCTTGGAGGCAGCAAGATAACCCTGCATCAGCCGGGTGAAGAACGGTCTGCCGTTCAGCGTGGCCACGAGGTCGTTATGATCGACGACATGAATGCGACTTTGCGTGCTCCAATCGGCAGCGGTTGCGTCGACGTCGAAATAGGGCGCCCGACCGAAATTCTTCAGCTCCCCCACCGAAGTGGAAAAACCCCAGACGTCAGCACTCTGCCTCGCCGAACGCTCGTAACGGGCGCGATGGGCGGCAGCGTTCAACGGCTCGAAGCCAGGGAAGTGGAGAACCACCCTCTTCTTGATAGGATTCATATTGTAGTCTGTCCCCGGGGCGCCAGTAGCACGAATAACAACTGGAAATGGCCATGACCACGCCCTGCCGGCTTTTTCATGGCAACCCACCATAAATCATCCAAAAAACAAAAAGATAGGATCAAACACTCACAACCGCACGGTCCATGGGCGGCAACATGCCAACCTTCCCGGCCGCTACGGCAGCAGTATCGATGGATGCGAAAGTCCGGGATCACGCCTCATCAGCACTCCCGGCCGGGATATGGAGAGATGTCGGCACAAGGGTCGGCCGGTGGCGCCGTCATGATTTTCTCCACGATCGGCGGCATCGCCGGTTGCGGCGCCGGCGCAGTCGAAACGCGATAACCGAAGGCGATGCTCAGAACAAGCACGATAGCACTTACGGTTACGGTGCTGTTCAGGACGGAGGCTCTCGGCGTGCGAACATGCTCGTAATATTCCCGTTCGCCTTCGCTCGTATCCTCCGAGCTGTAAAATTCCCGCTCTTCACCAACCTGCCCGTCAGAATAGTGATGGTGGCTCATGGTGTCCGCTCCCTCAAAAATACGAATGCAATGCCGACAAGGGACCGATACGCGCCAAATCGCATCAATCGACGAACTCTAACAAACATACCGACCGCTTGTAAATTCAATAGCAGCCTAATATTAATCATCCCTTGCTTTTTAAATATGTGTGTTGTTCAAGCATGGAGTTGAAGAGGCGTTTTCAAAACGCACTGTTCAGAAATCATGTCCAATAAGGTGATTTCATCATCTTCCGTCGCCGCTGATGCCGGAAATCCATTCATGCGATGAAAAAGACGGCGCGTATGTTTTGCGGCTGGAAATCTTGCCAGCTGCTTGCTATTTAAGGGACACATGTAACGCTGCGGACCTTGACCCCGCGTGTGAAAGGAACTGGACAATGAGCGGCATTCAGGAATTCATCGCCAATGAAGTGAAGAACAACGACGTCGTTCTCTTCATGAAAGGCACGCCCCAGTTCCCGCAGTGTGGTTTCTCCGGCCAGGTGGTCCAGATTCTCGACTATATCGGCGTAGACTATAAGGGCATCAATGTCCTAGCCGACGCTGAAATCCGTCAGGGCATAAAGGACTATTCCAACTGGCCGACCATTCCGCAGCTTTACGTAAAGGGCGAATTCATCGGCGGCTGCGACATCGTTCGTGAAATGTTTCAGGCCGGCGAGTTGCAGCAACACCTTCAGGAACACGGCATCAGCGTTCGCGGCGCCGCCTGACCGGGCACCGGGCTCCCCGTCCGGTTTCCATAGTTCAATTTGATCGATAAGGCGCTGCCGGCGGGCGGCGCCCTTGACATGTTTATGGGAATAAAACCGTGACGACTTCATCCCAGGCCATGTCCCATGGGCAGCTACCCATGGGCAAACGTGAGTTCATCGCACTCGCGGCCTTCCTCATGGCGATTAATTCGCTCGCAATCGACATCATGCTTCCCGCGCTGCAGCAGATCGGCTCCAGCCTCGGTGTGATGAACGAGAATCACCGGCAATATGTGGTGACGGCCTATCTGATCGGATTCGGCTCGGCACAGCTCATCTACGGCCCCCTGTCGGATCGCTTCGGCCGCCGCAAGCCGCTCCTCGTCGGCATCATCATCTACGTGATTTCGGCATTCGGCATTGCCCTCATTCCCTCCTTCGCCGGACTGCTGGCGCTCCGCTTCATCCAGGGCCTCGGCTCGGCAGCGACCCGGGTCATCACGGTCTCCATCGTCCGCGACGTCTTCGGCGGCCGTCTGATGGCCGAAGTGATGTCGCTGATCATGATGGTCTTCATGATCGTTCCGGTCATCGCGCCCGGAAGCGGCCAGGTCATCATGCTCGTCAGCACCTGGCACATGATCTTCGTCTTCATCGGCACCATGGCGACGCTCGTCGGTGCCTGGATGTATTTCCGGCTTCCCGAGACGCTGAAGCCCGAAAATATCCGGCCCCTCACCGTCAGATCGGTCGCCTCAGGCTTCAAGATCGTTCTGACGGACCGGGTGGCGCTCTGTTATACCCTGGCGAGCACGTTCCTGTTCGGCGCGTTGTTCGGCTTCATCAATTCAGCCCAGCAGATCTACAACAACATCTACGGCCTCGGCGTCTATACGCCGCTGGCGTTCGGCGGCGTCGCGGCATTCATGGCCCTGTCATCCTTCGTCAACTCGCAGTTCGTCGGTCGGTTCGGCATGCGCCGGCTGTCGCATACGGCGCTGCTTGGCTTTGTCGCCATCACCTTCTGTTGGCTGCTGGTGCAGCTCTACGGGCCTGCACCGATGCCGTTCCCGCTGTTCATGGTCTTTTTCGCACTGGCCATGTTCCAGTTCGGCTGGATCGGTTCCAATTTCAACTCTCTCGCGATGGAGCCTCTGGGCCATGTCGCCGGCACAGCATCCTCCGTACTCGGCTTCATGAGCACGGTCGGCGGCGCATCGATTGGCGCCTGCATCGGGCAGTTTTACAATGGCACGGCAACGCCGATGGTCATCGGCTACTTCACCGTGTCCCTCATTGGCGTCGTCTTCGTGCTGATCGCCGAAAAGGGAAAGCTGTTCCGCCCGCACAATGCGCCGCCGCCAGCTGACCAATCCCTCGCTTTACATTGACAGGCATATTCGCATGACAACCCCGCCCCAATCACAACAGCCGGCGCAGTCCGGCTCCAGCCGCATCGGCCTCGGCATCGTGGAATTCATCCTCACGATCGCCCTGATGACGGCCAGCATCTCGATGGGCATCGACAGCATGCTGCCGGCGCTGCCGAATATCGGCCAGTCGCTGCACGTCGCCAATCCGAATGACACGCAGCTGGTCATCGGCGTCTATTTCCTCGGCTTCGGCATCTGCCAGCTGTTCTTCGGCAGCCTGTCGGATACTTATGGCCGGCGATACATCCTGCTCGGCGGCTTGGCCTTCTATACCGTGACACTGTTTGCGGCGGCCTGGAGCGGCAGCCTGTTTGCCTTGCTCGCCATGCGCTTTGCGCAGGGCGTCGGCGCCGCGGCCGTGCGTATCACCACACTTGCCATCGTGCGCGATTGCTTCGGCGGCCGCGAAATGGCCCGCGTCATGTCCTATGTCATGATCGTCTTCATGATCATGCCGATGGTCGCCCCCTTCGTCGGCCAGATGATCGTTGCCTATTCGAACTGGCAATGGATCTTCATCCTGCTCGGCATCGCCAGCGCCGGCCTCTTCCTCATCGCCTTCTTCCGCATGAAGGAGACGCTGCCCGTCGAAGAACGCCTGCCGCTTTCGGTCGCTTCCGTGCTGTCCGGCTTCAAGACCGTGCTGACCAACCGCATCACCTGCGGTTACATGATCGGCCTGACGCTCTACACCGGCGTCATCTGCGCCTACATCGTCTCCGTGCAGCAGGTCTTCGGCGAAGTCTATGGCCTCGGGGACACATTCCCTATCGCCTTTGCGGCAACCGCGGCCGGCACGGCCGTTGCGCAATTTGCGAATGGCTATTTCGTCCGCAGCTTCGGCATGCGCCGCATTTCGCACGCCGCCATGATCGTCTTCACCGTTCTCGGCGCTATCGGTTATGTCGTCGGCATGTTCGGCCAGCCGAGCTTCACCTTCATCTACGTGCTGATCTCGGTCATGCTGATGATGTTCGCCGTCATCACCACCAATTGCATGGCGATCAGCCTGGAGCCGATGGGGCACCTGGCGGGGACAGCCGCCGCCATCACCAGCTCGATCTCCACCACGGTCGGCGTCCTCATCGGCGGTGTCGTCGGCCAGATGTTCGATGGCACGGCGCAGCCGTTGATGGCTGGCTTCACTATATTCGGCGTGCTGTCGATCCTGGCAACGCTTTGGGCGGAGCGCGGCAAGCTCTTCACCCATCCCGGCGATACGCCGGCGCTGGAGCCCGGCATGGGGCACGTCTAAACGACGTGCCTGCCCTTCTTATGCACCGCTGCGCGGCCGACTGACCCAGCGCAGCGCGGCGGCAATAGCAAGGCCGAACAGAGGCCACATCGCCCAGGGCGTGCCGTGCCAGGTGAAAAGATTGATCATGACGAGACCGATGCCAGTGATGACAAGGCCGGCAATCGCCATATCGATCTGTCTGTTGCTGCGAACGTAGCGGAACGCCGCGCCCCACAGAATGGCAAGTATGGGCCATTTTGCCCAGAATTCCCCATCCCAGCTCAGGCCGTTGAGTAAGGCAAGACCGATGCAGACGACAAGCGGCGCGGCATAGCTCCGGCGCCAGTCTTGCAGAGCGGGTTCCTGCGCCACCGGCTCAGGCGCACGCGTTGGGCCTGGAGCCGGTCCCGGGGCCGAACGGGAGTCGGATGTGGTATCGACAACCTGCACGCCGCCGATCCGCACCGCATAACTCGGCACGCCACCTTCGATGTTCTTGACGTCGAGCTGGCCAAGGAAATCGAACCCGACCGCCACCTTGTTGCGGACCTGGTCATACACCGTGCTGGAAATGACGATGCCGCCCGGAGCCGCGCGCGATTGCAGCCGGGCGGCAATATTGACGCCGTCACCATAGAGATCGTCGCCATCGGCGATCACGTCGCCGAGATTGAGCCCGATGCGAAAGAGCATCTTCTTGTCGGGATCGGTTACCGCATTGTAGCCGGCGAGCTCATTCTGCGTGTCGATCGCCGCGCGCACGGCTTCGACGACGCTCGGAAATTCCGCGAAGACACCGTCACCCCAGGTGTTGACCACTCGGCCGCCATGCGCTTCGATCAACCGCTTCATCGCATCTCGGTAGCGCCGGAGGGTCGATAACGTGCCCTCCTCGTCCTTCCCCATAAGACGCGTATAATCCTGCACATCGGCGCAGAAGATGGTGGTCAGCTTACGGCTCGTTTCGGACATCGACCTCATCCCGACGGCAGGCGCTCACCGAGGCTCCTGCCTGATGCCAAGAAGATAGCCTTCCCACTGCCACTTTCCAAGTGGCAGTGCTGGCTTTCAGGTCACGCCGCTCACCTTAGATGGTGAAGACCTCACGCCGCAGCAGCTCCCAGGTATCCTTATCCACGGCCATCAACAACCCGCCGTCGAGATGGTGCGGCAGATAGGGCGAACCGTCGAAACGACGGACATAGGCGCCGGCTTCGGCTGAAATCAGCGATCCCGCCAGATGGTCCCAGGGCATCAGCTTGTTGTACATGAGATAGTGCACATAGCCGCCGGCGAGCGTGCGGTATTCATGCGCCGCGCATCGATAGCAGGTCGTGTAGCGCACCTTGGCGAGATTGCCCATGATCTCGGCGCGCTTTTCCTTGGGCAGAAAGCCTGTTGCCGCCATGCCGACCAGCTCTTCCAACGGAACCGGCTGACCCACCTTGAGACGCAGCGTTTCGCCATCCGGCCGGCGCAGCCATGCGCCGCTGCCGCGTTCAGCGAGTACCCAGTCGTCGCCCATCGGATCGAAGATAATGCCGGCAACGGTCTCGCCCTTCGACACGACCGAAGCCATGACACCGAAGGCGGGAATACCAGCGGCAAAGTTGAACGTGCCGTCGACAGGATCGACGATGATGGCGAGATCGGCATCCGCGAGCTTCGTCAATAGCGAGGGATCGGCGGCAACCGATTCCTCACCGATGAACAGCGCCTCCGGCCAGAGCCGCGCAACCTCGGCCTTGATCATGCGCTCAGCACGCTCGTCGGCTTCCGTTACCAGATCCGTGGCCTCACTCTTGGCACGGACGTCGTCGCTGCCCAGCCTGCGGAAACGCGGCAAGATCTCCGTCTGTGCCGCGCGGCGCAGCACATGAGCAAGCGTGGTAACGTCAACGAGCGATGTCATGCTTTTTCCTTTCGCGTCAGGCGCCGATGATCTCGCGGCGGATCACCCGCCAGCTCTCCTCATCCGGCGCAGAAATAATGCCGCCCGTCGTTTCGCCGGGTCGATAGGGCGTGCCGTCGAATTTGGCGGTATAGCCGCCAGCTTCCTGATGCGCCAGCACGCCGGCAAGATGATCCCATGGCATCAGCTTGGAATGGCCGATGAAATGCCATTTCCCCGATGCGACCATCCAATATTCGTAAGCCGAGCAATTAACTGAAAAAACCATACGGGTCTTCGACAGATTGCCGCAGATGCGCGATCGATCCGGCTCGTCCATATGGCCCCAGGATATCGCACCGGTCATGGCGCTGAGGGGTACGGGAGCGGCAACGGCAAGCCGCCTCGCCTGCCCTGTTTGCCGGCGCAGAAACGTGCCGCCGCCCTTCATGGCAGTCAGAGTGTCGCCGAGCACGGGATCATGGATGATACTGGCGATCGTCTCACCATTGGCGATGACGGCCACTATCGTCCCGAATACGGGCAGGCCGGCCGCGAAATTGAACGTGCCATCCACCGGATCGATGGTGAAAGCGAGTTCAGCATGCGCCAGCGCCGGCACGACGGACTTGTCGGCCTCATAGGCCTCCTCGCCCACGATGACGGCCTTTGGAAAACGTGCCCTTAGCGCCGCGGTGATATGCCGTTCGGCAAGAAGATCTGCCTCGGTCACAAGGTCGATAGCCGAGGTCTTTTCCGATACGTCGCCATCCTCCAGATTGCGGAAGCGTGGCATGATCTCCTTTGCCGCCGCTTCGGCAACGATCATCATCACATAGTCGAAATCGGTATCGGAGAAAGTCATCGGAGGCCTCTGATTTGAAAGGGCCTCCTCTTATGCCCGATTCGATGACGGCGGTGTGGCAAAAGCGCTGAATTTAGGCCGGATCGCTGGAAGATCTCTGTGTCATCAAACCAGCGAAATCAAAGAGTTTCGGGTCGAGCAGATGCGACGGGTTCACATGCGCCAGCGCGCGCAGCATCGTATCCTTGCGGCCGGGCATACGGCGCTCGATATCGGCGAGCATGTCCTTCATGGCGTTGCGCTGCAAACCGTCCTGCGAGCCGCAAAGGTCGCAGGGAATGATCGGAAACTGCATGGCCGCCGCAAACTTCGCGAGATCGTCCTCCGCCGCATAGGCGAGCGGACGCAGCAGCATCAGGTCGCCTTCGTCATTGAGCAGCTTCGCCGGCATGGAGGCCAAGCGACCGCCATGGAAGAAGTTCATGAAGAAGGTCTCGAGAATATCCTCGCGGTGATGGCCGAGCACCAGCGCGTCGCAACCTTCCTCGCGGGCGATACGATAGAGATTGCCGCGACGCAGGCGCGAACAGAGCGAACAGTAGGTTGCCCCCTCCGGCACCTTCTCCTTCACGATCGAATAGGTGTCGCGATACTCGATGCGATGAGTGACGCCGATCTTCGTCAGATAGTCCGGCAGAACGTGTTTCGGAAAATTCGGCTGGCCCTGGTCGAGATTGCAGGCAACCAGCTCCACCGACAGCAGGCCGCGCCATTTGAGATCGAGCAGCAGCGCCAGCAGCCCATAGGAATCCTTACCACCGGAAAGGCCGATGAGCCAGCGCTTCTGGCCCTTCAGCATCTGGAAGTCTTCCATGGCCTGACGGACCTGCCGCAACAGGCGCTTGCGCAGCTTGTTGAAGGAAACGGATCGCGGCGCATCGGAAAACATCGGATGAACGGCAGAGCCGCCATCTTCGGCCTCGATATCGATGTCGTCTTTCACTGTCGTCGCGATATTCATTCCGTCATTCCTTGCATATCGCCACGCTGATAGCAGAAAGCGCGGCAAGAAGACATGGGCATCAATCGCCGAATACGGACCAGCCCGTGCGCGCCGCCAGCATCTCCAGCGCCACCGCACCGAGCTGCGAATTTCCGACCTCGTTCAAGCCCGGCGACCAGGCGGCGATCGAACCGATGCCCGGCGCCACGGCCAGGATGCCGCCGCCGACACCGCTCTTGCCGGGCAGGCCGACATGATAGGCAAAGTCGCCGGAGCCATCATAGTGGCCGCACATCAGCATTAGCGCATTGATGCGCCGCGCCCGCTTCGGCGACACGACGGAATGGCCGGTGATCGGATTGCTGCCACGCGCGGCAAGATAAAGCCCCGCCCTGGCAAGCTGCTGGCAACTCATGGAAAGCGCGCATTGATGGAAATAGACGCCGAGCACATGCTCGACCGGATGATGGATATTGCCGTAGGCACGCATGAAATTGGCGAGCGCAAAATTGCGATAGCCCGTCTGCGTTTCTGAGCGCGCTACCTTCTCGTCGATGCTGATCGTGTCGTCGTCGGCCACATAGCGTACGAAGCGCAGCAGCTCGCCGATTGCCTCGCGCGGCTCATGTCCCGCTAAAACGACATCGCTGACGGCAATCGCGCCGGCATTGATGAAAGGGTTGCGCGGTATCCCCTCTTCCCGCTCCAGCTGGACGATGGAGTTGAAGGCCGTGCCCGATGGTTCGCGTCCCACCCGCTTCCAGAGGCTTTCCCCGACCTTGCCGAGCGCGAGCGTCAGCATGAAGACCTTGGAGATACTCTGGATGGAGAAGGGAACCGCAGCATCTCCGACGCAGTAGACATCGCCGCCGACCGTGGCGATCGCCATGCCGAACTGCTTCGGATCGATCTTTGCGAGTTCCGGAATATAATCGGCAACCTTGCCTTCACCGATCCGCGGCGAAAGCTCCGTATGAATGCCGTCGAGAATTGCCTGCAAATCCGTCATGAGGCGCTCCAAAGACAAAAAAGCCGCTCGAACCGAGCGGCTTTTCATTCATCAAGAAAGTTATCCGCTTATTAACGCGAATAGAATTCGACGACCAGATGCGGTTCCATGACGACGGCGTAAGGCACGTCGGAGAGAGCCGGAACGCGAGCGAAGGTCGCAACCATCTTGTTGTGGTCGGCTTCGATGTAGTCCGGAACGTCGCGCTCAGCGAGCGAAACCGATTCCAGAACCGTTACGAGCTGCTTGGACTTTTCGCGAACTTCGATAACGTCGCCAGCCTTGCAGCGGTACGAACCGATGTTGACGCGAACGCCGTTGACCGTGACGTGGCCGTGGTTGACGAACTGACGGGCAGCGAAGACCGTCGGAACGAACTTGGCGCGGTAGACGATCGCGTCGAGGCGCGATTCGAGCAGGCCGATCAGGTTTTCCGAGGTGTCGCCCTTGCGGCGGTCAGCTTCAGCGAAGATGGCGCGGAACTGCTTCTCGCGCAGGTCGCCATAGTAGCCCTTCAGCTTCTGCTTGGCGCGCAGCTGCACACCGAAGTCCGAAAGCTTGCCCTTGCGGCGCTGGCCGTGCTGGCCCGGGCCGTATTCGCGACGGTTAACCGGGGACTTCGGGCGGCCCCAGATGTTTTCGCCCATACGGCGGTCGATTTTGTACTTGGACGATTCGCGCTTGCTCATCGCATTTCCTTTCAAAGTGTTATGGCGGCCCGTTGCCGAACCGCGAAGGAAACACGCCCTCCTCTGAACTCCGTTTTCGAGCTCTGACAGGCTTCTCACGTTAGCGAACGGAGGAAGCCACGGGACATGTCAAATGAAACACCGGACATTTCTGCCCGGCGTTGGCGCGGTCTGTAAGGGGTTGTCATGGAATTGTCAACAGCGCCGGACGCGCTTTGCCGGGAATATGACAGCTATTCCGCCGCCGCCTGCTCGCCGGCATCGAGATCGGGCGCATTGGCATCGCCTGGTGTCGTCTGGCATCCCATATCCGGGAAGGCAACGATGCGCTTGCCGGAGAAATCCGTGTGAACGACGACGCTGCCCTGCTCCTCGAAATAGCTGAGGAGACGGCGCGCACGACGGGCCGAATGGGTGCCGTAGGCGCGGGCGATACGCGCGTCGGACGGGCATGGCTCGCCGCTGATGGCGGCCTTCGCCAGCATCAGGAAGACGCCCTGCAGATCGTCGGTGACGCTGGAGGAAAGCGCGAGCGCCATTGCCCATTGCTCTGTCGCCATGATCTCTTCGTCGGCACCGGACCGCGTAATCGCCACGCGGCGCCGGAATTCCGAAAGACTCATCGGCGAACCGGGAACGCGGCGCATGCGCAACCGCACGAGAAACTCCTGATACAGCACCGAATCCGTGCGGAAGCCGGAGGCTGGATCGTCAAGGATCTCCGAGAGCACGGCGCTGACCCTGGCCTCGCGATCCTCGCTCGATAGTTCCGGTTGGCTGACCTTCGGCTCTGCAGGTGCAGGGCTTGCTGCCGGCACGGAACGGGAAAGCTCGGCAAGAATATCGGTCGTCGGACGTGGCGCCGGCGTGGTACGGCGAACGATGGGGCGCGTGAATTCTTCCGGGTCCGGCGTGAAGATCAGATCCTCGACATCTTGCGGCGCGTCCGGTAGCGGCATCAGCTTCGGACTGGAAGAGCGCGCCGATGTCTCCACCGTGCCGATCACGATCGGCAGCGGCCGGCGCGAGAGTGCAGGCCCGAGGGCGACGAAATTGCCGCGCTTCAGGTCGCGGAACATCTCCGCCTGCCTGCGGTCCATGCCGAGCAAGTCAGCGGCGCGGGCCATGTCGATATCGAGGAAAGTACGGCCCATCAGGAAGTTGGAAGCTTCCGCTGCCACGTTCTTGGCAAGCTTCGCCAGGCGCTGCGTGGCGATGACGCCGGCAAGGCCGCGCTTTCGGCCGCGGCACATCAGATTGGTCATGGCGCCGAGCGACATCTTGCGCGCATCTTCCGAGACGTCGCCGGCAACCGAAGGCGCGAACATCTGCGCCTCGTCGACCACGACCAGAACCGGATACCAGAATTCGCGATCGGCATCGAACATGCCATTGAGAAAGGCGGCGGCGGCGCGCATCTGCTGCTCGATATCCAGCCCTTCCAGCGTCAGCACGCAGGAAACGCGATGCTGGCGGATACGGTTGGCAATACCGGCGAGTTCCGCCTCCGTGCGCTCGCCGTCAACGACCACATGCCCGAACTTGTCGGCCAGCGTGACGAAATCGCCTTCGGGATCGATGATGACCTGCTGCACCCACTGTGCGGATTGCTCCAGCAGCCGCCGCAGCAGGTGCGATTTTCCGGAGCCGGAATTGCCCTGTACCAGGAGACGCGTCGCCAGCAGCTCCTCGATATCGAGCTGGGCGCTGGTCCCGCCGGACGCCGTTCCCATGTCGATGCCGACCTGCAATGCACTTCCCCTATGAGCAAGAATCAAATGTGGATGCGTCCCATCTTTCTGAAAGGACGCGCCTCCGTCTAGCAAAGATTTCCAAGCTTCGCGCCCGCGGATTGAAAAAACCCACAGGCGATTGCGAGATCTATCTGAAGCGCAGATTGGCCCGCGACAGCTCGCTGACCGAGGTGCAGCCCATCAGCTTCATGTCGCGCTCGACTTCCGTTCGCAGATGCCGGAGCGCCCGCTCCACGCCTGCCTGACCCGCAGCGGCAAGCGGATAGAGATAGAAGCGGCCGAGACCGACAGCCTTGGCGCCGAGCGACAGCGCCTTCAGCACATGCGTGCCGCGCTGGATGCCGCCGTCCATCATCACATCGATGCGATGACCGACAGCGTCGACGATCTCGGCCAGCTGATCGAACGCGGAGCGTGAGCCATCCAGCTGCCGCCCGCCATGATTTGAAAGCACGATGCCGGTGCATCCGATATCGACGGCGCGCTTGGCATCCTCGACCGACATGATGCCCTTCAGGCAGAACTGCCCATTCCAGTGCTTCACCATCTCGGCGACGTCGTTCCAGTTCATCGATGGATCGAGCATCTCGGTAAAATACTTGCCGATCGACATCGCGCCGCCGCTCATATCCACATGCTCGTCGAGCTGCGGCAGGCGGAATTTCTCGTGCGTGACGTAATTCAGCGCCCAGGCCGGCTTGATGGCAAACTGGGTGAGACCCGCGAGATTGAGTTTGAACGGGATGGAAAAACCGGTACGAAGATCACGCTCGCGATTGCCACCGGTGATGCTGTCCACCGTCAGCATCATGACGTTGACGCCGGCTTCCTTCGCCCGCTCCATCATCGCCCGGTTCAGCCCGCGATCCCTGTGGAAATAGAACTGATAGACCTGCGGCCCCGCATGCTTCTTGCGGATTTCCTCGAGGCTGACGGTGCCGAGCGAGGAGACGCCGAACATGGTTCCAAGCGAGGAGGCTGCGGCAGCAACCGCGTTCTCGCCCTGGTGATGAAACAGCCGCTGCAGGGCCGTCGGCGAGCAATAGAACGGCGTCGCGAGCTTTTGTCCCATGACGGTGACAGACATGTCGATCTCGCTGACCCCGCGCAGAACGTTGGGAACGAGATCGCAGCTTTCGAAGCTCGACGTATTCCGCCGCAGCGTTACCTCGTCGTCGGCAGCACCATCGATATAATTGAAGATCGGGCCGGGAAGACGCTTTTTCGCGAGAAGACGAAAATCATGGAAGTTGTGGCACTCACGCAGACGCATGGCTGACCTCGGCATTCTCAAAAGACATCAACTATCGAACTCCCAATAAGCAGCCATCCAGCTCGGCTTCAACTAAAGCCGGTGCAGGCGGGCCTCCCATTTGTAAAGCAGATCCGGCTCCTTCTCCTCATTGCCTGCCCCGTCCGACTCGTCAACCACGAAGAAGCCGTGCTTTTCGTAAAAACGGCGCGCCGGCTCATTTCTCTGGAAAGACCAGAGCGACAGCACCGGATAGGTCGATTTGGCGATATCGAGCAGGCGGCTGCCGATACCGCGCCGCTGCGCCTCGGGCAGAACATAGAGCTGGTCGACCCAATCCTTCAGAAAAGCGATGACGCCGACGAGGCGGCCGCCCTCCTCCGCACCCCAGATCTCGCAATCCTTGTAGACGACGGCGGTCCAGAAGCCGACATCCTCTTCCGGCGTATGAACCCCGGCGAGCGTCGGCAGCCTTTCGTTGAAGGACGCACGATGGACGGCCGCAGCAGCAGGCATGTCCGCGAGATCGAGTTTACGCAATGAAATCTTGTCAGTCATTCGTCAAGCCTTGAGCCCAAAGCCCTGCATCAGCCGGCGGGTTGGGAAATCCGGCGCACCGGAGGTGAACACCGCAAAGTCGAAATTGTCGGGATGGACGGCGTCGGCAACCTGCGGCACTAGGCTGCGGGCACGCCTTGCGATCGCCTCGGCCGGATCGAGCCAATCGACCGGCCAGGGCGCAAGCCTGCGGAAAATATTGGCCATGAACGGATAATGCGTGCAGGCAAGCACGACGATATCGGTCTTGCGGCCATCCATCTCGACGAAACACTGCTCGACCTCGGTCAAGACAGCTTCGTCGTCGACGACATCGCCGCGAATATAGGCTTCCGCAAGACGCGCAAGGTTCTGCGATCCGACGAGCCGGACATGGCATTGTGTCGCGAAGGACTGGATCAGATCGCGCGTATAGGCGCGCTTGACCGTGCCCGGCGTTGCCAGCACCGAGACCAGGCCCGAACGGGTCCGCTCCGCCGCCGGTTTGATGGCCGGCACGGTGCCGACGAACGTCATTTGCGGAAAGGCGGCGCGCAGATCGGCGCCGGCAAGGGTAAACGCCGTGTTGCAAGCGATAATGCAGACTTCCGGATCATATTGCGCGAGCAACTTTGCGAAGAGGTCGACGATCCGCTCTCTCAGCGCCGGTTCCTCCCAATTGCCATAGGGAAAACCGGCATCGTCGGCGATGTAGATGAAACCGCGTTCCGGCATCAGCACGCGCGCTTCGCGCAGCACGGTCAAACCGCCGATGCCTGAATCGAACACCAGAACCGGTTTCAGCTCATTCGTCGCTGCTGTCATCGCTGGTGGTTTCCTTGGGAGCTTTCGAGGGGCGCGGGTGCGAACCGCTGCCGCGCGGAGACTTCCGCGTGAAGCGGTCGAGAGAAGAGATCACCCCGCGCAAGACACTGATTTCCTGTTCGGTAAACGCCCGGCGCGAGAGGACGGCCCTGAGATTGTCGACCATTTTCGGCTTTTTCCCGGCGGGATGGAAATAATTGCGGGCATCCAGCGCCTCTTCCAGCTGCTCGAAAAGCCCGAAGAGCTGCTCCTTCGTCGAAGGCCGCTGCTCTAGCGCCTGGAATGGTACTTCCCCCAGATCTTCCATGCCCGATTTCATCCACTCATAGGACATCAGGAGCACAGCCTGGGCTATATTCAGCGAGGCGAAGGCCGGATTGACCGGAAAGGTGACGATCTCGTCGGCCAGCGCCACTTCCTCGTTCGTCAAGCCCCAGCGCTCGCGGCCGAAGAGAATGCCGGTGCCCTCGCCCGCCTTGAATTTTGTACGGAGCGTTTCCGCCGCAACGACAGGCGACCGCACCGGCTTGTAGCCATCCCGCTCGCGCGCCGTCGTCGCATAGACGAAATTCAGATCCGCGATTGCCTGCTCCAGCGTCTCGTAGACCTTCGTCGCCTCGATGATGTGATCCGCCTTAGAGGCCGTCGCCTGCGCCCTTTCGTTCGGCCAGCCATCGCGAGGATTGACAAGGCGCAACTCCACGAGCCCGAAATTCGCCATGGCGCGCGCCACCATACCGATATTCTCGCCCATCTGCGGCTCGACCAGAATAATGGCCGGCCCTTCGGCCAGAAGTGGACGTTCGCTGTTCGTGCCTGCCATGATGCCTAATCTCCGCGCGCGAGCCCGGTCGCGCCAATTCGAGCATGATTGCTGAAAAGTGTCAGCGGCTTTCGGACGACATCATGCTCTATTTCCCTGATTCCGGAGCCAATAGCGAGACACCGGCCGATCGGCAAGGTTTTTACGCATAAGCCGCGGAATGAACCGCGCCCAATTTATTGCGGATTGGCCGGTTTCTGCTGATCGGACGGCTGCTGCGTTTGGTCTGACGGCTGTTGCTGCTGTTGTTTGACGAGATCCTGCATCACGCTCTTCAGCGAACTCGGATTGCCGTTGTCGTCAGTGGTGATGATGTCGTCCACGACGGGTTTTCCGCCCTCTTCGATGACTTCGAAACGCACCGTGCTCGTCTTCTGATAATCCGCATCCGAGCCCATGCAGGTGGATTTCTTGAAGGTCGCCAGCACCTCGGTCACATTGTTCTTGGGCGACTGTGCGGCGATCTTCACATCTTCGAGCGGACACGCATCCTGTGCATTGACGATGACGTCATAGTCGAAAGGCGAGATACCGTCCTCGTCGGCAGCAGGAAATTGCGCTGCCGCCTGATACTTCGCCCCGAAATCCTTGCTGTAGATTTCGTTCAGCTTGCTCTCGTCGAAAATATCCTGCCAGTCGCTGTCACCGCCTGCCCAATTGGACACGGTCGCATCCATGATGGCCTTGACCGGTGTCGTCGCATCGGCCGCAAGCGCCGGATGTGCGCCAAGGGAGAATTGAAAGAGCGTGAAGGCAAGCGCGGATGCGGCAAATTTCTGCATGGCGTGATTCCGTGACAACAGGCAAAACCTGCGCGACATTAGCCCCATCAACCGCTTTGGCAATGGCCTCACCGTAAAATGCTGACGATGTCACAAATGATCAAAAACACGGCGTCCGGGGGCTCTATCGGCTTTGCGTTCCGCACTGGCGGTGTTATAGCCCTCGGGACTTCACATTACCCACAGGACCAGCCGGTCCCATCAGCTTAGACGAGGCAGAAGTATGAAGAAGATCAAGGTCGCTAACCCCGTTGCCGATCTCGATGGCGACGAAATGACTCGCATCATCTGGCAGTTTATCAAAGACAAACTGATCTACCCCTACCTCGATATCGATATCGACTACTACGACCTCTCGGTCGAAAACCGCGACGCAACCAACGACCAGGTTACCGTCGATGCCGCCAACGCCATCAAGAAGCATGGCGTCGGCATCAAGTGCGCGACGATCACCCCGGACGAAGACCGCGTCAAGGAATTCAACCTGAAGCAGATGTGGAAGAGCCCGAACGGCACGATCCGCAACATCCTCGGCGGCGTGATCTTCCGCGAGCCGATCATCTGCAAGAACGTTCCGCGCCTGGTTCCCGGCTGGACCAAGCCGATCGTCGTCGGCCGTCACGCCTTCGGCGACCAGTACCGCGCCACCGACTTCAAATTCCCCGGCAAGGGCAAGCTGACCATCAAGTTCGTCGGCGAAGACGGCACCGTCATTGAAAAGGACGTTTTCGACGCCCCCGGCGCCGGCGTTGCCATGGCCATGTACAACCTCGACGAGTCGATCCGCGAATTCGCCCGCGCCTCGATGATGTACGGCCTGATGCGCAAGTGGCCGGTCTACCTCTCCACAAAGAACACCATCCTCAAGGCCTATGACGGCCGCTTCAAGGACATCTTCGAAGAAGTCTACCAGAACGAGTTCAAGGCTCAGTTCGACGAAGCCGGCATCACCTACGAACATCGCCTGATCGACGACATGGTTGCCTCGGCCCTCAAGTGGTCCGGCGGCTACGTCTGGGCCTGCAAGAACTACGACGGCGACGTTCAGTCCGACACGGTTGCCCAGGGCTTCGGTTCGCTCGGCCTGATGACCTCGGTTCTCTTGACGCCGGATGGTAAGACGGTCGAAGCCGAAGCTGCCCACGGCACGGTGACCCGTCACTATCGCCAGCACCAGAAGGGCCAGGAAACCTCGACGAACTCGATCGCTTCGATCTTCGCCTGGACCCGTGGCCTCGCACACCGCGCCAAGCTCGACGACTATGCCGAACTCGCCAAGTTCGCCGCCACGCTCGAAAAGGTCTGCGTCGATACCGTCGAAGCCGGCTACATGACCAAGGATCTGGCGCTGCTGATCGGTCCCGATCAGCCGTGGCTCTCGACCACCGCTTTCCTCGACAAGATCGACGAAAACCTCAAGAAGGCCATGGCTGCTTAAGCCCGCCGACGTCGGAACCTTTGAGAACCCGGCCTCAGTGCCGGGTTTTCTTTTGCCCGGAATCTTGCCGCCCGGGCCAACCAGTGGCAAGAATGCGCGCAATAAAAGGGAGAGGCAGATGGCTGAAGAACTCGTTTTCTATACCAATCCGATGTCGCGTGGACGCATCGCCCGCTGGATGCTCGAAGAAACCGGCCAGCCCTACCGCACGGAATATCTCGACTACGGCACGACGATGAAGGCCCCGGAATATCTTGCGGTCAACCCCATGGGCAAGGTGCCGGCCATCAGGCATGGCGATACCGTCGTCACCGAAGGTGCCGCCATTTGCGCCTATCTGGCCGAAACTTTCCCGCAGGCAGGGCTAGCCCCGACGGCTGCCGAACGCGGCCGCTATTTCCGCTGGATGTTTTTTGCGGCCGGGCCGTTCGAGATGGCGATCACCAATCGCGCCCTCGGCTTGGAAGTCCCGCCGGAACGCCTGCGCATGGCGGGCTGCGGCAGCTTTACAAACGTGCTTGATGCCATGGAGCACGCCGTCACGACCTCACCCTTCATCGCCGGCGACCGTTTTACTGCCGCCGACGTCTATGTCGGTTCGCATATCGGCTACGGCCTCAATTTCGGAACGATCGAAAAGCGGCCGGCTTTCATCGACTATTGGAGCCGGGTCAGCGACCGCGACGCCTATCGCCGCGGCAACGAGATCGACAATGCGGCTATGCCGAAGCCGGCTAATGCCTGAAAATTCAGTACATTAGAAGAAAACCTTCGATCGAAACGACATGCCGCTATTTCAGCGGCATATAGATGTCGGTCAATAGCTCCGTCGGCGGTACGTCGCGCGGATTGTTGATATATTCCTCGAACATGACGGTATCGCGCAGCTGCCGGCCGGATGCCGGCAGCCATTGTGCATAGAGCCATTGGTAGGCTTTGTGCATGTTCGCATAGGGACCTTTGTGGCGCAGCACGGCATATTCGCCGCCCTCGAGCGAGCGCCGCTCCAGCGGCGCATCGGCAGCGGCGGCCTCGCCGGCGGTAACGCAGGCGTAGGAGCGCAGCTTGTCCGCCTCAACGACATCGGGATCGTCGAGATAGATGCCGATCATCCGCATGTCGGGACCGGCAAGGCCACGGGCAAAGACGGTGCCGAAGAGTGTTTCGAAAGCCTGGCCGATCTGCATATAGGAGCCGCGATGGGCGACACCGATGAGTGACATCGGGGAAATGGTGCGAAGCGTAACGTCGAACATGACCGTGATCCTTCCTTGGGTGCTGGGTTCGAAGATCGTATGGCTTCCCTCATTCCGATATCGCGCCGGCGGCATGCCGTAGACGGATCTGAAGATGCGGTTGAACGACTGGAGGTTGGGATAGCCCGACCGCTTTGCAATATCGCTGACGGATAGACGGGTGTTGACGAGATCGCCGGCGGCACGATGCAGCCGAAGCCGCTTGACGGTCGCCGCGGCCGTCTCGCCATAGATCGCCCGATAGATCCTGTGCCAGTGATAGCTGGACATGCAGGCGATTTCGGCGAGCTTTTCCATATCGAGTTCATCGTCCAGATGCTCATGGATATAGGCCGAAACCCGCCGCAAGCGGGTCTCGTAAAGCGTCCACGCCGTTCCACCACTCATGTCAAACCCCTTGCAAACCGATCGGACCGACAAGAGCATAACCCGATTTGACAAATCCTGCGGAATTGCTCGCACAAAGAAAAATGGCGGACACCGAAGCATCCGCCATTTCAATCAGAGATACGAAATCAGCGCCTTAGCCGGCAAGTGCTGCAGCAATCGCCTCAATCGCCTCGTCAGCCTTAGCGCCATCCGGGCCGCCGGCCTGGGCCATGTCGGGACGGCCGCCGCCGCCCTTGCCGCCGAGAGCGGTCGACGCGATGCGCACGAGATCGACGGCACTAAAGCGGCTCGTCAGGTCTTCCGTAACCGCGACAACGGCGCTTGCCTTGCCATCGTCCGAGACGCCGATCAGTGCAACCACGCCAGAGCCGAGGCCTGCCTTGGCTTCATCCGCCAGCCCCTTGAGATCCTTCGGATCGACGCCGGAAACGGATTTGCCGAGGAACTTGACGCCATTGATCTCGCGGACCGCATCGGCCGAACCGCTCTGGCCGCCGCCCATGGCAAGCTTGCGCTTGGCGTCCGCCAGTTCGCGCTCCAGCTTGCGGCGCTCGTCCATCAAGGCTTCCACGCGCGAGACGACATCGGCCGGCTGAACCTTTAGCGTCGAGGCGAGGGTCTTCACGCGCTCGTCCTGATCGGCGAGATATGCAAGCGCGGATTCACCCGTTACCGCCTCGATACGGCGAACGCCGGCGCCGACGGCGCTATCGCCGAGAATGCGCACGAGGCCGATCTGGCCGGTGGCGGAGACATGCGTGCCGCCGCAAAGCTCGACCGAGTAAGGCTTGCCGGTCTTGACGCCACGCACACCCTGCCCCATCGACACGACGCGGACTTCGTCGCCATACTTCTCGCCAAACAGCGCCATCGCGCCTTCCGCGATCGCATCGTCGACGCTCATCAACCGGGTCGTGACGGGCGAATTCTGCAGGATGATCTCGTTCGCCATCTCCTCGACGACCTTCAGCTCCTCAGCCGACATCGGCTTCGGGTGCGAAACGTCGAAGCGCAGGCGCTCGGGCGCGACCAGCGAACCTTTCTGGGCGACGTGGGTACCCAGCACTTCGCGGAGAGCCTCGTGCAGCAGATGGGTGGCGGAATGATTGGCGCGCAGGCGCGAGCGCCTGTTGTGATCGACCGTCAGCACGACGGCATCGCCGACCTTGACTGTTCCTTCCGAAACCTCGGCGACGTGAACGAAGAGGCCTTCGCCCTTCTTCTGGGTATCGCCAACACCAAGCTTGCCGTTGTCGCCTGATATCACGCCGGTATCGCCCATCTGACCACCGGATTCGCCATAGAACGGCGTCTGGTTGACGATGATCTGCACCTTGTCGCCAGCCGAGGCGCTATCGACGGCAACGCCGTCCCTGACGATCGCCTGGATGACGCCTTCGGCGGTTTCCGTATCGTAGCCCAGGAATTCAGTCGCACCGTTCTTTTCCTTGAGCTCGAACCAGATGGTCTCGGTCGCCTTGTCGCCGGAACCGGTCCAATGCGAGCGAGCCTCAGCCTTCTGGCGCTCCATGGCATCCGTGAAGCTGGAAATATCGACGCCGATACCGCGGGCGCGCAATGCGTCCTGCGTGAGATCGAGCGGGAAGCCGTAGGTGTCGTAGAGCTTGAACGCGGTCTCGCCGTCCAGGCTGTCGCCCTTGTGCAGATCCGAAGTGGCATCGTTGAGCAGCGACAGGCCGCGCTCCAGCGTCTTGCGGAAACGGGTTTCCTCGAGCTTCAGCGTCTCGGATGTCAGCGCTTCGGCACGCACCAGCTCGGGATAGGCGCGGCCCATCTGCTGGATCAGCGCCGGCAGCAGCTTCCACATCAACGGCTCTTTGGCGCCGAGCAGCTGCGCATGGCGCATGGCGCGGCGCATGATGCGGCGAAGCACGTAACCGCGACCTTCGTTCGACGGCAGTACGCCATCGGCGATCAGGAACGCGGAGGAGCGCAGATGGTCGGCGATGACGCGATGGCTGGCGCGATGCTCGCCCTCGGCCTTGACGCCCGTCGCCTCTTCCGAAGCTTCGATCAGCGCGCGGAACAGGTCGATATCGTAGTTGTCGTGCTTGCCCTGCAGCACGGCGGCAACGCGCTCCAGACCCATGCCGGTGTCGATCGACGGACGCGGCAGGTCGACACGCTGCTCCTTGGTGATCTGCTCGAACTGCATGAAGACGAGGTTCCAGATCTCGATAAAGCGGTCGCCGTCTTCCTCCGGAGAGCCGGGAGGGCCGCCCCAGATGTGATCGCCATGGTCGTAGAAGATTTCCGAACAGGGACCGCAGGGGCCGGTATCGCCCATCGCCCAGAAATTGTCGCTGGTGGCGATGCGGATGATCCGGTCGTCGGAAAGGCCGGCGATCTTCTTCCACAGGTTAAAGGCATCGTCATCAGTATGATAGACCGTGACCAGCAGGCGCTTGGCATCGAGGCCAAACTCCTTGGTGATCAGGTTCCAGGCAAGCTCGATGGCGCGTTCCTTGAAATAGTCGCCGAAGGAAAAGTTGCCAAGCATCTCGAAGAAGGTGTGATGGCGCGCGGTATAGCCGACATTGTCCAGGTCATTGTGCTTGCCGCCGGCGCGCACGCACTTCTGCGCCGTCGACGCCGTCGTATAGGGACGCTGCTCCAGGCCGGTGAAGACGTTCTTGAACTGCACCATGCCGGCATTGGTGAACATCAATGTCGGATCGTTGCGCGGCACCAGCGGGCTCGACGGCACGATCTCGTGGCCGTTTTTCTTAAAATAGTCGAGAAAGGTCGACCGGATTTCATTCACACCGCTCATAGGGGGCCCTTCAGTACTGCCGTCAGCAACTTGCGTCAAAGTCAGAGGCTTTTATCGTTCGCTCCCGGCGCTGTCCAGCCGCACGAACAAAACCGGCCGCACATCCCTTGGACAATACGGCCGGTTCAAGCATTCAATTCGTATCAAGTCGGGAATTGCTCCCGAAAATCCTTATTCGCCGGAAGCGTCGCCATCGTCGCCGGAATCGGGACCGCCATTCTGCAGGAAGCGGTCGGCGATGAGGCCGGCATTCTGGCGCAGCGACAGCTCGATCTCCCGGGAGAGATCCGGATTGTCGCGCAGGAAGATTTTCGCGTTCTCGCGACCCTGGCCGAGACGCTGGCTGTTGTAGGAGAACCAGGCGCCCGACTTTTCGACGATGCCGGCCTTGACGCCGAGATCGACCAGCTCGCCGGTCTTGGAAACGCCCTCGCCATACATGATGTCGAATTCGACCTGCTTGAAGGGAGGCGCCATCTTGTTCTTGACGACCTTGACGCGGGTCTGGTTGCCGATCACCTCCTCGCGCTCCTTGACGGCGCCGATACGGCGGATGTCGAGGCGAACCGAGGCGTAGAACTTCAGCGCGTTACCGCCGGTCGTCGTTTCCGGCGAGCCGAACATGACGCCGATCTTCATGCGGATCTGGTTGATGAAGATCACCATGCAGTTGGACTTCGAGATCGAAGCCGTGAGCTTGCGCAGCGCCTGGCTCATCAGTCGGGCCTGAAGACCCGGCAGGCTGTCGCCCATTTCGCCTTCGATTTCGGCGCGCGGCGTCAGGGCCGCAACGGAGTCGACGACGAGAACGTCGATCGCGCCGGAACGAACCAGCGTATCGGTGATTTCAAGCGCCTGCTCGCCGGTATCCGGCTGCGAGATCAGCAGGTTCTGCAGGTCGACGCCGAGCTTGCGGGCATAGACCGGATCAAGCGCATGTTCCGCGTCCACGAAAGCGCAGATGCCGCCCTTCTTCTGTGCCTCAGCGATGGTCTGCAGCGCCAGCGTCGTCTTACCCGAACTTTCCGGCCCGTAAATTTCGATGATGCGCCCCTTCGGCAAGCCGCCGATGCCGAGAGCGATATCGAGGCTCAGAGAGCCAGTGGAAACCGTTTCGATTTCGACCACGTTCTCGTTAGAGCCGAGCTTCATGATCGAGCCCTTGCCGAACGACCGCTCAATTTGAGAGAGTGCCGCTTCAAGTGCCTTGCTTTTATCCACCGATTTGTCCTCTACAAGCCGCAAAGAATTCTGAGACATTCGATCCACCTTTAGGTTATTGAAGCCGCTCTAGCAATGTCGCCGCCGATGAGAATTCTGTACTCTATTTGTTCTCTTATCGCAAGAGCACAACAAGCGATTGAAAGAAAAAGGTAAAATGAGTTCCGTTCTACTTTTGTTTTCTTGTTTCTTCCCAGACACTTACACGTCCGGGACGATGAGTGCGGGCACGGGATCGAGCCGCTCGATTCGCCTCTTCGACTGCTGAGGATAACCATATGGCGAAAAAGATTCTCGTTCTCGGCGGCGCCCATATCGATCGGCGTGGCCGCATCTTCGGCGAGACGGCGCCCGGCGCCAGCAATCCCGGCGCATGGTTCGAGGAGCCCGGCGGCGGCGGCTTCAATGCGGCCCGAAATCTTGCCCGCCTGGGCTTCGACGTAAAGCTGATCTCGCCCCGCGGCGGCGATCCCTCGGGCGAGATGGTGGCGGAAGCCGCGAGCCACGCCGGCATCGACGACAAACCCTTCGTCTTCCTCGATCGCAAGACGCCGAGCTATACGGCGATCCTCGAGAATGACGGCAACCTCGTCATCGCGCTCGCCGACATGGAGCTCTACAAGCTCTTCGTTCCGAGGCGTCTGGCGATTCGCGCCGTCCGCGACGCCTTCGAGGAGACTGACCTCGTCCTCTGCGACGCCAATCTGCCGGCGGAAACCCTGGCGACGATTGCGGCAAGGGCTGGCTTTTGCGGCAAGCCAGTCGCGGCAATCGCCATTTCGCCCGCCAAGGTCGTGCGGCTGAAGCCAAGCCTTGCCGGCATCGACCACCTGTTCCTCAATGAGGCGGAGGCTGCGGCACTGACCGAAATCCGTCCGGACGATCCGCGCGAATGGGTGGCCGCACTGCGTGCTCTCGGCCTGCGCAACGGCGTGATCACCCGCGGCAAGCGCGCGCTGATCGCGTTCTCGCCCAACGCGGTCGTCGGCCTGCAGCCACCCATCGTCGACGATGTCGCCGATGTCACCGGGGCGGGAGATTCGCTTGCATCGGGCGTTCTCTCGGCTCTGCTTTCCGGTCATGATCTCGCCGAAGCCGTCCGCCATGGCGCGGCGGCGGCGGCAATCACCGTTCAATCCCCCTTCGCAACGGCAGAAAATCTTTCACCCGAGCTGCTAAAGGCGACCTTGGCCCTTGTTCCCAGGGCCGAAATTCTGTCATGAAGCCTGTTCAAAACGCGTATACTGTTTCAGTGAATTGGAAACGACAATGACCCAGCCTATCTCGCCCCTGCTCCCGATCTCCTATTCGAAGGAAGTCGCTGCCGCCAAGCTGCGCGGCGCACCGATCGTCGCCCTGGAATCGACCATCATCACCCACGGCATGCCCTATCCCGGCAATATCGAGATGGCTCGCAGCGTTGAGGCGATCATCCGGCAGGAAGGCGCAGTGCCCGCAACGATCGCCGTTATCCACGGCACGCTGCATATCGGCCTTGAGCCGGAAGAGCTGGAAGCGCTTGCCAAGACGGAAGGCGCGATGAAGGTTTCGCGCGCCGATATCGCCTTCGCGATCGCAGAGCGCCGCACAGGTGCGACCACGGTTGCCGCAACGATGATCGCGGCGGCCCGCGCCGGCATCAAGGTTTTCGCCACCGGCGGCATTGGCGGCGTGCATCGCGGCGCCGAAGAGAGCTTCGATATTTCCGCTGACCTTGAAGAACTGTCCCGCACCGGCGTCATCGTCGTCTGCGCCGGCGCCAAGGCGATCCTCGACATTCCGAAGACGCTCGAAGTGCTGGAAACCCGCGGCGTTCCGGTGGTGACCTACGACAGCACTGAATTCCCGGCTTTCTGGTCGCGCTCGTCGGGCCTGAAGAGCCCGCTGACGCTGAACAGCCCGGCAGCCATCGCCAACTTCCAGACGACGCGCGAACAGCTCGGCATCGACGGCGGCATGCTGATCGCCAATCCGGTTCCGGAAGCTGACGAGATCCCGCGCGAAGAGATGGAAATCTACATCGAACGGGCCCTCGACAGCGCCGAGCGGGATGAGATCACCGGCAAGGCGGTCACGCCCTATCTGCTCAGCACGATCTTCGACATCACCGACGGCCGCAGCCTCAAGACCAACATCGCGCTGGTCGAAAACAACGCGCGCCTGGCCGCCGAAATCGCCGTCGCTCTGGCGGAATAACTAGAGCTGCAATCATGCGGGAGCGGTCGGGCGATCGAAAAATCGCCCGACCGCTCTTTTCGTTTCAGGAGAGGACGAACAGACCCAGCGCCGCCCGCAGTTCGGCAAGCGTGGCCTCCGTCCGCTCCCTCGCCTTGCGCGTTCCTTCACGCACGATCCCAAGGACATAGTCCGGCTCGGCGGCATAGCGGGCGCGGCGCTGCCGGATCGGGGCAAGCAGCGCCTGCAGGGCGTCCTCCAGATGTCTCTTCAGGGTGACGTCGCCAAGCCCCCCGCGACGATAATGCGCCTTCGCGTCATCAACCAATTGCTGGTCCTCGCAGAAGGCATCGAGATAGGTGAAGACGACATTTCCTTCGACTTTCCCCGGATCGTTGACGCGCAGGTGATCCGGGTCGGTATACATGCGCCGCACCGCATCCCTTATTTCATCGGCCGAGGCGGAAAGCGGGATGGCGTTGCCCTGGGATTTGCTCATCTTCGCCTTGCCGTCGACACCGGGCAGACGGCCGACCCTCGGCACCAGGGCTGCGGCCTCTACAAGAACATCGTGTCCGATCTGCCGGTTGAGGCGGCGAACGATCTCATTCGTCTGCTCGATCAACGGCGCTTGATCCTCGCCCACCGGAACCACCGTCGCCTTGAAGGCGGTGATGTCGGCCGCTTGCGCCACCGGATAGCAGAGAAAACCGGCCGGCACGTCTCGTTCGAAACCGCGCAGCTGGATTTCGGTCTTGATCGTCGGATTGCGCTCCAGACGGCTGACGGTCACGAAATTCAGGTAGAACAGCGTCAGTTCCGCCAGTGCCGGCAGCGCGGATTGAAGGCAAATCGTCGTCAGCGCCGGATCGATGCCGACAGCGAGATAATCGGTGGCGACTTCGAGAACATTGCGTCGGACCTTTTCGGGATCGCCGGCATTGTCGGTCAGCGCCTGGGTATCCGCCAGCAGCAGGAATTGCCGATGGCTGTGCTGAAGCGCGACACGGCTTTTCAGCGAGCCGGCATAATGGCCGAGATGAAGTGGGCCGGTGGTCCGGTCGCCCGTCAGGATGACAGGACGGGTATCGGTAGGGGAAAACATTTCGTTGCTCCGCAAATGGAGCCGCCGCGATCGGGAAGGGAAAACGGAAATAGACCAATGCCTGCCGGATCACGGCGGCAGGGTCGATTTCAAGACATGACGACTGCCGCTCCTAGAAGGAGCGCCACCACATTTGGCAAATGGACTTTGCAAAGTCGATCATGCGCAGGCTGATAACATCTTTGTGCCGTCATCGGCAACGGCCGCTTCTCGTTCAGTTCTTGTCCAGCGTCTCACGCACGACGACGGCAAGCTGCTTCAGCGAGAACGGCTTGGGCAGGAAGCCGAACTGCGCATCCGCCGGCAGGTTGCGGGCAAAGGCGTCCTCGGCATAACCGGAGACGAAGATGAACTTCATATCCGGATACTTCTTGCGCAATTCGCGCAGCAGCGACGGCCCGTCCATTTCAGGCATGACGACGTCGGACACGACGACATCGACCTGCCCGTCGAGCTCGTCCATGATGTCGAGCGCCTCGACGCCAGAGCCGGCCTCGTAAACGGTATAGCCTCGCGTCTCCAGCATCCGTTTGCCGCCGCGCCGCACCGCCTCTTCATCCTCGACAAGCAGGACGACTGCGGACTTGCCGGTCAGATCGGCCGGCTCTTCGGCGGCAGCGACCGCCGCAACGCTCTGATCCATGGCGGCGACATCGCGGCCTTCCGGTGTCTTCGCTTCCGCCACTGCAGGCATTTCGACGATGTGCCGCGGCAGGAAGATGCGGAACGTCGTTCCCTTGCCCACCTCCGATTCCGGCTGAATGTAACCGCCCGACTGCTTGATGATGCCGTAAACCATGGCAAGGCCGAGGCCGGTGCCCTTGCCCACTTCCTTCGTCGTGAAGAAGGGCTCGAAAATCTTGTCCATGATCTCGGGCGCAATACCGGTGCCGGTATCGCTGACTTCGATCAGAACCATGTCCTCATGCGGCAGATACGGATAATTGAAGGCGCTGACATCGGTCGCAAGAAGATTGCGGGTCCGCAGCGTCAGCGTGCCGCCGCCGGGCATGGCGTCGCGAGCGTTGACGCAAAGATTGATCAGGACCTGCTCGAACTGCGAGAGGTCGGTCTTCACAGGCCAGAGATCACGACCGTAGTCGACGTCGAGCTTGACATGCGTGCCCGACAGCAGTCTGTCCACCAGCATGCGCAGATCGCCGATGACGTCGGTGAGATTGAGGATCGACGGGCGCATGGTCTGCTTGCGCGAGAAGGCTAGCAGCTGCCGCACCAGCACGGCGGCGCGATTGGCATTGCGCTTGATTTCCATCAGATCGGCAAAGCTGGCATCGGAGGGCCGCGCCTGCAGCAGCAGATGGTCCGAAGACAGGAGGATCGCGGTCAGCACATTGTTGAAATCATGAGCGATACCGCCCGCGAGCGTGCCGACAGCATTGAGCTTCTGCGTCTGCGCCATCTGCGTTTCGAGTGCCTTCTGCTCGGTCACCTCGACGGCATAGACGATGGCCGCCTCTTCTGGCGCCTCGTCGGTCTGATCGATGACAGCGTTGACATAGAAACGGAAATGCCGCGCATCGTCCTTCGGATTGCGGGAGTCGATCGGCGGAATGTCGCCTTGCCTGTCCTTGGCGGCCGCCAAAGCCTGATGCAGCCGTGCCCGGTCGCTTTCATTGACGATGGTCTCCAAGGCAGCGCCGCGCTCGATATCGTCTCGCGACACCAGCTCCGAGAAAAGCTTCAGGAATGGCGCATTCGTTCGCAGAATGCGGCCGTTGCCATCGACGGACGCGATCGCCATCGGCGTATTGTTGAAGAACCGGCTGAAGCGCATCGCCGCTGCCGAAGCCGATTGCTCGGTGCCCGCGCCGTTTTGCCGGGTCAGCACGATGCTACGGCTCTCGCCGGGAGCGCCGTCGCGCATCGATGTGACGCTGTGGACGATCTGGACCGGCAGGCTCTGGCCGTTGGAGCGGCGAAGATCGAGATCGAGCGTGACGGTCTTTTTCAAACCGGGCTCAGCCTGAACGGACTGAACGAGCGCCAGCCCCTCGCCGGCCACCAAATCGCCGATCGTCATCGAACCCGGCACGAACTTCGTCAGGTCGAAACCAAGCCATTCCGCAAGTGTGGCATTGAGATAAAAGATCTCGCCCTTGCGGCCGGCAGAGAAGAAGCCGGCCGGGGCGTGGTCGAGATAGTCGATCGCGTTCTGCAATTCCTTGAAGAAGCGCTCCTGATCGTCGCGCTCGGAGGTGATGTCGGTCACCTGCCAGATGTGCAGCACCTTGCCGCCGCTCTGTTCCGGCGGCAGCACGCGTGCCTTCAGCCGATACCAGTGCGCGCCGTTGCCGCTCCCGTCCAAGGGACCGAGCGGCTTCAGCAGACGAAACTCCTCCGACCCCTCCTTGCCATCACGCAGACCATTGGCAAGACGATAGAGCGCTTCGTTGGATTCGCGGTTTCGCGACAGCAGCATCTCCAGCGACTGCACTTCCGTCGCCTTGGTCGCGCCGGTCAGCCGGCCATATGCGGCATTGGCGTAAACGATCCGCCCCTTCTCGTCGGTGATCAGCGTTCCGTCGGGGTGGCTGTTGAGGAAGGAGCGCGCCAGGCTGTCAGACTGCGGCTGCGGCATCACCTCGACGAAGCCGATGATGGAGGACACGAGAAAGAAGATGCCCACCATCGCAAGGATGCCGAGGCCGCCGAGAACGGCTTCATTGTCGAGCTGGCTCTTGAAGACGACAAAGGCGGCTGCGACGGCCACGAGAACGAGCGCAAGCAGAATAATGCGCAGCACAGTTCCCGAACGAACTCCGCGATCCACCAGCGGCACGCTATACTCGTCGGACGGACGCTGCTTCGTCATAAACCCCTCGTATCAGCCGTTCTCCTCGCGACATGTCATACACGTTGGGGTCGCCGGAGTCGGACCTTTCGAATCTTCTTTATCAATTTGCGTCATCGGCAAAAAGCTTTGCCGGGCCAGAAAGGCTTGAATTCACAAGCAATAGAGCACGACAGGCCACAATCGCATCTTGTCTCCGGCACAATCCTGTTCATATGATCGCCGTATAGAAGGGTCATGGTCAAAGCATTGCCCGCCTCAGTTGCGTTTAGGCCGTAACATCGAGGACAATTACGGAGTATCTCGACATGTTGGACGATATCGCCGGAGCCTATGGCAGCCGCTTCTTTCTCGCAGCCGGCGGGGTTGGCATTGCCCTGCTCGTTCTGATCGGCATTCTCTGGATCATGCGCAGCCGCGCACCCTCTCCCTTCGTGCGCGGCGGCAAGAGCCGCCAACAACGCCTGCAGGTGCTGGATGCCGCCGCCGTCGACGCCCGTCGCCGGCTCGTGCTCGTCCGGCGCGACGGGATCGAGCACCTGATCATGATCGGTGGTCCGACCGATATCGTCATCGAAACCGGCATTTCCGATTCCAGCCGGGTTGGCACCGCACCGACTCCGGTCGAGATCCCCGTGGCATATGAGGACCGGCAACCGAAGCTGCAGAAGACGGCAGAATTGGAAGCGCCGCCCGCAGCGCTGCCGCAGCGGCGGCAATCCGCCGAAGAGAAGATCGAAGCCTATCTGCGCAACGAACCCAGCCTTGCCCCTGCACCCGTGCCGGAGCCGGCTCCAGTGCCGCGCGTGGCCGAACGCTCGCAACCCGCTGCCGCCAAGCCGCCGCAACCGGCCCCGCAACCCGCTCCTCCAATCACCGAGGCCGAAGCTGCCGACATATTGGACGCGGCCCGCCATGTAGTCCTCCCACAGCAGCCCGCTCCTGCGCGCCCGACGCCAGTCGAGCCCACTTTCGCACCGGCACCGGCACCCGCCGCCGAACCCAACAATGATTTCCAGCGCGTGCTGGAAGCCGAAATGTCGAAGAATCTGACCGCCGAACGGATCATTCCGAATGCACCGCCGCCGCGACAGGTGCAGCAGCAACCGAGTGCGGCACCATCGCCATCGCAGGTCTCGAACCCGGCAAAGCGCGTCGAACCCGAACTTGCGCCCCTGACGGGAACCGACAGCGCTCTTCAGAAGGAAGTTGCGCGCATCTTCGGCGAAATGAGCGTGAGCCGCGACAAATAGAGCGCGACCATGCATACGCAGGAATCAAAAAAGGCACGACGGAGATCCCCGTCGTGCCTTTATTTCTTATGTCCGGTCGAAACCGAACCCTTAATCACTCGTCGCGATAAACCTTTTCACGACGCTCATGACGTTCCTGAGCTTCAATCGACAACGTGGCGATCGGACGAGCGTCCAGACGCTTCAGGCCGATCGGCTCGCCGGTTTCCTCGCAATAGCCGTAAGTACCATCTTCAATACGCTGCAATGCGGCATCGATCTTGGAAATGAGTTTACGCTGGCGGTCGCGAGCCCGAAGTTCGATGGCTCTGTCTGTTTCCGAGGAAGCCCGATCGGCGAGATCGGGATGGTTTGCGCTTTCTTCTGCCAGATGATCCAGGGTTTCGCGCGCTTCTCTAAGGATATCGTTTTTCCATGCTACCAGCTTCGCTCGAAAATAAGCCCGCTGGTTCAGATTCATGAAGTCCTCGTCTTCCGAGGGCACATAATTGCTAAGATCGATCTTCTCACTCAACGCGATTCTCCTGAAGAACATCTCATATGGCTGGGGTGTATATCCCAACCAATAGTACCGATTCAAGCCAAATAGACGCTGTCAACTGATTTTTAAATTTGTCATAAAATTCGGCTAAGGGTCTATTTTTTCATCACTTCTTCCCCGCGAGCCGGAATCGCCTCGCTTGTAACCTTCCCGTGAGGGGCAGTCTTTTCGCCTTTAGACTGATCGCGCCGCAGTTGACGGCACGTGCGAACAGACGCTACCTCATTGGTAAAATCGAGCCTCGGAATCTTGCCATGACCAGCATTTCGCCGCCGCCCTCCAGGATCTATCTTCTGCGCCATGCCGCAGCCCAACAGGCGGCGCCCGGACAGAAGGATTTCGACCGTCCCTTGAGTGACAACGGCTATGCTGCCGCCGAAATTGTTGCGGAAGAAGCGGTCGACAAAGGTTACAAGCCGGACCTCGTCATCTCATCCACCGCCTTGCGTTGCCGTCAGACCGCCGAAGCCATGCGCCGCGTCGTCACGCCCTCGACGGAATTCCGCTTCGTCGATGCACTCTATAACGGCACGCCGGATATCTACCTGTCGCTCATCTCGGCGCAGACCGATCAGAATTCGGTCATGCTGGTCGCACACAATCCGATCATCGAGTTGACGCTCGCCGCACTGATCGGACACGAAGCTTTCGCCGATGCTCTCCCCAATGGCTTCCCGACAGCCGGCCTTGCCGTTGTCGACGCAACTCCGTCCGGCTGGGCGCTGACCGACTTCGTCACCGAGTAGAGACTTCGCCGATAGGGGTGGCAGGGATTCCAGCGGGTGATTGTCGACGCATATCCGCTCATCTTTTCGGCGCAAGCTTCCATCCCTATATTCACGGTCACGCTGTCATCCAGGGACCTCGCCTTGCCCCCAAGCCTGACCTCTTTTACCGACGACGCCCTCATCGCCCTTGACAACCTTGCCGATCGCGCCGCCGGCCTCGTCAATCCGACAGTTCGTCTTGGCGTTACCGGGCTCTCCCGTTCGGGCAAGACCGTCTTCATCTCCTCGCTGGTGCATAATCTCCTGAATGGCGGCCGCCTGCCGCTGTTCGAGCCGGTGCAATCCGGTCGCGTTTCCGCCGTTCGCCTGGAGCAGCAGCCGGATGACGCGGTGCCGCGCTTTCAATATGAGGATCATATCCGCGCACTGGTCAAAGACCGCACCTGGCCGGATTCGACGCGGGCGATCTCCGAACTGCGCATCACGCTGGATTATCAGAGCGCCAGCGGCTGGAATCGCCTATTTTCACCCGGACGCCTTTCCATCGATATCGTCGATTACCCCGGAGAATGGTTGCTGGATCTGCCGCTGCTTGCCAAGGATTTCCGCACCTTCAGCGACGAAACCCTGGCGCTGGCGAAGACCGGCATTCGTGCCGAGCTGTCGCGTCACTGGCTTGCCATGACCGAAGAGGCCGATATCGCTCAAACCGCGGACGAAATGAAGGCGCGCGATCTCGCCACGGCCTTTGCCGACTATCTGAAAGCCTGCAAATCCGACGAGCGCTCGCTCTCGACACTGCCGCCCGGTCGTTTCCTCCTGCCCGGCGATCTCGACGGTTCGCCCGCCCTCACCTTCGCGCCGCTGAAGCTGCCGCCGGAAGGCAGTGCGCCCAAAGGGTCGTTGTGGGCAATGATGGAGCGGCGTTACGAGGCCTATAAGGCTGTCGTCGTCAAACCCTTCTTCCGCGAACATTTCGCCCGCCTCGACCGGCAGATCGTTCTGGTCGACGCCCTCCAGGCCATCAATCGCGGCCCCGAAGCGGTGCAGGATCTCGAACGGGCGCTGACGGATGTGCTCGCCTGCTTCCGCCCCGGCACGAACTCGCTCCTGTCCTCGCTGCTCGGGCGGCGCATCGATCGCGTGCTCGTCGCCGCGACGAAGGCCGACCATCTCCATCACGAAAGCCATGACCGGCTGGAGGCGCTGACGCGCCGCCTTGTCGACCGCGCCGTAGAGCGCATCGGCATGGCGGGCGCCGGCATCGACGTCATGGCCATCGCCTCTGTGCGCGCGACCCGCGAGGCGACCGTGACCCGCGACGGTCAGACGCTTCCCGTCATCGTCGGGACGCCGATGAACAACGAAACCATTGGCGGAGAGACTTTTGACGGCAATCGCAAGACGGCGATCTTCCCCGGCGATCTCCCGGAAAATCCCCGCTGGCTGTTCGAAGCCCTTGAATCGACTGGAGCAAAGGTCCATCTGCCCGAGGTGAATGTCGTGCGGTTCCGCCCGCCGGAACTGGACGAAACCGGTGAAGGCATCAAGCTTTCGGTGCCGCATATCCGCCTCGACCGCGCCATGCAGTTCCTGTTCGGAGACCGTCTCGCATGACGAAATCGACCGAAAACGAGCCGAACGGCAACCGCCGCCCCGCCGCCTTCACGCTGGAACCGGAAGCATCCGGAAAAGGGGTGAGCGACAAGGCCGCTCCGCCGGCGATACGCAGGCCCCAGAGCTTCGATACGGACATCGTGCTGACGCCGGACGCAGAAGATCCGTTCATCAATCCGGCGCTTGGCGCCGATTCGGATGTAGGCGCCGTCGCCAAGCCTCGCCGCAGGGGATTTTCCTTCGGCAAGGTGGCGCTCGGCGCGCTTGGCATTCTGGTGTCGTTGGCTTTCGGCCTCTGGACGGATCAGCTCATCCGCGACCTGTTCAGCCGCGCCGATTGGCTCGGCTATACCGCGCTTGCCGTCGTCGCTGTCGGCATTCTGGCCGTGCTTGCCATCATTATCAGAGAAACGGCCGGCATGATGCGGCTCGCCGCAGTGCATTCCATCAAGGCCGAGGCGGAAGCCGCCATCGTCGAGACCCGGCCGGCCCGCGCCAAAGCTCTGGTCAAGCGCCTCTGCGGCATTCTGGAAACCAATCCTGATACGGCAAGAGGCCGCGCCACCCTCAAGGCGGCCGAAGATGACATCATAGACGCGCCGCAACTCATCGACCTTGCGGAGCGCGAGCTTCTCGGCCCATTGGACCGTAGCGCCCGGGCGCTGATCCTCGGCGCCTCCAAGCGCGTTTCGGTCGTAACCGCCGTCAGTCCGCGCGCCCTCGTCGACATCCTCTATGTCCTTTATGAAGCGGCGAAACTGGTCCGCGCCATGGCCGAACTCTATGGCGGCAGACCCGGCACGCTCGGCATGATGAGGCTGATGCGCGACGTCATCGCCCATCTCGCCGTCACCGGCTCCATCGCCGTCGGCGACAGCATCATCCAGCAATTGATCGGCCACGGTCTGGCATCGAAGTTGTCGGCCCGTCTCGGCGAAGGCGTTGTCAACGGCATGATGACGGCAAGGATCGGAATTGCGGCGATGGATCTGTGCCGGCCGCTCCCCTTCAGGGCGCTCAAGCGGCCGGGCATCACGGATTTCGCCGGCGACCTCACGCCCAACGTCACCGGCCGCAATCAGGCCCGATGACCTGCAAATTAGGGACTTCGGCGCCCCGGAAACCAAGCATTAACCATTCTAGGGCAAAAGTGAGGACCAGTTTCACGGTTTCGCCTCGCTAGGGAATATCCATGTTTTCGCGTCGATTTCTTCTTGTAAGCAGCCTTGCCGCCGCAGCAATCCCCACCGGCGTCTGGGTGCAGTCAGCCGACGCGGCGCCCCGCGACAAGGCCTTCTTCCAGTCGATCTCGGGCACATGGAGCGGTCCCGGCGAAATCGTTGCCGGCAAATACAAGGGCACGAAATTCACCTGCAACCTGACAGGCAAGCCATCTGACAGCGGCAATGCCGGCGTCAAGCTCGACGGCACCTGCCGCGTCGGCGTCTTCCAACAGCCGATGTCGGCCGAGATCACGCAGAATGGCGGTTCCTACAGCGGAAAATTCCTGGATGGCGCAGCCGGCAAGGGTCTCGACGTGACATCAGGTACCGTCAACGACAACACTGTCGTCCTCGGGCTGGTCCGCCAGAAGCTCAACGGCGCCATGATCGCCCGCGTTCCCGACAGCAAGTCGATGAACGTCACCATTTCGGTCAAGGTCGGCGAACAGATGGTGCCCGTTATCGGCGTCACCTTGAAGCGCGCCGATGTCGACCAGATGGCGGTCGGATCGATCCAGTAACTTACGAACCATCAATTCCCAAATAACAAGGCCGGCTATTTTGCCGGCCTTTCTTATTTAGTATCATTCAGCTCAAGCCGTCCGCCACCAATCGCGGCTCTCATCCGCGACCTCGATGCCTTCGACATCGACCTCTCCCAGCCACTCGCCGACAGTCCGACCGCTCACGACGAGATTGGCAGCGAAATCGGCAAGCGGCATCAGCACGAAACCGCGCTCGACCATTCTCGGGTGCGGAATGGTGAGCAAAGGCTCGCTCTGCTGCAGATCTCCGTAGGTCAGCAGGTCGATATCGATCGTTCGCGGTCCCCAGCGCTCGATCCGCACCCGCTTCATCTGCCGCTCTATATCGAGGCATACGTCGAGCAAAGCGTTCGGTGCCAGCGTGGTATCGAGGGCTGCGCAAGAATTATAGAAGAAGGATTGATCCGTCTTGCCCCAGGGCGGCGTGCGGTAAAGCCGCGACACTGAAGCGACCTGGCAATCGGCGCGCGCGTCCAACGTGCGCAGGGCAAGCGCCATGGCGTGCGCCGGATTGTCCAGATTGCCGCCCAAACCGAGCGTCACCCGCACCGCTACATCTTCAGGCAAAATGCTCAACGCTCACCTGCACATAATCGAGAACGCCCGGAACCGGAGCATTGGGCTTTCGCACCGTGATCTTGGCACGGCGGATACTCGGAAAACGACGGCAAAGCTCCTTGGCGACGTCGAGCGCCAGCGCCTCGATCAGGTAGCGTCGGCGGCCGGTCACGATTTCCTCGATGACGCTGAACGCGACGCCATAGTTGACGGTATCCTCGATCGAATCACGCTCCAATGCGTCGCCGGCCTCCACATCGAGCTCGGCATCGACAAAGAAGCGCTGGCCAAGGAACTCCTCCTCGTCGTGAACGCCATGCCGGGCAAAGAAGGCGCAATTCTGCAAAGTAATAGTATATGTCACAGCGCTCATGGCGTCTCTCCGTTTCGAACGGGCGCGATCGGGTCCGAAAACCGCTCCTTGCGTTCGAGCATCATCCTTTAAGTCTCGCGCGCGTCCTGAGAATAGCATCCGCAACCGCCAGCGCGTCCCTGTTGATTGCGACATTGTGCACGCGGAATATCGCAGCCCCCTGCAATCGCAGGATCGCGCTGGTTGCCGCAGTCCCGACATCCCGGCCATCCGCATCGCGGCCCGTTATCGTTCCGACGAACCGCTTGCGCGAGGTGCCGACGAGCAGCGGCAACTCGAAGCGCAGCAGCGCGTTGAAACGCGCCATCAGCTCCAGATTCTCCTCGGCATTTTCCTTGGCAAAGCCAAAACCCGGGTCGAGCACGATAGTCTGCCTGTCGACGCCGGCCGCAGCCGCGATTTCCAGCGAGCGATTGAGAAAGAAAATCTGGTCGTCGATCACATCGGGCAGCTTCTGCCTGTCACGGCCGGTATGCATGATGCAGAGGCCGGCACCCGTCTGTGCCGCCACGCCAGCAATATCAGGTTCGCGTTGCAGGCCGAAAACATCGTTGACGATGTGTGCGCCGGCCCCGATCGCCAGCCGCGCCGTATCGGCGCGATAGGTATCGACCGAGATCAGCGCGTCGGTCTTGTTGCGCAAAGCTTCGATGACGGGCAGCACCCGCCCCTGCTCTTCACTGGCGTTGACGGCGGCGGCACCTGGCTTGGTCGATTCGCCGCCGATATCGATGATGCCGGCTCCCTCCTCGACACAAGCCAGTGCGTGGGCGACAGCCGCGTCGACGGCTTCATAATGTCCGCCATCGGAAAAGGAATCCGGCGTCACATTGACGATAGCCATGATGACGCTCTGTCCGCCGACCTCGACGCTGCGGCCATGCGCGACATGCCAGATTTGGCTGCGAAGCTCCGTCACGAACCGTCCCATCCCATTGAAAAGGAAAAAACCTTGCGCTTGATATTGCGCTCACAGTGGCTATGCCGCAAGGTTCGAAGAAGTTCAACATGGTAGCGACACGAATGCCGCTTGCATCCCAAAAGTTCAGTCTTTCGTGCGCCTTACTGCTCGCGTTCTGCATACCCGGTCCGGCTGATGCCGAAGTCATCGCCCGCAAGTCCATTTCCTATTTCGACATCAAGGGTAATACCGCCGACGAGCTCGATGCGGCGCTGAACCAGCGTGGTCCCCTGGCGATGGGCTCCAGCAGCCACCATCCCGGCGCAACGAAAATCCGCTTCGGCGGCAATGCGACCTACAGCCAAATGAACGGACGCTGCCGTATCTCCGACGTCAAGATCACAGTGGATACGGAAATCATCCTGCCGCGCTGGCGCGATCGCCGGCGTGCCGACAAGCAGCTTTCCGTGATCTGGGACACGCTGGCCGCCGATATCCGCCGCCATGAGGATCGGCATGTCGAAATCGCCCGCCAGCACGCGCGGCAGATGGAAAGGCAGATCCTGTCGTTGCCATCCGCCAGCAATTGCGACGCGCTTCAGGAAAAGGCCAACGAAGTGACCGAGCGGGAAACCGAGCGGCACGATGCCGACCAGGCGAGATTCGACCGTATCGAGGCAATCAATTTCACAAGCCGGATGCAGAGACTGCTCTACTACCGAAGCCGGCAATAGGCCGTCGCAAAACCGCGATCTCACTTCGAAGACGGCTGACCGGACACCAACTGTGGGAAATCAGTCACTATATCCTGTGAATCGTTTGATCTCGTCGCTCTTTGAACTTTACGAGAATCTGAAATAGGTTTTTCCTATCAATTACAGAGACAAACGCAGCGGTTGATTCGAAGAACACCGGGCGCATGTCGCAAAAGAATGGATTTTGAGTGCCTGCGTTGGCGGGTTTTTTCGCTCTTCGGCGCAGTTGGGGTTTGTTTTTCAAAGCATGCGCTAAGTGTTCTCCTGGCGCGTCCTGAAGCCGCAGGTGTTTCCTCCCTTGCCTGTGGTGATGCGCCCGCCTCGCCTCGCTCGCTGCACCAGCTGAGCGGGGCATCTTTTTGGGCGATAGGTGTTCGGCGGGATTTTCCGACCAAATAGCTGTGGCGCGTGCGCCGGAGACCAGACCTTAAGCTTGACGTTCCGGCACATGCACGACGAGCCCGTCGAGCGCGCTCTTCATCTTGATCTGACAGGAGAGCCGCGAGTTCGGGCGCACGTCGAAGGCGAAATCGAGCATGTCTTCTTCCATGGCCTCAGGGCTGCCGACCCTTTCGGTCCATTCCTCATCGACATAGACATGACAGGTGGCACAGGCGCAAGCGCCGCCGCATTCCGCTTCGATGCCCGGAACGGAGTTGCGCACGGCATTTTCCATCACGGTGGAGCCCTCGTCGACATTGAGGTCAAAGCGCGTGCCGTCGAAGGCGACGATGGTCAATTTGGTCATGTGGGTGAATTCCGAATTGCTTGAATGAAGGACGATCGGAATTTTACTTCCAACAAATCGCTGGGGCAGTCAACATTTGCGCCGCCGAAACGGTTTCACCCGTCTGGCGGCGCAAGGATGCACGTCATTTAAGTCTCGAATGGAACTGGCTCAGCGCGAAAGCTTCAAAATGAAGTTTTCGGCCTCGATGACGCAGGTCGTGACTGCCCCCATGCGCGCGGCGTCCTCGACATTGCTTTCGAGCGCGCCGGCCGCATCCGCCACGCGGAAGGCGCCGACGGCGCTCGCCGCCCCCTTCAGCTTGTGCGAGGCGGCCTCCACGCGCTTGCGATCGCCGCTGCCGATCTCCTGCAGGCAGGAACGTGCCTGCCTCGCGAACATCTGCAAGACCTCGACTTCCAGCGCCTTGTCGCCCATCGTCTGCTTGCCGAGATGGACGAGATCGATCGCCCTCTCCCGCGAAGGGCTAGCACCTCGCGAATTGTCGGGGGATTCAAACGCGATATTCAAAGCTGCCATGTGCCAATGCTCCCGTCATTTATCTATGACTGTTTTAGGGATCTGCCGCATAGTTGCGGCCCGGACATGGCCATCGAGTTAAATTTTGGCACATTGAGGGCTGAAAACTCCGGACATGGTTAACGTGCGTTAAACATGCTCAAAATCTTGGGTTTTGATGGCTCGGAACAGGCAAACAGGGTTAATGACGCTTTAACGATCCACTGCCTTTAAGGTGGAATTAATTGTCATGACTGGGGGAATGTGTCACTACGATACTGGTAAATTGGGTAAATGGCACATGCCTTTGCCCAGGAAGTGGATGATGGTAATGTTTTCATAACATCCGTTTGAAAAACCAGTTATCCACTCTGAATGTAATGGGAAATCCAAGCTCGATATCGATCGAAGGCGGAGGCCCCCACGGGAGGCAGGGTTCGTCTTTTCCGGACGCGGCGGAATTACCGGAAAAGACACGGCAAGCCCGAGTGAGTTGTAACGAGGCGTAACCGCATGGCGAACAAAAAGTACATCGAGTCGGTCGAGGACAAGGCCTTTCAGGCATTGGACGAAGCTCTGCAGATCGATTTCAGTGACGAGAACTTGGAGTCTCGCAGTGCCTCTACGCCCGATGTCCCGGAGCGAAATGTGTCTGAGCCGCCGAAACAGCCGATAAAGCAGAGCAGAGATGATGCCGCCCGCAAGAATGGCGGCGCACGCAGCACGGCCGCACCAGCCGCCCCGCCCCGCGCCGCCGAGGCGCCGAAGAACCCGAGCCTTGCTGCCGCCAATGACGGCAACCGGGCAAGCTCCGCTAGCATCTTGAGGGCGCTCGACGGAGCATCCCAAAGCCATGCGGTGCGAAACGCCACCATTTTCTCGCTGTTCTGGATCATCGGCGGCGCCGGCCTCGCCTTCATGCTTTACGGCACCCAGATCCGAAACATTCAGTCGATCGCGGATCTCGCCGCTCTTCCGGGCGTCATCGCCTGCATCGTCGGCATCATCGTTCCCGTACTGCTCTTCTACGCTTTCGGCATGATGATATCGCGTGCGCACGACATGCGTAATGCGGCCCGCTCCATGGCGGAAGTCGCCCTGCGGCTCGTCGAGCCGGAAACCATCGCTTCCGAACGCATCATGACGGTTGGCCAGGCCGTGCGCCGCGAAGTCTCGGCAATGAACGAAGGCATCGAGCGCACCATTGCACGCGCCACCGAGCTTGAAACGCTGGTCCATACCGAAGTCAATGCGCTGGAACGCAGCTACGCCGACAACGAATTGCGCGTACGCGGCCTCGTCCACGAACTGGGCGCCGAGCGCGACGCCATTGTCAATCACGCCGAGCGCATCCGCTCGTCCATCTCTGGCGTGCATGACCAGATCAAGGAAGACCTCTCGCTGGCGACCGAAGAAATCGCCGTGCGCCTCTCCACTTCAGGCGAAGCCTTCGCCTCGATGATCGATACCCGCGCCGCAGCTCTGATGGAGAAGTCGGATTCCGCCGTACAGGCGCTCGGCACCCTGCTTGCGGCCAAGACCGACAGCCTGCTGCAGAACCTCAACGCCTCCGGCCTCGCTCTCAGCCACGAATTCGATACGCGCCTGGAATCCCTGTCGTCGACCCTTAGCGAGCGCGGCAACGCGCTGCTCGGCCAGTTCGAAACGCGCGCCTCGACGCTCGACGCAAACACCGAAAAGCTCAACTCCGCGCTCAACGAACGCGCCCGTCAGCTCAACGAAACGCTGGTCGCCCGCACCAAGGAGATCAGCGAAAGCCTCACCGGCGGCGAACGCTCGATTACCGGCACGTTGGACAATGTGCTTTCCCGCCTCAACACGGCGCTCGACGAAAAGGGTGCGAGCTTCCGCCAGAGCCTGCAGTCGACGGCCGACGACGCGATCATGGATATCGACCTGCGTTCCGGCTTCTTCGATGAGCGTTTCCAGTCGACGATCGCGCAGCTTTCGACGGCCTTCGACGAGCGAGTATCGGAATTCACCTCAGCCTTCGACAAGCGCGCCGGCACTCTGGATACAAAGCTTACGGAAAGCCTCGCCCGCATCAACCAGTCGCTCGGCAGCAATTCGGACGCGCTGGAAGGCATCCTGACCTCAAGCATCGAGCGCCTGGGCTCGCATCTGACCGACCAATCCTTTGCACTGGCAACGACGCTGGCAACCGGCCAGGAAGTGCTGGAAAGCGCGATCGGCTCCAGGGCGAACGAGATCACCTCCGCGCTGCAGAATGCCACAACGGGAATCTCATCGGCGCTGACCTCGGGCACGAGCGAACTGAACTCCACGCTTGCCTCGCATGCCGGCGCCTTTACCTCCGCCGTGCAGGGTGTCACACGCGACGTCTCTGCCGCGCTGCAAAGCGGCACGGACGAGCTCACCTCGGCCTTCACCGGCCGCGCCAACGACATCAACAACACGCTCTCCGCCCGCACCAGCGAGATTACGCAGGCGCTGGGCTCCGCCCATGAACGCATCGATACCGTCATGGCGGCCCGCAGCAACGCTCTGTTTGGCGCGCTGGCTGACAATCAGTCCCGTTTCGAGCAGACGCTTGCCGAGCGCTCGGAAGCGATCACCAGCGCCGTCAGCGGTTCCCATGAGCATCTGACCGCCGCCCTCGACGAGCGCACCTCGATGCTGGCGATTTCGCTGGCCGAAAGCCAGCTCCGCCTCGAAAATACGCTGGCAAGCCGCGCCGACGCCATCAATAGCGCCATCGCCGATACCCATGGCAAGCTGGCCGACACGCTGGACGACAAGACGATGGCCCTCGCCATCGCCCTTTCCGAAAGCCAATCCCGCCTGGAAGACACGGTTTCCGGCCATGCGGAACACGTCGCCGGCACGCTGGACACCAAGACCAAGGAACTGGCCCGCGCGCTCGCCGAAGGCCAGACCCGCCTCGAAAACACCGTCTCCGGTCATGCCGAAAGCGTCACCAACGCCCTCGACGACAGGACGATGGCGCTCGCGATTGCCCTTTCCGAAAGTCAATCCCGTCTGGAAGACACAGTCTCCGGTCATGCGGAACATGTCGCCGGTACGCTGGACACCAAGACCAAGGAACTCGCCCGCGCGCTCGCCGAAGGTCAGGCTCGCCTCGAGGACACAGTTTCCGGCCATGCGGAACATGTCGCCGGCACACTCGATACCAAGACCAGGGAGCTGGCCCGCGCGCTCGCCGACGGTCAGGCTCGTCTCGAAAACACCGTCTCCAGTCATGCCGAAAGCGTCACCAACGCCCTCGACGACAGGACGATGGCACTTGCGATCGCGCTTTCCGAGAGCCAGGCCCGGCTGGAGGAAACGGTTGCCGGTCATGCTGATCGCGTTGCCGATACGTTCGAAGGCAAGACCAGCGCTCTCGCCGCAGCCTTGACCTCGGGCCAATCCCGTCTCGAAGAAACCCTCGCCAATCGCGCCGAGGCGATCATCAAGGCATTTGCGGGCAACCATAATGCCCTGGCCGAAGCGCTTGATGACAGAGCGATGGCGCTCGCCATTGCGCTCAACGAAAGCCAGTCGCGCCTGGAAAGCACCATCGCCGGGCATGCGGAAAGCGTTGCAAGCACCTTGGACGACAAGACGATGGCATTGGCCATCGCCCTCTCCGAGAGCCAGGCCCGCCTTGAGAACGCAGTCTCCGGCCACGCGGAAAGCGTCGGCAGCACGCTGGACGACAAGACAATGGCGCTCGCCATCGCGCTGTCGGAAGCCCAGGCTCGCCTCGAAGATACCGTTTCAGGCCATGCCGATCGCGTTACCGATACGCTCGAAGGCAAGACAAGGGCACTCTCCGATGCGCTGACCTCCGGTCAGTCTCGCCTCGAGGCAACGCTTGCCAATCGCGCCGAAGCGATCACCAACGCGTTTACCAGCAACCACAACGCGCTTGCGGACGCGCTGGACGACAAGGCCATGGCGCTCGCCATTTCTCTGTCCGACACGCAGTCGCGCCTCGAAGGTGCCGTATCGAGCCGGCTGGACGCACTCAACGAAACCGTCGCCGGCACCCATGACAGGATCGTCAACAGCCTCGACGACCGGACGATGTCGCTCGCCGTCGCCCTTTCGGAAAGCCATGCGAAGCTCGAAGACACACTTGCCACCGGCGCAAAGGCCATTGCCCACACCGTCACCAGCGGCCACGAGGCACTGACCAACACGCTCGACGACAAGAGCATGGCCTTCGCAATCTCGCTCGCGGAAAACCAGAACCGCTTCGAAAGCACTCTGGAAGAGCGTGCCAATGCGCTTCTCGACAGCGTCTCTGGCGCAGAATCCCGCGTTGCCGGCGCCTTCGGCGACAAGGCGGATGCAATCCGCGCCGCCTACAGCGAAAACCAGGCTCGCCTCGACCGCTCACTCACCGCGCATACCGATGCTCTGTCCGACATGCTCGGCAGCAACAGCGATCGCGTCGAAACCGTTCTCGGCACCACCACGCGCCATCTCGAAAACACGCTTGGCGCCGGTCTGTCGCAGATGGATCAGAACCTCGCTTCCGCCTACGAGCGCATGCGCTCCACGCTGGAAGACCGCAGCAGCGCCATCAATCTCGCCCTGCGCGACGCCCATGCACAGATCGACAACACGTTGATGGAACAGACGACGGCCATCGGCACGTCGATCGCCACCAGCGCCAGCATGCTGGAAATGTCGCTGGAGGACCGCGAGGCATCGCTGCGTCAGACGATCGACGCCAGCGCAAGAACATTGGAAGAGCGCCTGAACAGCGGTGCTGGCGATATTGCCGGTCGCATTCAGCAGGCCGCCGGCGACATTGCGCGCTCGGCCGAAACCTTCTCGTCCAACCTCAACCAGTCGATCGACGGCATGACGAACCGCTTTGCCGAGACCGGCTCGCGCGTCGAGGCCAGCCTTTCGGCTCTCGAAAACCGCATCAACGAAGGCGTCACCGGCGTTACGGCTCAGGTCAACGCCGCCGGCGACCGCCTCTCCGATACGCTGACGAGCGGCGCCGCAAGGATCGATGACAGCGGCAACCAGGCATCCGCCCGAATCGAAGAGCGCCTTTCGACCATGGATCGCGCTCTCAATGTCGGCCTTGAAGCCGTCAACCGCACGATTGAAGGCAAGGCCGCCAATCTTGCAACGACGCTGCGCACTGCCGTTGCCGATGCCGCTCAAGGCATGGATACGGAAGCCACCCGCACGGCCGCTCTACTCGCCAGCACCGGCCAGCAGTTTGCCGAAAACCTCGGCAGCCACAGCGATGCTTTCGCACGCGCCATGACCGAGCGCTCCAACGACATCGTCAACCGCGTCTCGGAAACGCAGAACCGATTGGCAAGCCAGGCCGCGGCCGTCGCCCAGACCTTCTCGGAAGCAGGCAATGCGATCGTTAACAAGGTCGCCGAAGCCGAAGGCCTCGTCAGCAATCAGGTCAACACGATCTCGCAAGCGCTGTCTTCGGCGGAGCAATCTCTCGAAGCCCGCGGTGCGGCCATCCGCGACACGCTGACCGATGGCAGCGAGAAGATCGTCTCCACCATGGCGCAGGTCGAGCGCGCCCTCGACGAGCGTGGCACGGCTATCCGCACCTCTCTGGAAGAGCGTACCCGCGAGATCAACAGCACGCTTGCCGACGTCGACAAGGCGCTGGAAGCCCGCGGCTCCTCCATCCGCACCTCGCTCGACGAGCGCACCCGCGAGCTGAATTCGATGCTCGCAGGACGCTCCACCGAGTTGTCGCGCCTGATCGAGGAAAAGGCTCGCCCGATCGTCGATCGCTATGCGGCAACCGGTCAGGAAGCCGCCGCCCTCATCTCGGCAGCAGCTCAGGAAAGCACGGAGCGTTTGCGCGCCGAAAACGCGGCTCTCATCAACGCGATCTCGTCGCGCACCGAGCACGCGGTCAACACGGTCAGCGCCCTCGAAAACAACCTGCTTGCCAGCGTCAACGGCATCATCGCCCGCCTGGCGGACAACAACTCGGCGATCGCCGGCCTGCTGTCCAACGCCGCCACCGAATTCGCAAGCGTCGACGATCGCCTGACCGCAACCTCGACACGCTTCGCCGAATCTGCCGCAAAGGCCGGCGAGATGGTTTCGGCTTCCAGCCGTCTCCTCGAAGGCAAGGTCGACAAATTGTCCGAGATCACCGGTCAGACCCTGTCGCAGGTCGGCAGCATCGTCGGCCGCTTCGACGACCACTCCAAGGTGCTGGCGCAGGCCTCCCAGCTTCTGGGTGCTGCCCAGTCGAACCTCGTCTCGACGCTGGAAGAGCGCGAGACGGCGCTGCAGAACCTGGCCGTCGGCCTTGTGCAGCGCTCGGAAGAGATCGAAAACACGATGCGCGCCCTCGGCTCGATGGTGGAGACGGCCTTCGACCGCGCCGAACAGCGATCCAACCAGGTCACCGGCAATCTGCGCCAGAGCGTGCAGTCCTCCTTCGCGGATATCGGCCGCGTTCTATCCGACGCCGAAAAGCGCGCGGAGGATGCAGCGGACAACATGCGCGGCGCGCTGGCGAAAGCCGGCGAGGAAGCAAACCACGCCGTCGAAAGCACATTCGCCAACGCCGAGCGCCGCTCCAGCGACCTCACCAACCGCCTGCGCGGCGGCCTGACGGCTTCGCTGTCCGAAGTCGAACAGATGCTCGCCGATGCCGGCAAGACCTCCGACACGGCGGCTCAGCAGCTGCGGGAAACCCTGCGCGTCGCCGTTGACGACGCCATCGGCCGCTTCGCCGGTGCGACGGATGAAATCCGCCGCTCGGCCGGCGATATCCGCCGCGAACTCGACCTCACCCGCAGCGAATTGAAGCGCGGTGCCTTCGACCTTCCGGAAGAAGCAAAGGAAAGTGCGGCAGCGATGCGCCGTGCCGTTGCCGAGCAGATCAAGGCGCTGCAGGACATCTCGCAGATCGTCGGTCGCTCGACACAGCAGTTGGAGATTTCCGAGCCCGCGGCCCGCGCACTCGCCGATGCGCAGCCTGCCCCGCGTCCGCAGCCGGCAGCACCGCCCGCACCTGCCCCGGCAGCCCCTGCGCCGCGGCCACAGCAGCCGGCTCCGCAGCAGCCGGTTGCCCAGCAGCCCGTCCAGCGGCCTGCACCGCAACCACAGCGACCTTCCATTGAGGCCCTCGGCCTGCGCGGATCGATCCCCGCCGAGCGCCCGGCTGCACAGCCACAGCGCCCAGTCGAAACGGCAGCGCCAGCCCGCCAGGAAACTGCCGGCGGCGGCTGGATCAGCGATCTCCTGCGTGGCGCTTCGCGCGACGAGAACGCCGGCCTGCAGCCGGCACGCCCGGCTGCACCGAAGGCACCGGCGGAACAGGCACCGGCTCCCGCCGCACGCAACCCGCGCCATGTCGTGGAATCGCTGAACTCGCTTTCGGTCGATATCGCCCGCGCCATCGATCACGATGCGTCGGTCGACCTGTGGCGCCGTTACCAGCGCGGCGAACGCGACGTGTTCACGCGCCGCCTCTACACGCTCAAGGGCCAGCAGACCTTTGACGAGATCAAGCGTAAGTACGACCGCGAGCCGGAATTCCGCACCGCAGTCGATCGCTATATTGCCGATTTCGAAAAGCTGCTTGCCGACGTTGCCCGCACTGATCGCGACCGCACCGTCACGCAATCCTACCTCACCTCAGACACCGGCAAGGTCTACACCATGCTGGCCCATGCCGCCGGCCGCCTGAGCTGAGATCGAGGTAAGCGCGAATACTGAAAATCCCCGGCCATGCGCCGGGGATTTTTGATTCCAGGCAACTCGTATTTGCGGGCATGAAAAAAGGGCGCTCCGAAGACCACCCTCGCCGTGTCAGCCAGCATCGCTTAGGAACTACCGGGCTTCTTGCACCTTGGAGATCAGGCCGCTCGTAATGCCGACGAGCAGGAAATTGTTCTTGATGCGAACCCAATGATAGCCGCGCGGCGGCGTGGACAGCTGCAAGGCACGATAGTCGATTTCCACCGCGCGGCGCCGGTCGGAAGCCGACAAACGCCGGCCCTTTACCCAGCCGCCCTTGCGCACGACGACCTTCTTCTTCGTCACCTCCTTCTCGGCAACAACGGCTTGCTTGCCGGCCGGCGCCGGCTTGACTTGCGCTGTCGCAGCCAACGGCATCGACAGGACGGATGCCGCAAGAAGGACGGTGAAGATTTTTTTCATTGATGTTTCCTCATTTCAGAATCTGCGCGCACTCTTATCGTGACAGACATGAAACGCATCTGACAGTCGAATTACAATTGCGTAATGGAGAGGGGCAATCTTTTACGAGTATTCCCGATCAGCGCTGCAGCAGAACACGATCGTTGCAGACGCTACCCGGCCTTTACCGAAAACGCATGAATGAGACGCTCTCGCGGATTTAGACAATAGCAGCGCCGGAACAACAAAAAACGCCCGGAACATGGTTCCGGGCGTCTCATGTGATCAGTCCCGCTCGGCCGATTTGGCCCAGAGATTGACGTCAGCCTCTTTGGCGTAGATGTCGATCTGCTTCAGTTCCTCTGCCGTGAAATCGAGATTGTCGAGCGCCTTGACGCAATCGACGATCTGCGACGAGCGGCTGGCGCCGATCAGGGCGGAAGTGATGCGGTCGCCGCGCAGAACCCAGGCGATCGCCATCTGCGCCAGCGTCTGGCCGCGCTTTTCGGCGATCTCGTTGAGCTTTCTTATATTGTCGATGATAGACGGGCGGATGAAATCGCGCTTCAGGAAGTGGTTCTGTGCGGCGCGGCTGTCGTCCGGAATACCGCCGAGATACTTCGTCGTCAGCATGCCCTGCGCCAGCGGCGAGAAGACGATGGAGCCGATGCCGAGATCTTCGAGCGTATCCACCAGACCGTCATCCTCGACCCAGCGATTGAGCATCGAATAGCTCGGCTGATGGATGAGGCATGGCGTCCCGAGGTCCTTGAGAATGGCGGCAGCTTCGCGCGTCCGCTGCGAATTGTAGGAAGAAATCCCCACGTAAAGCGCCCTGCCCGAACGGACGATATGGTCGAGCGCACCGCAGGTTTCCTCGAGCGGCGTGTCAGGATCGAAACGGTGGGAGTAGAAGATGTCGACATAGTCGAGGCCCATGCGCTTCAGACTCTGGTCGCAGGAGGCAATCAGATATTTGCGGCTGCCCCATTCGCCATAAGGACCCGGCCACATGTCGTAGCCGGCCTTGGAGGAGATAATCAGCTCGTCGCGCAGACCGGCGAATTCGGTGCGCATGATCTCGCCGAAGGCGGTCTCGGCGCTACCGGGAGGCGGACCGTAATTGTTGGCGAGGTCGAAATGGGTGATGCCGAGATCGAAGGCCGTGCGGCACATATCGATCTTGCGGTCATGCGGCGTATCGCCGCCGAAATTGTGCCAGAGCCCCAGCGAGACGGCCGGCAGCTTCAGACCGGAACGGCCGGTCCTGTTGTATTTCATTTTCGAATAGCGATCGGGTGCCGGTTGCCAGGCCATGATGAAATTCCTTCGAGATGAAAAAAACGCGCGGGTTGTTCACCCGCGCGCAAACTAGCTTTTCTTGCGCTTACTTCAAGAGCGCCTGCGCCTCAGCGATGCCAAGCGCCGCCGGTTGCGTGCAGGTCGTTGTCAGGTCGATGAAACGACCCTCCTCGCCGGACTTCAGGATCGAGGTCATGACGTCGACACCGTGCAGCGTGCGATCGAGCGAGCAACGCGCATCACGTCCGTCGATCAGCGATGCCGCCATGTCAGCTAGGCCGGCCGTGCGGTAGTTGGCGCGGGCACCGCTCGGGCTTTCCTGGTTGGCGATGCCGAAGGGATGCGCCCAGTTTTCCAGCGGCTTGATCTCCTTGTCGCGACCGCTTGCCTCGACGGTGCCGCCGAAGAAGTTCGGATCGGGCACGTAGAGCGAACCCTCGGTGCCGTAAAGCTCCATGTTGGCATGGCGGTGCGACCACACATCCCAGCTTGCCGTCAGCGTGATCCGGGCGCCGCTGACGAATTCCAGCAGAGCCTGGATCGTCGTCGGGGTCTTCACGGGAATGATCTCGCCATTGCGCGGCTGGCTGGTGATCGTGCGGGTCGGCGACGCCATGGAGGTCATCGCACCCACGCGCTTCACCGGACCGATCAGGTTGATCAGGTTGGCGACATAGTACGGGCCGAGATCGAGGATCGGACCGCCGCCGGGCAGGAAGAAGAAGTCCGGGTTCGGATGCCACATTTCCATGCCGGGGCTCATCACATGGCACGAGCCCGATGTGATGCGGCCGATGCCGCCCTCATCGATGAATTTGCGCGCGAGCTGGTGGGCGCCGCCGAGGAAGGTATCGGGAGCGCAGCCGACGGCAAGCCCCTTCTCCTTGGCGATGCGGCGCAGCTCCTCGCCCTGCTCCAGCGTCAGCACCAGCGGCTTTTCGGAGTAGACGTGCTTGCCGGCTTCGAGGATGCGCTTCGAAACCGGGAAATGCGCATCCGGAATGGTCAGGTTGACGATGACGTCGAGCTCATCATTGGCGAGCAGCTCGTCGATGGTCTGGGCCTTGACCTTGTATTCCTCGGCGCGCGCACGCGCCGCTTCCATGTTGATATCAGCGCAAGCCAGTACCTTCAGACCCTTGAAGAGCGGGGCGAGCGAGAAATAGGTGGTTGAGATATTGCCGCATCCGATGATGCCGACGCCAAGTTCCTTAGCCATGTGGAAGTGCCTCAAAAGCTCTTGAAGGATGCGATGGAGCGCGTGATCAGGCGATCGACGTCGCTCGGATTGTCATGTTCGACGACGAAGTGCTTGGCCTTGGTGCCGGTCAGCGCCTTGAGCAGCTTTGCCCACGGAACCGTACCGTGACCGACATCGGCCCAGCCGTCTTCGTTCTTGTTTTCGCCAGCCGGCGCGATGTCCTTGACGTGAACCGCCGTGATACGCGGACCGAGCTTTTCGATCCAGGCGAAGGGATCGCCGCCGCCACGGATGACCCAGGCGATGTCTGCTTCCCAGGAAATATCCGGGGCGGCCTCGAAGATCTGCTCGATCGGCAGCGAGCCGTCCGCCTGCTTGACGAATTCGAAGTCGTGGTTGTGCCAGCCGAATTCAAAACCCGCATCCTTGTAAGGCTTGCTCATTTCCTGCAGGCGCTTGCCAAAAGCACGCCAGCCGGCAGCATCCTTCGGACGCTCGTCGGCGCCGATATGCGGGGCATAGATCGAATCCATACCGAGGGTCTTGGCGATGGTGAGCGACTTCTGCACTTCACCATCGAGGAAATCCGGGCTGAAATGGCCGCTCGCCATGGTCAGACCGTTCTTGTCGAGCTCGGCGCGCAGGGTCTTGAGACCGGTTTCGTCGAGATCGGCATAGATGCCGCCGAAGCCTTCCACCTCGGCATAGCCGGCCTTGCCGAGCTTTACGAAGATCTCCGAATAAGGCTGGAAATTGCGGGCGCTATAAAGCTGAAATCCAAGTTTCGTCATCGATACTCCTCCAATGGCCTCCGGGCCGTCTGTCTTGGGCTTGTGGCCCCGAAAGCGCCGCCACTGCGACGCGATAGCTCAATCTCGCCTACTGGCTGTCAACCGACTGGCTGGATTGCAAATCATAGATGCGGAATGCAGGGACCCCACCCGCAACGGGCTTGGCGGGCGTGAAGACGATGCGGCGGCTTTCACCTGTGGCAAGATCGAAGGCGTTGTCGGAATAACGTCCCTCGACTTCGCTCTCGATCATCACGAATAGCGCAAGTCCCTTGGCGGTGACGGTGAGCTCCACCGTCCCGTTCTCCTCTTTCTCCTCCCGCAATACGGTCAGGCCGGCGGGCTGAAGTTCGAGCGCCTTGTAGGTACCGTGGACATAGTGCCCCTCGCCGCCCATTCCATTCGATGCGGTGAAACGCCACGCCAGCAGGCAATCGGAGGGCACCTGATCCACATCGATCGACAAGGCCGTGACAGCCACATTCGGCGTGCAGACGGCATGCGCCGTCGTCAGCAGCACGCGCTCGCCGTCAAGCTTCAGCAGCGAAACGGAAATATCGGCCGTGACATCCGCATTGGTGTCGTTGACGAGAGAAAATCGGATTGTCTTGCCATCCTCCGACGGAATTGCCGCGACGGATACCGGCTGGAAGAAGCGCCGCACCAGATAGTGCATCACCTTCCAGCGGCCGCCGTAATCGAGGCTCGACCACGATGCCACGGGCCAGGTGTCGTTGAGCTGCCAGTAGATGGTGCCCATGCAATGCGGCTTCAGCGACCGCCAATATTCCACCGCCGTCTTGATCGCGAGGCCCTGCTGCACCTGGCTCAGATAGACGAAGTTCGGAAAATCCTTCGGGAAGCGGAAATAGCGGAACATCGTGCCGGCGATGCGCTCGTTGCCACCGGCATTCTTCTGATGCAGCTCCATGACCGGAGAGGCGATATTCATATCCTTCGCCTCGGCATAGGTCTTGATGACGGGCAGCGAGGTATAGGACTGGAAACCGAATTCCGAGCAGAAGCGCGGCCGCACGGACCGATAATTGTCGAAGGACTTGTTCTCGTGCCAGACCGACCAGTAATGCATGTCGCCCGAGCCATCGGCATGCCAGGCGTCGCCGAAATTGAGATAGCCGGAGGCAGGGCTCGACGGCCACCAGATCGCATCCGGCAATGCCTTCTTCATTGCCCGCTCGATCGTCCTGTTCAGGCGGTCGTAGGAGACGAGATAGCGATCGCGATCTTTGCGGGATTCCTCAAACCAGGTGAGCGCGCCCACCAGCTCATTGTCGCCGCACCAGAGAACGATCGAGGGGTGCGTCGCAAGCCTGCGAACCTGATAGTCCACCTCTTCCTCGACATTATCAAGGAAATCGCCCGTCGACGGATAGAGATTGCAGGCGAACATGAAGTCCTGCCACACCATCAGGCCAAGTCGATCGCAGATGTCGTAGAACCAGTCATGCTCGTAGAAGCCGCCGCCCCAGACGCGGATGACGTTCATATTGGCATCAACGGCCGATTGCAGCAGATCCGCCGTCAGCTCCGGCTTGGAACGTGAAAACAGTGCGTCGGCAGGAATCCAGTTAGCCCCGCGGGCAAAGATCTCGCGACTATTGACCTTCAACGCAAAACGGCTGCCCGCTTCATCCTCGGTGGTGATCAGTTCAACCGTGCGTAGACCGATCTGCCGCGTGACGGTCTCGAAATTGGTTTCCACGGACAAGGCATAAAGCGCCTGCTCGCCATTTCCTGCCGGCCACCAGAGCTTGGGCTTGTCGACATGGAAGAAGTGCGTGATCGACGTTTCACCGGCATTGACCCCAACGTCCAGGCGCACCCGCGCGTCATCGAGCGAGAAATAGAGCTGCGCGATGCCGGCTCCCTTGGCAAACAAGGCGACCGTGACCTTGAGATCGACAGAGCCGTCGTCGTTGTGAACCTGCTGGCTGACGACGTTCTCGATGCGTGCGATCTCGAGCTTCTTCAGTGCGATGGTGCCATAGAGGCCAAGCGGCGCGATCGCAATGTTCCAGTCCCAGCCAAAATGGCACTGCGGCTTGCGCAGCATATTGCCATTCGGGATCGGCGAGTTGCCGGTGCTATAGGGAATATAAAAAGGCTGCTTTTCTTGCAGCGCCGCGCCTGCCGAAATGCTCGAATGCAGGACGATACGAATGGTATTCTCGCCTGCCTTCAACGCTTTCGAGACATCGGGACGATAACGCTGGAAGCAGTTGTTTGCCTCCAATACCAGTGCATCGTTGACATAGACGCTGGCGACGGTGTCGAGATAGTCGATATCAAGATACCAGTCGCCGCCGACATCATCGAGCGTGAAGCTGCGCGTCAGCTCCCAATCCTGTTTGGCGACCCATTGCACGACCTCTTCATTGCGCGCGAAATAGGGATCGGGGATAAGCCCTTCCGCATTCAGGGCCGTGTGGATATCACCGGGCAGAGACATGGAGAGCGAATGATCGCTATCGGGAGACGTCAGCCTCCACAAACCGGCGAGATCGACGGCGAAATTATCATTGAGCGAAGACGACATCGGACCTCCCGGACCGCAGTAAGGCGGAGGCGGCAAGGCCGCCTCCTTGCATGGATCAAATTCTGAGTTCGGTCTGCGCATCAAAGAGTGATGCGAGAGACATGTCAAAGCCGAGCTTCACGGCAGAACCGGCGCCAAACCGGCGCGCGCCATTGACGCGCACCGACATGGTGTGGCCGGCATGCTTCAGCCACAGCAGATTGTCGGCGCCCATCGGCTCCTCGATGTCGACTGTTGCATTGTGGACTTCTGCGCCGGCCGCCGCCTCCTCATTGACCTTGATGTGCTCGGGACGGACGCCCAGCACGACCTTGCGGCCTGCCTGCAACGCTTCCCCAGCCTTGTAGCCATCAAGGGAGAACAGCACGTCATTGGTGGCGAAAACGACCTTACCCTCGCGGTTCACCAACTCGCCCTTCAGGAAGTTCATCGAAGGCGATCCGATGAAGCCAGCCACGAAGAGATTGCGCGGCTCGTTGTAGATCGTCGTGGGATCATCGAGCTGCATGATGACACCGTTTTTCATGATGGCGATGCGGTCGGCGAGCGTTAGAGCCTCGATTTGATCGTGGGTGACGTAGATCATCGTATTCTTCAGCGACTGGTGCAGCCGCTTGATTTCGACACGCAGCTCCGAGCGCAGCTTGGCATCGAGGTTCGACAGCGGCTCGTCGAAGAGGAAGACATCGACGTCGCGCACAAGCGCGCGGCCGATCGCGACGCGCTGACGCTGACCGCCGGAAAGCTCGGCCGGCTTGCGCTTCAGGAGCGGCTCGATCTGCAGGATCTCTGCCGCGCGGGCGATGCGCTTGTTGATCTCGTCTCCCGGCACCTTGGCGACGCGCAGGCCGAAGGAAAGGTTCTTCTCGACCGACATCTGCGGATAGAGCGCATAGGACTGGAACACCATGCCGATGCCGCGATCCTTGGGCTCCTCCCAGGTGACGTTCTTGCCCTTGATGAAGATCTGCCCCTCGCTGATATCGAGCAGGCCGGCAATGCAATTGAGCAAGGTGGACTTGCCACAACCCGAGGAACCGAGAAGCACCAGGAACTCGCCGTCATTGATCTCGAGATTGAGATTTTTCAGGACGTTGACCGCACCGAAGTTCAGCGAAAGGTCTTTGATGGAAACGCTGCTGTTCATGGATCAACCCTTCACTGCGCCGGCGGCGATGCCCCGGACGAAGAGCCGTCCGGACACGAAATAGACGATAAGCGGCACCGCGCCGGTCAGCAGCGTTGCGGCCATGTTGACGTTGTATTCCTTCACACCCTGCACGGCGTTGACGACATTGTTGAGCTGCACCGTCATCGGATAATTCTGCGTGCCGGCGAAAATCACGCCGAACAGGAAGTCGTTCCAGATGCCGGTGATCTGGATGATGATGCCGACGACGAAGATCGGCAGCGACATCGGCAGCATGATGCGCAGGAAGATCTGCCAGAAACCCGCGCCATCGACGCGCGCCGCCTTGAAGAGCTCAGGCGGAAGCGAGGCGAAATAATTGCGGAAAAGCAGCGTGTTGATCGGCATGCCGAAGATCGTATGCACGAGCACGATGCCGCCAAGGGTGGCAAACAGGCCGAGTTCGCGCAGCACCATCACCAGCGGATAGAGCATGACCTGGTAGGGGATGAAAGCGCCGAACAGCAGGATCGTAAAGAAGACTTCCGATCCCTTGAAGCGCCAGTTGGCGAGCGCATAGCCGTTGACCGAGGCGACGGCGATCGAGACGATGACGCTTGGAACGAGGATCTTCACCGAATTCCAGAAGCCGACCTGGATGCCGTGGCAGTAAAGCCCGGTGCAGGCCTGCGACCAGGCTTTCACCCAGGGTTCGAAGGTGATTTCCACGGGCGGCGCGAAGATATTGCCCATGCGTATCTCAGGCATGCCCTTGAGCGAGGTGACGATCATCACGTAGAGCGGCAGCACGTAGTAGAGCGCTGCAAGTCCGAGAATGCCGTAGAGCATGATGGTGCGCGGCGCGAAGCGGCGCTTTGGTTTTGCGCCCGAAGGCTCGATGGTGGCGGCAAGTGCCATTTGATGCCTCCCTTATCTGCGCTTCTGGCGGAACTCATAGAGAGCCCACGGCACGACGAAGATGAACACGGTGACCAGCATGACCGTGGAGGCGGCAAGCGCCTGCCCAAGGTTCGAACGCTGGAACATGAAATCGTAGACGTATTTTGCCGGCATTTCGGATGCGAAGCCCGGCCCCCCTGCGGTCATGGCGACCACCAGATCGTAGACGCGCACGATGCCCGAAGCGACAATGACGAGCGTGGTGACGAAGACGCCGCGCATCATCGGAATAACGACGAAAATATAGGTCCGCCAGGCCGGGATGCCGTCAACCCGCGAGGCCTTCCAGATCTCGCCGTCGATCCCGCGCAGCCCCGCCAGCATCAGCACCATCACGAGACCGGTGCCCTGCCAGAGACCGGCAATGACGAGTGCATAGAGCACGGTCTTCTGATTGCCGAGCAGCGCGAAATTGAACCACGTGAATCCCATATCCTGCGCCAGCTTGGGCAGCCCGAGCGCTGGATCAAGTATCCATTGCCAGACTAGGCCGGTCACGATGAAGGACAGGGCAAAGGGGTAGAGGAAAATGGTTCGGAACGTATTCTCGAAGCGGATCTTCTGATCCATCAGCACGGCCAGAACGAAGCCGACGACGAACGAGAAAATCAGGCTGAGAACGCCGTAGGTGGCTAGATTGCCGATCGAAACGTTCCAGCGATCGGTACCCCACAGGCGCTGATACTGCGCCAGGCCGACGAAATTGGAGCTCGGCAGCAGTCTTGAATCCGTGAACGAATAGATGACGGTCCAGAGCGTGCAGCCGACAAAGACGACGATCACGGTCAGCACCATCGGAATGGCGGCGATCTTCGCATTGAGGTTGCGGAACAGACCCAGTGGCCGGACAGCGTTAGCCATCGATACCTCCGTTGGTGGCTTCATCGGAACAGGCGAAAACTCTCGCCTGTTCCGGTATCGGCCATCGCGATTGATAGGATGGTCGTCTGCTTACTGGGCTTGCTTGAAGATGGCGGCCTGCTTTTCGATCGCCTCATCCACGGTCATCTTCGACGAGAAGAACTGCAGCCCGAGATCGGTCATCTGGCCGCGCGTATCGGGGTCGATCAGCTGAGTGACACCCGGCACCACGTTGTCCGGGTTCTTCAGGATTTCCAGACCCTTCTTCATGCAGCTGCTGGCCGCGCTCAGATCGATATCGCCACGGACCGGCAGTGAGCCCTTGGCAAGGTTGAACTTCACCTGGGTTTCCTTGGAAACCAGCATGCTCGCAAGCTCGAGCTGCGCCTTGGTGATGTCGGGATTGCTGTTCTTCGGGAAGTAGAAGCTGTCGCCGCCGGTATCGAGCAAGCCATTGAAGCCGAGACCCGGCAGGCAGTCGTAATCCTTGCCGGCAACCTGCTTGGCGACGCCGAACTCGCCCTGCGCCCAGTCGCCCATGATCTGCGCGGCAGCCTTGCCTGTGATGACCATGTTGGTGGCAACGTTCCAGTCGCGGCCGGAATAGCTCTCGTCAACCAGATCGCGAGCCTGCGCGAAAGCGTCCCAAACCTTGCGGTTTTCGGGGCTCTTCACGGCATCTGCGTCTTTCTTCTGGTAGATCGCCAGATAGGTTTCCTTGCCGCCAATGCCGATCTGCATGACGCTGCGCATGCCATCGACCTGCCACGGGGCGCCGGTCGCAAGCGGAACGATGCCCTTTTCGCGCAGCTTCGGTGCGTCGGCTACGAACTCATCCCAGTTGGCCGGAACCTTCATGCCATTGTCTTCGAAGACATGGCGGTTGACCCACATCCACTGCCAGGAGTGAATATTGAGCGGTACGCAATAGACACGGCCTTCGTAGGTGCACGAAGCCAGCAGGCTCGCTGGGCGAATGATATCCTTCCAGTGCTCTTTCTCCGCGAGATCCGTCAGATCGGTCATCAGGCCTGCCTTGACGAGCTCTTCAGCGTCGCGGCCCGTGTTGAGCTGCGTCGCGCCCATCGGATTGCCGCCCAGAATGCGGCTGACGATCAGCGGCGTCGCGGTCGAACCCGACCCGGCGATCGCGCCGTCGACCCAGTGGTTGTCACCTAGACCATTGTACTGCTCCGCCAGGACCTTTACGGCAGCAGCTTCACCGCCCGATGTCCACCAATGCGTCACTTCGAGATCAGTCGCGTTTGCTGAGAAGGCCGGAATCGCGACAGATGCGAGCAAAGCGGCGGCCACCAAACGAATATTCATGAGTTCTCCTCCCTCACTGAAACGTTGCCGGAAAAACCTAGTCGAATCATTTTCGACGCGCAACCGCCTATCCGGAAAATTTTCACCGGAGCAAAATTATGCAATTCCTGATTATATTTAGCTTGTGGAGCATATATCCACGCAACGCATAGAGGCCGCGACAATTTTGAGTGAAAAACATACAAACCATTGATATAATTATATCTTATGTAGATTTCCGGAAACGATCGATATCGCATCGCCTTGAGGCCAAGAGATTGCCGAATTCCATCACCCAGCGCAACCATAGGAACACCATCGTCACGCCCAGCTAAAATATCGCTCGACATTCAAACTGTATCGTTACAGTTTCTTACACGGGTGAAGGAGGAACCGCATTGCGCCTATGCTTGCGGAGCGGGTATCGGCAATATAAGCGGATTGGTCGCGGGAGGCGGCCAGGAGGCGAGCTTGATCGAAATGGACAATAAGAAAATTTCAGGGAGCGGCGCGCAATCGGCTCCCGAGCGGCCGACATTGAAGACGATCGCCTTCATGACGGGACTTGGAATTACCACCGTTTCACGCGCGCTGAAGGATGCTCCCGATATCGGTGCTGAGACCAAGGAACGGGTGCGCATGGTCGCCCGTCAACTGGGTTATCAGCCCAACCGTGCCGGCGTGCGTCTCAGAACCGGCAAGACCAATGTCATTGCGCTGGTCTTGAGCATCGACGAGGAAATCATGGGCTTTACGAGCCAGATGGTTTTCGGCATTTCGGAGGTTCTGACGGGCACGCAATATCACCTGGTGGTCACACCGCATTCGCATAGCAAGGATCCGCTGGTTCCAGTGCGCTACATTCTCGACACCGGCTCCGCAGACGGCGTCATCATATCGCGAACGGAGCCGGACGATCCCCGCGTTCGATTGATGCACGAACGCGGCCTGCCCTTCGCCACGCATGGGCGGACGGACATGGGCATCGTTCACCCCTTCCACGATTTCGACAACGAGGCCTTCACCCAGGAGGCTGTGCGCGCGCTAGTGGCCAAGGGCCGCCGCCGCCTGGCGCTGCTGCAGCCCGCCAGCAAGCTCACCTACTATTCACACACCCGCATCGGCTTCCAGATCGGCCTCCACCAGCATGGCGCCGAAGAAATCCCCTTGAGGGTCACGACAGACGCCCCGCTCGCCGATATCCGCGACAGCGTCGAGGCATTGATGCGCTCCCCGCATCCGCCTGATGGTATCGTCTGCTCCAGCGGCGGCGGGGCCATCGCCGTCAATGCCGGCATCGAAGCGGCTGGCTTCCGCCTTGGTCGCGACATCGACATGGTCGCCAAGCAATCCACCGATGTCCTGAACTGGATTCGCCCCGAGATCATTACGATCTACGAGGACGTTCGCCACGGCGGCCGCGAACTGGCCAAGGCCGTCATAGCCCGAATCGACGGCATAGAACCGGAACTGCTGCAAAGCATCAGCAAGCCTGTTTGGCCGGACGAATTGAAGACCGGGAAAGCTCACCCGACGGGTCCGGCGAGCTTTCCCTATTGAAGCGCAAACGGCGCCTCAGCCCTGGGCGCCACTGCCCCACGGGCCGTGGTGAATGTCCTTGCCGTCGACGCGATCGAAGCCGTGCGCGCCGAAGAAGTCGCGCTGAGCCTGGATCAGGTTGGCCGTACCACGAGCCTGGCGATAGGCATCGAAATAGGTCAGAGCCGACGCCAGCGCCGGAACCGGCAGGCCGGCGGCGGTCGCGGCCGAAACGATGCGGCGCAGCGACGGGATCGATTCCTTGACCATCTCGGCAAAGGCCGGCGTGACGATCAGGTTCGCCGCATCCGGGGTCTTGGTAAAGGCGCTGGTGATCTCGTCGAGGAACTGCGAGCGGATGATGCAGCCGGCACGCCAGATCTTGGCGATCACAGGCATCGGCAGCGACCAGTTGAACTCCTTCGAAGCCTCTGCCATCACGGCAAAGCCCTGCGCATAAGCGCCGATCTTGGCGGCGAACAGCGCAAGCTCGAGATCCTTCAGCAGATCGGAGCCGAAGGCGATCGGGAACTTGTAGTCCGGCGTGCCGAAGATCTTCTCGGCGGCCTCACGCTGGCTCTTCAGAGCCGACAGGCTGCGGGCGGCGACGGCGGCTTCGATGGCGGTTGCCGGGATGCCCATGTTCTGGGCTTCGATGGCGGACCACTTGCCGGTACCCTTCTGGCCAGCCTTATCGAGGATGACGTCGGGCATGGCGCTGCCGGTCGCTGGGTCCTTGGCGGCAAGAACCTTCTCGGTGATCTCGATGAGATAGGAGTTGAGGCGGCCCTTGTTCCAGTCACCGAAAATGCCGCTAATCTCAGCGGCGCTCTTGCCGAGGCCATCGCGCAGAATGCCGTAGATCTCGGCGATCATCTGCATGTCGGCATATTCGATGCCGTTGTGGATGGTCTTGACGAAATGGCCGGCGCCGTCATTGCCGAGCCAGGCGACGCATGGATCGTCATTGTACTTGGCCGCAATCGAGGTCAGCACCTTCTCGACGCGCTTGTAGGAGTCTTCCGTGCCGCCGACCATGATCGACGGACCATGGCGCGCACCTTCCTCGCCACCGGAAACACCCATGCCGATAAAGGTCAAGCCGGTATCCTTCAGGCGGTCGAAACGGGCGATCGTGTCGCGGAAATTGGCATTGCCGGCGTCGATCATGATGTCGCCCTTGTCGAGATGCGGCTGCAGCGCCGCCATCTGCTGGTCGACCGGTTCGCCGGCCTTGATCATGATGATGATCGGCCGCGGCGGACGGATCGCTTCGACGAATTCCTCGATCGTCTTGCAAGGAATGATCTTGTCCTTGAGCGCGCCGGCATTGGCGTAGAATTCATCCGTCACCTGCGGCGTACGGTTGAAAACCGCGATCTTGTTGCCCTTTTCAGCAATGTTGAGCGCCAGATTCGATCCCATCACAGCGAGACCGATCAGCCCGATTTCTGCCTTTTCCACGACAATCCTCCAATGAGTCGTTGACTGCACCCGGCCCCACCCTGAAGACCCGGAAGGCGCAGCAACATCCGATGTCACGCAATGCCGCCGACACGAAACGCGACCGGCGACAGCCCTGCGTTGGGGGCTTTTGTTGCACTCCGGACGGAAAACGGCAAGCCTCCGACAGCCGTGAATCGTTCTCTTCGCAGAACTGTGCAACAATGTTGCGGAATTCGAGATTCATCCGTTTCCGAACCGACGATCGCTCCGCCGATCGCCGCTCCAGAAGAGTGATATAGAGGAGGAAATCATCCCGTCGACCATGGGCGCGAAGATCGTGCATCTCCTGATCGGAACACGATTGGCGAGAGATCATGTTCACGGTGCCGCAGCCGCCAAGCATGGAAGAGGCGCAATTCGCAGCCGACGCCGCACATGTCATGCGTGATCTGAAGACGCTGAAAGAGCTGATGGAACGCTAGCGCTCTCTTTACAGCGAGCGCAATGTCCAATCGACAAGTTCACTGGTGACGCCGGCGAATGCCGCGTCGAGCGCCCGCACGAAATCGGGATTGCTGCCGCCGCTGACCGACACGACCTTGCGGAAGACATTCTGCGCCTTCACTGTGCCGGTGCGATCATTCAGGATCTTTTCCGAGATCTCGACGGTCGCCGTCTTCTGGCCGCCGACCGCACTGATCTCGAAGGACCTGATATCGGTGACGATCTGATAGTCGATGGCAAGGCCCTGCCCCGGCACGCCGACGCCGCCGAGCTTGCCGGTATTTTCGAAGGCTTCGACCAGCTTCGACTGCACCATCTTGCTCAGCTTGTCGCTCCACTGCGACTTGCCGAGATACTGGATTTCCGAAGGCGATACGCGGATGACGATCTGATTGCTGTCCAGCGCCTGCAACGCGGTAGGCGTTGGTATGAGGATCTGCCGGTTCTTCACCGAAGGCCCGTTCGCCTTCACCGAGGCGGAAAGATCGTAGGTATCGCTATTCGTGCTCCCACAGCCCCCGAGCAAGGCTGCGAGCAACGGCAATGCGATCACAGCTTTCCACACCTGATGACCCTCACTCGACACGCAACCGACCATATTTCGCTTATCCCCTGGAGACCAGATATCGCTATTCATCAATGCCGCGCGCGGCCGTCATAAGTCTTGACCGTATCACCGCCGAAGATCAATCGCTGTGGATTCTTATCGAAATTAGTGATTGTCGTGTTCAGATTGTCAACCGTGCCCCGCATGTCGTTGATGAGGGACTGGGCATCGCGCAGGCCGGTGCTCGAAAACCGCTGCAGATTGTCCGCGATCGGACCGATGCGGGAATTGAGATTGTCAGCCATCTTCTTGAAGGATTCGAGCGTATCCTTGGCTTCGGCAAACAGCGATTGCGTGCTGTCGTTGCCAAGCAGCGAATCGACCTTCGTCAGGATGCCGTCAACCTTGCCGGAAGCCGCATTGAGCTTGGTGGAAATGTCCCGGGCATTGGCGATCGTCTGATCGATATCCTGCTGGTGCGCCGCCACCGAATTGGCGACATCGCGGATCGAGGCCACCGCCGCGCGGGCCTGCTTCGTCACCTCGGCAACATCGTCAACCGATCCCTTGACCTTGGCCGGATCGATCGACGCGACGATCTGATCGACGCGATCCAGCGTCTGCTGCGCCTTCTGGCCGAAGGCGTTGTAGGTGTCGGCGGTCTGCTTGAAACTTGCAATCGTCGCCTTGAGATCGGTCGTCGCATCCGCCACGTTCGCCGTGATCTTGTCGGCATTGGCGATGACGTCGTTGACCTTCTGGGCATCGACCGCACGCACCAGCTTCTCAACCGCATCCAGTGTCGAGTCGACGCGGACCGAAACCGTCTTGAAAGTATCGGAGAGCTGCCCGACGCTTGCCAGGAACTTGTCGATATTGTCCGAATTGTCGGCGATGGCCTTGGAGAATTTCTGGGCGTTTCGCACGGTATCGGTCAAAGGTCCGCGAGAATCGGAAATGAAGCCCTGAATGTCGCCGATCGTGTCGTTGGCGCGGTTCAAAATCTTGTCGGCCGTCGTCAGCAGGTTGGTGACGCTCGACTGATCGGCGAGCAACACCGCTCGCTTACCGGTATCGATCGAGCGCTTCAGGATGTTTTCGTCGCCATTGCGGCCGCCGGAAAGCTCGATATAGGCAGCACCAGTCAGGCCCTGGATCTCGAGAATGGCCTTGGTGGAGGTATAGACCGGCGCATCCGCACGGACCTGCGTGAAAGCCAGCGAATAATTGGGGTCATCGGCATCGATCGACAGCCCCTGCACCGAGCCGACCTGAATGCCGTTGAAACGGACCGGCGAGCCGACACTCAAACCATTCGCCGAACCGGGAATGCGCACGACAAGCTCGACCATCGGACCGCCGCGGCCGTATTCCGCCATCCAGTAGACGAAACCGAAGGCCGCCGCGATGACAAGCAGCGTGAAGAACCCGACGATCGTGTAATTGGCTTTGGTTTCCATTGTCTCCAGTCACTTCTCGCGGCTGTGGGCGCTTGCGCCTTTGTCGTTATGTCCTCTGATGTCTTCCCGCGGCACGATCGAACGTGCACGCTTGCCCCTGAAATAGGATTGCACCCAGGGGTCATCACAGGCGAGCATGTCCTCAACCGTGCCTTCCACCAATACCCGCTTCTGTCCGAGGACAGCAATACGGTCGCAGACGGAAAACAGGCTGTCGAGGTCGTGTGTCACCATATAAACGGTGAGACCGAGCGTGTCGCGCAGCTTGGCGATCAGCTCGTCGAACTCAGAGGCGCCGATCGGATCGAGGCCCGAGGTTGGCTCATCGAGGAAAACGAGGTCGGGATCGAGCGCCAGAGCTCTGGCAAGGGCCGCGCGCTTGATCATGCCGCCCGAAAGTTCAGACGGATATTTGTCGGCGGCGTCAGCTGCGAGACCCACCATGCGGATCTTCATCAGCGCCAGCTCGTCCATCATTTCTTTCGGCAGGTCCAGATACTCCCGCATCGGCACCTGGATGTTTTCCTTGACGGTCAGCGAGGAAAACAGCGCTCCCTGCTGGAAGAGAACGCCGAGCCGCATGTCGAGCCGATTGCGGTCCTGCTCGTCGAGCTTGTCGTAATCTTCGCCAAGAATCTCGATCTTGCCCGAACGGCGCGGCAGCAGCCGCAGCACCGTGCGCAACAGCACGGACTTGCCGGCGCCGGAAGCGCCAACGAAGCCGAGGATTTCACCGCGATAAATGTTGAGGTTCAACTTATCGAGGACGATTTTCGATCCGAAACCGACAGTGACGTCCCGCGCCGACAGCACGATGTCACGGCCTTGCTCATCTTTTTCCAATGGGATTTCCGAGTGAAGCGCGCTCATTCTTGCCGTCCCTCAGAAGTCGATTGCTGCGTAGAACATGGCGAAAAGCCCGTCCATCAGGATGACGACGAAGATCGACTTCACCACAGACGAGGTGACGTGCTGACCGAGAGACTCGGCACTGCCTCCGACCTTCAATCCCTCGACCGCCGCAACGATGCCGATGACCAACGCCATGAACGGCGCCTTGATCATGCCGGAAATGATCGTCGAAAGGCTGACGGCCTCATGCAGACGCGAGATGAAGGTCGCAAAGGTGATGCCGGAATAGGCCCAGGACACCAGGGCGGCACCGAAAAGCGCGGCGAAGTTGGCAATGACAGTCAGCAGCGGCAACGCAACCGTCAGCGCCACCAGCCGCGGGAAAATGAGGACACCGATGGGGTTGAGGCCCATGACCTTCAGCGCGTCCACTTCCTCTCGCATCTTCATGGAGCCGATTTCGGCAGTAATCGCGCTGCCGGAACGGCCGGCAATCATAATCGCGGTCAGAAGCACGCCGATTTCGCGCAGCTGCAGGATGCCGACGAGATCGACCACGAAGATTTCCGCGCCGAAATAGCGCAGCTGGAAAGCGCCTTGCTGGGCAATGATCGCGCCGATCAGCGACGACATCAGCAGAATGATCGGAACGGCGCGCACCGCCATGTGATCAATCTGGTTGATGATTGAGGCCGGTGAAACACCGCTGCCGCGCCCGAACTTGAGCTGGGCGCCCCGCACGGCCGAGCCCAAAATATACATGGCGGCAACTAGATTGCCCCAGATCTCGTAAACGCTTTCGCCGATAGGCGCGAAAACACGCTCCGCCAGCGATTTCTTCGACTTACGTGTCGCAGTCTCATCGTCAGGATACGCATCGAATGCGGTCAGCAACTCATCGATATGCGGATTGGAACCCTCGATCGTGACGTGCGCCTTATGGGCTTCCTGGCTTTCCTTCAGTCGGCGGATCAGGAGCGCACCGGCCGTATCGACGTCCGAAAGGCCGGAAAGATCGATCACGACTTCGCCGCCGGAACTGCGCTTGGACAGTTGCTCGATCTGCCGCAACACGCCGTGGACATTCGCACTGCGCCAATTGCCCTCCAGCCGATAGCGATGGCCTGCACCCTCGGGCGCATCATCGATCTTCGGTGCATCGGAGCTTTGTTCGGCTGCTTTCAAACTCATGCGTCTTTCAAATCTGCCACAACATACGCCGACTCGGAGAGTCCGCATGATAACGCTTAATACACCGACTGTGCATGGAATCTCCATCTCGGGCCGGCGCCAACATATGTCACGGTTTTTTGATATCCAAATGAATTTGTTGCACCGCGTTAGGAGACGCCGTGAGCATCTCCGCCGATTGCCGGCTTTCTGGCTTGCAGCCCATACGCGAAAATGACCATGGCAAGCCCGAGCGCGGCAGTGCCGGCCATGACATAGTAACTCGCCAGATCCAGCCAGGCATAGAGATAGCCGGATGCCAGCGTCATCAAGCCCAGGAACATGCCGTTATAGAAGTAATAGGCGCCCTGGGCCGATGACTCCTGCGCCTCGTGGACAGATGCAACGATGCGCCGCTGAACGCCGGTATGGACGCAGGCATAGGTGCAGGAATGAAAACACTGGAGCACGAAATAGCCGAAGAAGCCAAAATTGATCGGAAACAGAATCCAGCGCAGGATGCACATGGTCGAACCGAAAAAGATGAGCGTCCACGCACTGAAGCGTCGGCTAAGTTTCTTCGACAGGAAGAAAACCATCACCTCGGCCGTAACGCCGATGCTCCAGAGGACGGCGATCTCCGCGCCGGAAAAGCCAAGCTTGCGCCAATAGATTGAGGCGAATGTATAAAGCATCGCGTGGCTCGACTGCTGCACCGACACTCCGATCATGGTGATGAGCAATTGCGGCGAGCGAAGGTTGCCGGTCGGTGACTGCAGGTTGATCGGCTGGTTGCGCCGGCGCGTCGGCCCGATACGCGGCGCGAAGAAGCCCATCAGCGTCGTCAGAATGAAGCCCGCGACCATGACAGGCAATACGGTTGCCCCGCCCCACATGCCGATCAGCTGGCCCCCAAGAAGGGTTGCCAGGATGAAGGTGATCGATCCCCATACCCGCATCGAGCCGTAATCGAAGCCCCAGCGGCGGACGCCCGACATGGCAATGGATTCGACCACCGGCACGTAGGGCGCATAGGTGGCGCCCTGTATGCCGTAGACGAGAAGCACCGGCCAGAAGTCGCTGGTCCAGTAGAGCGCGATGGCAGTCAGAAGCGACAAGGCGCCCGACCATAACAGCACATCGGCACGCTCGGTCATATGATCGGCGAGCACGGCGATGACGGGCGTCACGAGGACGCGCACGACCATGGGGATGGCGATCACGAGACCGATCTCATGATCGTTGAAATTCAGCCCCGCCAGCCAGACGGGAAAGAACGGTACGGCAATGCCGTTGACGAACAACGGGGCACAATAGGACAAGGCGGCGCGCAAACGGAAATAGGGAGGCGCACCCTCGCCCTGGAAGGACTTGATCGCGGGAATCATGACAGACCTGAAGGGAACTTACTCGTCCCTACCATGCTATCGAGAATACGACTATGGCGAGAAATGGCCAAAACCGTAACGTTTCGGAAAAATCCGAAGCTGACGCGGTTTTGCAGCGATCAATAATTATGACAGGCTATTATCAAGCCTGTGAAGAGCCGCGGATGGTCACGCGGCCTGAGCGCCGAGCGGTCGCGGCATTTCCTCGATAGGCGAGCCAACCGGCTGCGTCTCGAGAATACTCCGCCAGGTAATCAGCTCGAAGGTGCCGTCCTCGTGCTCGGCGATCGCCGTGCAGCTTTCCACCCAGTCGCCGGTATTGATGTAGCGCACGCCATCGAGGTCCTCGATGACGGCGTGATGGATGTGACCGCAGATGACGCCATCGGCGTCGTTGCGCTTGGCTTCTTCGGCAACGACGCGCTGAAATTCGCCGATGAAGTTGACGGCGTGCTTGACCTGCAGCTTTGCCCAAGCCGAGAACGACCAATAGGGCATGTTCAGGCGGCGGCGCACGGCGGCAAGGCCGATATTGATCAGGATCGCCATGTCGTAGGCCCAGTCGCCGAGATAGGCGAGCAGCCGGGCGTTGCGGACGACGACGTCGAATTCGTCGCCATGCAGGACCAGATATTTCTTGCCGTCGGCCGTTTCATGCATGGCGCGTTGCGCCACCTCGATGCCGCCGAAGTGCATTCCGGGGAAATCGCGCAGGAATTCGTCGTGATTGCCAGGGATATAGACGATCCGCGTGCCCTTGCGCGCCTTGCGCAGCAGCTTCTGCACGACGTCGTTACAGTCCTGTGGCCAATACCAGCTCCGCTTGAGGCGCCAGCCATCCACGATGTCGCCGACCAGGAAAATGGTATCAGCGTCGTGATGACGGAGAAAGTCGAGCAGAAAATCCGCCTTGGCGGCTTTCGAACCGAGGTGCACGTCAGAAATGAACAGTGTGCGGAATCGCCGGGTGTCCATGTTTTCATTCACGAACTCTATGTCCGTGCCCTATCCTAGCCTTGCCTATTCCAAAACCAGACTCGTGTTTCAGGAAGATGACAAACCCTGTGTCTGCCGGCCTATGAGGCTGCTTCAGCCACGTTTGGCAGCAATCGCCAGGTCGGGACGATCGCTCGTGAAACTGGCGACGCCAAGGCGAAACATATCTCGCGCCGCATCGGCGGTATGGGCGGCCCATCCATGCACCTTCATGCCATTTTTGCGAAAGAGCGCCACGACCTCGGCGTCGAGCGCATCGGCCCGTATCCCGATTTCCCGGACGCCGGAAGCGCCCAGTGCAGCCATGATCGCGCGCCAGCCAAGCTGCCCAGCTGCCTGCGGTGAGCAAAGGAAGATGAAACCGAGCAGTTCGCCGACATTGAGACCACGCTCGCCGAGCGCGGCGCCGAATGCTTCGAGACGGGGCAAGGAGAAGCTCGTCGCCATCGTGCGCGTCAGCATCCCGGTCGCCACCAGCTCATCGACGATGTGGTGCTCCATGTCCTCATATGGTGACCCGTCCGCTCTGGTCTTGATTTCCAGCCGGAGATCGACTGCGGACGGCCCGAAAATATCGATGGTCTCGCCGAGCGTCGGAATGGTTTCGCCTCCGCTTCCGATCACGACGTAGCGCATCAGTTCGTCATAGCTGAAATCTGCGATCGCGCCCTTGCCGTCGGTCATTCGGTCGATCGTCGCGTCGTGATGCACGACAAGCTTGCCGTCGCGCGTCTGGTGGACATCGAACTCGACAAGATCGACATCGAGTTTGGCGGTCTTCGAGAAGGCGAGCCTGGTATTTTCGGGCCACAAATGAGCACCACCGCGATGGGAAGCAATCAAGGTCATCCAGGAAATCTCCGCACGCGCTCTTCATAGGTCGGTGCGATGAATGCCTGATGACGCGGCCGCAGCGAGTTCGACCTGCCGGAAACGATCGTGCGATCCTTGCAAAAAAGGCAATTCAGTTTTGCCATGACAAAAACGCGTCGCGACGTCGATTGCATACTGTGAAGGTGAACCGATTGATGTATGCAGAAGACTCAAAGCGCAGGCAGGAATGGAGACGCGAGTTGGACACGAACGACACTTCGAAAGCAGCCAAGAACATGGCGAGCGGCAATCTCGACGAACAGGCGCTTTATTTCCATCGCTATCCCCGCCCCGGCAAGCTTGAAATTCAGGCGACCAAGCCGCTGGGCAACCAGCGCGATCTGGCGCTTGCCTATTCCCCGGGCGTCGCCGCTCCCTGCATCGCCATCCGCGACAACCCCGAAACGGCTGCCGACTATACGTCCCGCGCCAATCTCGTTGCCGTGATCTCGAATGGTTCGGCCGTGCTCGGCCTCGGCAATATCGGCCCGCTCGCCTCCAAGCCGGTTATGGAGGGCAAGGCCGTTCTCTTCAAGAAATTCGCCGGCATCGACGTCTTCGATATCGAAATCGCAGCGCCCACCGTCGATGAAATGGTCAATACCGTTGCGGCACTCGAGCCAACCTTCGGCGGCATCAATCTCGAAGACATCAAGGCGCCGGAATGCTTCGATGTCGAACGCCGCCTGCGCGAGCAGATGGAAATCCCTGTTTTCCACGACGACCAGCACGGCACCGCCATCATCGTCGCCGCTGCCATCCTCAACGGCCTGGAACTCGCCGGCAAGAAGATCGAAGACGTCAAGATCGTCGCCTCCGGCGCGGGTGCGGCAGCGCTTGCCTGCCTCAACCTGCTCGTCACCCTTGGCGCCAAGCGCGAGAACATCTGGGTCCACGATATCGAAGGTCTGGTCTATAAGGACCGCAACGTGCTCATGGACGAGTGGAAGTCCGTCTATGCCCAGGACAGCGACAAGCGCGTGCTTGCCGAGTCCATTCCCGGCGCCGACGTCTTCCTCGGCCTTTCCGCTGCCGGCGTGCTGAAGCCCGAACTTCTCGAGCAGATGGCCGAAAAGCCGCTGATCATGGCGCTCGCCAACCCGACGCCGGAAATCATGCCGGATCTCGCCCGCGCCGCCCGCCCGGACGCCATGATCTGCACCGGCCGCTCGGATTTCCCGAACCAGGTCAACAACGTCCTCTGCTTCCCCTATATCTTCCGCGGCGCGCTGGATTGCGGCGCCAAGACGATCAACGAAGAGATGAAGATGGCGGCTGTGCGCGCCATCGCCTCGCTTGCCCGCGAAGAACCTTCCGATGTCGCCGCCCGCGCCTATTCGGGCGAGACGCCAGTCTTCGGCCCCAACTATCTGATCCCCTCGCCCTTCGACCCGCGCCTGATCCTGCGCATCGCCCCGGCCGTGGCGAAGGCTGCCGCCGATAGCGGCGTGGCTCTGCGTCCGATCATGGATTTCGACGCCTACATGGACGAGCTTAACCGCTTCGTCTTCCGCTCCGGCTTCATCATGAAGCCGATCTTTGCGGCCGCGAAGATCGCGGAACGCAAGCGCGTCGTCTTCTCCGAAGGCGAGGACGAGCGCGTGCTGCGTGCCGCCCAGGTCCTGCTCGAGGAAGGCACTGCCATCCCGATCCTGATCGGCCGCCCCTCCGTCATCGAAACCCGCCTGAAGCGCTATGGTCTGAAGATCCGCCCGAATACGGATTTCGCCGTCATCAATCCCGAAGACGATCCGCGTTTCCGCGAGTATGTCGATCTCTACTTCTCGCTGGTCGGTCGTGCCGGCGTGATCCCGGAAGCTGCCCGCACGATCGTGCGTACCAACGCGACTGTGATCGGCGCGCTGGCCCTGAAGCGCGGCGAAGCCGATGCGCTGATTTGCGGTCTGGAAGGCCGCTACGAGCGCCATTTGCGCATCGTCCGACAGATCATCGGCAAGCGTCCCGACGCGCGGGATTTCTCTGCACTCAGCCTGCTCATCTCGCAGCGCGGCGCAACGTTCTATACCGATACCTATGTGACGTTTAACCCGACCGCCGAGGAAATCGCGGAATCGACCATTCTCGCGGCGCAGGAAATCAAGCGCTTCGGCATCGAGCCGCGCGCCGCCCTCGTCTCGCATTCCAACTTCGGCTCGCGGGAATCCGAAAGCGCAACGAAGATGCGCGATGCTCTGGCGCTCGTGCGCGAAGCGGCGCCGGAACTGGAAGTCGACGGCGAAATGCACGGCGACAGCGCCATTTCCGAAAGCCTGCGTCGTCACGTCATGCCTGATAGCACGCTCACGGGCGAAGCAAACCTGCTGGTGTTCCCGAATCTCGATGCCGCCAATATCACGCTCGGCGTGGTCAAGACCATGACCGATGGCCTGCATGTCGGCCCGATCCTGCTCGGCACGGCGCTGCCGGCGCACATTCTCTCGCCGTCCGTCACCTCGCGTGGCGTCGTCAACATGGCGGCTCTTGCGGTCGTGGAAGCATCCCAGCCTCTCTAAGCACAATTCTCGCAGCCGCCATTCGCGCGGCTGCGAGCTGCAATTTCGTAAAAATCCTCTCGAAATCCATGCTTTTTCATGGATACGTTGTTAAGCTGTGACGTGTAATCTTCAGCGACCTAAAACCGCTTTCGAGAGCAGAACCGTGAACCGCGGCACAAAACACGCTTCCCTTGCCTTGCTGTCCCTGCTGACGGCCACGCCGGCCCTCGCACAGGCGGACCTTTGCGACGAGTTGCGTGGCCGCTACGTCGATATCAGCGAAGTGATCGGCGCCAGCCAGGAAACACGCCAGCTTTCCCGCGCCATCGTGCAGCAGAACCTGATGATCCGCCGAACGATGAGCGACCTGCGCAACCAGGGCTGCTTCGAAGATAGCAGCATGGTGATTGTCGGGCAGGACAATCAGGGCGCCTGCGACGACATGCGGCAATCGATCGATGGGATGCGGCACGATCTCTCGCTGCTGATGGATCAGCGTGAGCAAAGCGTCGGCCGGGTCGATGCCGTCGCCATGCAGCGCCGGCAGTTGCTGGATACGATGCAGCGCAACGGCTGCAGCTTGCCGGCTTCGGCAACGCCTGACATCGTCATCGACACCCGCACGAAGCTGGACGCCTATGCGCCGCAGGAACAGTCCCTGGCCAGGCCGGAAAGCTCCATCACCGTCATCGAGACGCCGCGGCTGCAGAAGGATTCCAGCATCCAACAAAAGCAAGCGCCGCCAGCGTCGACACCGAAGGTGACGCAAGCGCCGCCGCAACAGTTTCCACCCGATCGACCCTATGATCCTTCGGCCCATAAGGTGCGCCAGGTCGGACCGCAATTCCTGGCGACAGATCAGGGCAGCATCGACCTGAAACATCCGAAAGACGCCGGACCACAGCCGACGCAATGAGGCGGCCAGACGCTTCTCGTCTGCGCCCAGCCACCGTATGTCCTATCGTTTTCAGGCCGTCGTCGGCTGGCGCAGCAACGAGACGATGGTCTCGTCTCCCGTATCTTTGGCGAGATCCCGATAGGACCGCCCCGAGACGTCCCTCACCGAACGCTCCGCGCCATGCTCCAGCAGGAAGCGCACCGCCTCTGTCCGCCGATTGACGATAGCAAAGCCGAGCGGCGTCATCCAATCGCGATCGGTCGGCTGCCCATCAGTGCCGAACTCCCCGAAGCGGATGTTCACCTGCTCGGGATGCTGCCTGATGACATCCGCAAGCTGATCGAGGAGACCGAAGGCCGCCGTCGCGAAAATATCCGAAGGATAGGCCTTCAGAAACTCGACCATGTCCTGCTTGCCATTGTATTCGGCCCAGCCGATCGGCCCGGAATGGAAATGCGGATCGCGAATGGTCGCATCGGCGCCATGCTCGATCAGGAGCTTCGCCATCTCGATATGGCCGTGAAGTGCGGCCTCATGCAGCGGCGTGCGGCTGGTCATGGCATTGACGTCGAGGCCCAGGGCAAGCATCCGGCGCACGGCTTCCAGGTCACTTTCGCCGGCGGCATCATGCAGCATCGCGGGATGGGCCTTCTGCATCGCAGCCAGAATGTCACTGGACGGCTTCATCGCAAGCAGTTCCTCGAGCGAAACCTCCTTGCTCATGACCTTGATATAGAATTCGTCCTCCGGCGCCAGGTGAACCGCAACTGCGCCCTTGCGCACGAGATATTCAGCCAGCTCGCGATCGCCACCAAGCCGAGCCCATTGGAACGGCGTTCGCCCGTTGACCACCTTGAGGACATCGGCGCCATGATCCACCAGAAGGTGGACCCGCTCACTCATGCGATGCTCCAGCGCCCAGGCAAGCTGGTAGTCGAAAACAGTCTCGGAGTTTTCGGCGAATTTGCCGTCTTCGCGCACCAGCCAATTGTTCCTATCCCTGGCGGACAAGCCGTGTTCCAGCAGCAGTTTCAGGCATGTATCGTCCGGCTCGAACATACGGTTATAGAGCGCCTGGCTGTCATTGGCTTCAGCTCCCGCCTCAAGCAACAGGCGCGCGAAAGCCTCGCAATCGGGATGCGGCGGCTGGCGAAGCTTGCCCGCCTCGCCCTCGCCGAAGACGCCGGTCAGAACAGTGAAGCGATACTGGCCGTTGTCGAGGAAGAAGGCATTGACGTCGGCTCCGCGCCTGACAAGCTCGCGGGCGGCCGGCAGACTGGATCGACCCGGCAGGCGGGCATAGGCGGCATACATCAACGGAGACCAGTCGTAGGGCCCTGCCTTGCGATCGAGAAGCTGCGGCTGACGATCGAGCCAACGACTTAAACGATCGGCATCTCCAAGCGCGGCGGCGACATGGATATTCTCGCCTGCAATATCGGGATGCTCTTCAAGCAGCTGCAGCGCCTCATCGAACCGCGCTGGATCGGCTGCGATATTGCCGAAATAGGAGACGGTCGCCAGCGACAGGAAACGGTTTGCAAGCTGATCCCGCGGAACATGCCTGCGATCACCGCTTTCCAGATGCGTCTTGAGCTTCGTCCAGCTGGAGAAACCGAACTCGCGGGCAAGGACGAGCTGAATGTCCTGCAATCCGACATTGTCGACGTCGGCAAAATAGGGCGCAACGCGACTGCGCGCCGAAGCATCGCCGGCTTGAATCGCCTTGAGGAAAGACTTTGCCTGCTTTTTCAGGGAATCGAGTGTGGCGTCAAACGCCAGAGAGCGCGTGGTCAAAATAGACCTCCTTCCATTTACGTCCGGTATCCGCGCCCACAGACTGAAAAGAGGTGTGGCAGTCTCGTATTCTATGCTTCAGGTGGGCCTTGCCCTTCCCGCGGATCGGATGCGCCCTGAGAACGGACCACATCTATCGCGCGAGATGCTGTCTGTCCAGAGGCCATGATTTGGAATTCAGGTCGGCTCGTAGCGCACATAGGCGAACTCGTCACCATTCGGCGACCAGTTCGGCACGTTGATCGATCCCTGCCCGCCGAAGAGCTCGAACAGGGTCGTGATATTGCTACCATCCATGTCCATCAGCCGCATCCGCACATTCAGGTCGCGCGGATGATCGAAGACATCGGGGTCGTAGGAGATCAGCACGACCTTGTCGTTCTTGGGCGACGGATGTGCGAACCAGTTGCCGTAATTGTCGTAAGTCACCTGTTCCAGACCCGTGCCGTCGGGATGGATGCGCCAGATCTGCATCAGGCCGGTGCGGCTCGAATTGAAATAGATCCATTGCCCGTCGGCTGAGAAATCGGGCCCATCATTGCGGCCCTCGCCATGCGTCAACCGCGTCTCCTCGCCACCATCGATCGAGATCGTGTAGATATCGAAAAGATCGTTGCGGATACCACAATAGGAGAAGCGCTTCCCGTCCGGCGACCATCCGTGCCAGTAGGACGGCAGATTGGTCGTGACCTGCCTTGGCGTGCCGCCCTCTGCAGGCAGAACGTAGATGCAGGCCTTGCCGTGCTCGGTCTTGTCGGAAATGGCGATCAGAGAACCATCTGGCGAGATGCCGTGATCATTGTTGCATCGCGTGGCGAAGCCTGTATCGACACGTGCAATCCCGCCCGTGCCATCCAGAGGCAAGCGATAGAGCAACCCGTCGCCGTTCAGCAGCAGATAGCGCCCGTCTGGCGAATAGTTCGGCGCCTCGACAAGCTCGTCCGTCTGCCAGACCACCCGGTTCTCCCCGGTGCGAATATTGTAGATCTCGACCGAACTGCGCATCTGTCCTTTTCCTGCCATCGAGCCGCGCGATCAGCGATCGCGGAACCGGTTGGTGATCGGATAGCGACGGTCGCGACCGAAATTCTTCTTGGTGATCTTCACGCCCGGCGCCGACTGCCGGCGCTTGTATTCTGCAAGATAGAGCAGATGTTCGACGCGATGCACCGTCGCGACATCGTGGCCGCGCGCCACGATCTCCTCGACCGACATTTCCTTTTCCACCAGGCATTCGAGGATATCGTCAAGCGCCGGATAGGGCGGAAGCGAATCCTGGTCTGTCTGGTTCGGCCTGAGTTCCGCCGAAGGTGCCTTGTCGATGATGTTGTGCGGAATTACCTCACCCGAAGGGCCGAGCGCGCCGGGCGGCACATGCAGGTTGCGCCAGCGCGAGATCGCGTAGACCTGCATCTTGTAGAGGTCCTTGATCGGGTTGAAGCCGCCGTTCATGTCGCCATAGAGCGTGGCATAGCCAACGGACATTTCCGACTTGTTGCCCGTCGTGACCACCATGGAGCCGAACTTGTTCGAGATCGCCATCAGGATCGTGCCGCGCGCGCGGCTCTGAAGATTTTCCTCGGTGATGCCGCTCTCGGTGCCCTCGAACAGATCGGACAGAGCCGAGGTAAATCCGGTAACGGGATCCTCGATCGGCACGATGTCATAACGGCAGCCGAGCGCCTTGGCGCAATCGGCCGCATCCTTCAGCGAATCCTGCGAGGTGTAGCGATAGGGCAGCATCACTGTGCGCACACGCTCCTCGCCGAGCGCATCGACGGCAATCGCAGCGCAGATCGCCGAGTCGATACCGCCGGACAGGCCAAGCACGACCGACTTGAAGCCGTTCTTGTTCACATAGTCGCGGAAGCCCAGCAGGCAGGCGCGATAATCGGCCTCTTCGCCTTCCGGAATATGCGCCATCGGCCCTTCCGCGCAGTGCCAGCCGTCGCCGTTCCTCTTCCAGGTCGTGACTGTCAGTGCGGTCTCGAACTGGCTCATCTGAAAGGCCAGCGTCTTGTCGGCATTGAAGCCGAAGCTTGCGCCGTCGAAGACCAGCTCGTCCTGCCCGCCAAGCTGGGCGGCATAGATCATCGGCAGGCCTGTTTCGATAACCTGTTTCAGCACGACCTGATGGCGGATGTCGACTTTGCCGCGATAATAGGGGGAACCATTCGGCGAGAGCAGGATTTCCGCACCACTTTCAGCCAGCGTTTCGCAGACGCCGAGCTCACCCCAGATGTCCTCGCAGATCGGAATGCCGAGCCGCACGCCGCGAAAATTCACGGGCCCGGGCATGGCGCCCTGATCGAAGACGCGTTTCTCGTCGAATTCGCCGTAATTCGGCAGATCGACCTTATCGCGGATGGCGATCACCTTACCGCCATCGAGCACCGCGACGGAATTATAGCGCCCGGTTTCATCCTGCCTGGGAAAGCCGATGATGACGCCGGGGCCGCCATCGGCCGTATCGGCAGCCAGGCTCTCGACCGCCTTCCAGCAGGCGCGAATGAAGGCTGGTTTCAGCACGAGATCTTCCGGCGGGTAGCCGGAAATGAACAATTCCGTCAGCAATACGAGCTGCGCGCCTTCGCGCGCGGCGTCGGCGCGAGCTTCACGCGCCTTGGCGAGATTGCCGGAGACGTCGCCGACCGTCGGATTGAGCTGCGCGACGGCGATGCGAATGGTGTGGGTAATCTGGCTTTGCTCTGTCATGCCATACATTTAGCGAGGGCGTCTTTCTTCCGCAACCGCCTTCCATCCCCCAATAGGCATCAAACGCCGCGCCATGCGCGGAGGCGGTATTTTCGCCCCGGAAAATACCCGGCCTGCCTTGCGGTTCATGCGTCATTCATGACAGAAGCATGACACTTTTATGAACGATACATAGCATTCGGAGACATCATTGGTCGCATTGGTCATCGAGTCCGCCTTGGCGGGCAGACTTGCTCTTTTCCAGAAGATCGGCGCAGCAAGACAGAAGTCCGCCACTCTACGTCTGCTTCTGAGCCTTTCGCTGACCTTGTTTTTCTCCCTGTCCATCGTGGTCGCGGTTGAATGGGTTGCGCGCGGCGAATTCGGCGCGGCTTGGTCCTATCTCCTTTCGACCTCCCGTCCCGGCTTCGCCACGATCGGCGTCGTTATGCTAGCCATGCTGATGCTGGATGCTCTGGTCTGCCGCGCGCATCTATCGGCCTTGATCGTCGCTCCGCTGCTGCTCTTGCCAGCCTTCATTTCCAGCCAGAAGCAGAATTATCTCTCCGATCCGCTCTATCCCTCGGACTTCTTGTTTGCGCGGCAGATCATGGAACTGATGCCGGTCATGGTGCGCGATCGCCCGTGGACGGCCGCAGCCCTCACAATCGGCATTGTCGTCGGGATTTCAGCCTTCATCATCGTCTGGCGCTACGTGCGGAGCCACGCCGTCGTGCTTTCGCGAAAGGAGCGCCTCGGCCGGCTTTCGGTCTGTCTCCCGCTGATGGCGCTTTTTACCTCGCAGATGAACCCGACCCAATATTCCTTCGTCCGCGAAAAACTCGGCATCATTCCGATCGTCTGGGACCAGACGGAAAATTACAGCCATAACGGCTTCATCGTCGCCTTCGTGTTGAATCTGCCCATGGCCGACGTCAAGTCACCGGCCGGATACGGACCTGACGCCATCGACGCCATGCCGGCCAGAAATTACGGCTATCTCTCCGGCCCGCGCCGGAAGCCCGACGTCATCATGCTCATGAGCGAATCCCTTTGGGACCCGACACGGCTCTCCAACGTCGCCTTTACGCCAGACCCGATGCCGACGATCCGCGCCAGACAATCGGGACATGTCTTCTCGCCCGAGTTCGGCGGCATGACCGCCAATGTCGAGTTCGAGGCGCTGACGGGCTTTTCCAATGCCTTCCTGCCCTATGGCAGCATTCCCTATCAGCAATATGTGCGCCGCCCAATGCCGTCGCTCGCCACCTTCTTCCGCGGCGAAGGCTATATGGCACGCGCGCTTCATCCCTTCAGCGGCTGGTTCTGGAACCGCAACGAGGTCTATCGCGCCTTCGGTTTCGAGGAGTTTCATACCCAGGAAACGCTGCCGCCCATGGACAAGCGCGGCATGTTCGCTGCCGACGATTCCCTCATGAAGGAAATCATGCGCGAAGGCGATGCGGCCGAGCGCCCGTTCTTCTTCTTTGCGGTCACCCTGCAGGGACATGGTCCCTACGAAGCCAATCGCTATGCCGAAAATACTGTCGATATCGCCGGTAACCTGAACGACGACGATCGCGCCGCACTCGCCACCTACGCCCAGGGCATGCGCGAAGCCGACGACAGCTTGAAGATGCTGATGGACTGGGCCCAAAAGCGCGAGCGCGAAACCATCATCGTCCTCTGGGGCGATCATCTGCCGCCCCTCGGGAAGGTCTATCCGAACACCGGCTATATGCCCCAGCCGGTCGCCACCCGCAAAGCCCCGCTCGATGTCATGAAGCGGGAACACGAGACGCCGCTTGTCGTCTGGTCAAGCAAGAAAGGCATTCGCAAGGACATCGGCACCATCAGCCCGTCGCAGCTGCCCTATCACCTGCTGAAGACCGCAGGCTACGAGCATCCTTTCTACACAGGCTTTCTCGGTCGCGTTCAAAGGAAATACAGCATCATCGACCGCTATCAGCTTACGAACCGCGACAACCATACCTTCCCGGATTGGGCGCGCAGGGAACAGGAGCTTGACCCGACGGTGCGCGACTATCGCTACCTGCAGCACGACATGATGTTCGGGCGTCAATATGGGTTGGAGCGCTTCTTCCCGTCCCATGCGCAATTGCTTGGCCTGGAAAACAGTTAGAGCAATTTCAGCAAAAGTGCGCCGGCTTTGTGGAGCCGGCGCGCTATTGCAGGAATTCGAGAGACAAGGAACGCATCTTGGAGACGATGTGTTTCGCCGGATAAGGGAATCCGCCCAAGCAACACACGCAACGGCTCTATGCCTCTTCAAGTTTGAAACCCTTCGGTCGTTGCATTTTTGCCCTTTGGTCTAATAGTTGCATTCAATGCCACCAGGACCTCGGAGCCCTCCCAATGCACAATCTTCCCAATTTCATTCATCTGCATTTTGACAAGACGGCCGATCAGCTCGGCGATATCGAAAAGCGCGTTCTCAAAAAGGCGCATGAACGCAAAATTATCTCCACCGACATCAATGCCGCCATCTCGGCTGAATCGTCGACCGGACAGCGCCTGGCTGATAGCATTGCCCGGATCGGCGGCTCCTGGTCCTTCATCATCAGCTTTCTCGTATTCCTGGCGGTCTGGTGCGTCGTGAACACCATCCTCCTCACCACAACCGCCTTCGATCCCTACCCTTTCATCTTCCTGAACCTCGTCCTCTCGATGCTCGCGGCTATCCAGGCGCCGATCATCATGATGTCCCAGAACCGGCAGGCCGAACGGGACCGCTTCGAGGCCGCCAAGGACTACGAGGTCAATCTCAAGGCGGAACTCGAGGTACTCTCGCTGCATCAGAAGATCGATATGCAGGTACTCACGGAGCTTTCGATGGTGCGGGAAGAACTTGCCAGGCTGAGCAAGCTCGTCACCGAAAAAGGCGGCGTCTGAGGGTCAGTCGGAGGGGCCGGCCGTCAACAACCCCGGCCGCCCCTGCCGATATTGCGGCAACCCATCGCTGATCTCGTAATAGTCGCCCTTGTCGGCGCAGTAGATGTGATAGGCTATCTCAAGACCGCTCGGCTGGTCGAACAGACCGGCCATGATCGATATTTCATCTGCGCCATCAGCTACCCAGAACAGGGCCGAGCCGCAGGTCTTGCAGAAGCCTCGGCGGGCAAAGGTGCTGGCGCGATACCAGGTGATCGCCTCTTCTCCCTCGATGACGAGATTTTCGCTCGCAACGTTGGTCGCGGCATAATAGAGCCCCGTCTGCTTGCGGCACTGCGAACAATGGCAGGCGACGACCTCGCGCAGCTTGCCGCGTGTTCTGAAGCTTACGCTGCCGCAAAGGCAGGCACCCGTGTGTTCGTCGCGCATCATCGCTCCCCTTGTTTTCAGGCCAGCCTTTCCGAGAACGGCATTCGGGTCAATTTCAAAGAAATGAAGCGTCTTTCAGCCGGATTGATCCGGTCAGCACAAAAGCAAACGGGCCGGCTTTTCGCCGACCCGCTCTGCTATGTCATGGATGCGGCGTCGTTCAGCCGTGCGCGCGCATACGCTTCTCGTCGCGGCCGCCCTTCATCCGCTCGGCGAGCAGGAAGGCAAGTTCCAGGGCCTGGTCGGCATTGAGACGGGGATCGCAATGGGTGTGGTAGCGGTCCTGCAGGTCTTCGGCGCCGACGGCGCGGGCGCCCCCCGTGCACTCGGTCACATCCTTGCCGGTCATCTCGATATGGATGCCGCCCGGATGCGTGCCTTCAGCGCGATGGATCTGGAAGAAGCTTTCGACTTCCGACAGAATGCGCTCGAACGGACGCGTCTTGTAGTTGTTGAGCGTGATCGTGTTGCCATGCATCGGATCGCAGGACCAGACGACCTTGCGGCCTTCCTTCTCGACAGCGCGGATAAGGCGCGGCAGGTTGTCGGCAACCTTGTCATGGCCGAAGCGGCAGATCAGCGTCAGGCGGCCGGCCTCGTTCTCGGGGTTCAGAATATCGATCAGGTTGATCAGGTCGTCCGCCTGCAGCGAAGGACCGCACTTCAGCCCGATCGGGTTCTTGATGCCGCGGAAGTACTCGACATGTGCGTGGTCGGCCTGGCGGGTACGGTCGCCGATCCAGAGCATGTGGCCCGAGGTCGCGTACCAGTCGCCCGAGGTGGAGTCGACGCGGGTGAACGCTTCTTCGTAACCAAGCAGCAACGCCTCATGGCTAGTGAAGAAATCGGTCTCGCGCAGGCTCGCATTGGTTTCGGCGGTGATGCCGATCGCCTTCATGAAATCCATCGTCTCGCCGATGCGATCGGCAAGCTTGCGGTAGCGCTCGCCCTGCGGGCTATCCTTGACGAAGCCGAGCATCCACTTCTGCACGTTTTCCAGATTGGCGTAGCCACCCATGGCGAAAGCGCGCAGCAGGTTCAGCGTCGCAGCAGACTGGCGATAAGCCATCAACTGGCGCTCCGGATTGGGGATGCGCCCCTCTTCGGTGAAATCGATGCCGTTGATGATATCGCCGCGATAGCTCGGCAGCGAGATGCCATTCTGCGTTTCGATGTTCGAGGAGCGCGGCTTGGCGAACTGACCGGCGATACGTCCAACCTTGACGACCGGCAATTGCGCGCCAAAGGTCAGCACAACGGCCATCTGCAGGAAGGCGCGGAAGAAGTCGCGGATCGTATCGGCACCGTGCTCGGCAAAGCTCTCGGCGCAATCGCCACCCTGCAGCAGGAAACCGTTGCCCTCGGCAACATTGGCAAGATGGGCCTTCAGACGGCGGGCTTCGCCGGCAAAAACCAGCGGCGGATAGCTTGCAAGCTGGGCTTCTGTCTCTGCAAGCGCTGCCTTGTCCGGAAAATCCGGCACCTGCTGGATCGGTTTTTGCCGCCAACTGCTGGGTGTCCAATTCTGTGCCATATCACTCACCTGCTTGTGCGCCCGGTCTTGGCCGGGCGTGCCGTCGTCGTAAATAACGCGCGCTTATAAACCTTTGCCGTCCGCTTGCAAAGGCAGGCGAACTACTGTGCTGATCTTTTGTGGCGAGGGGCGAAACTAGCCCAACGAAGCGCGTTACACGCGCTCGCCGTTGCGGATGCGGTAGCTCGGCGAATACATCGTCACCAGTTCTTCCGCTGCCGTCGGATGCACCGCCATGGTGCGATCGAAATCATCCTTGGTGCAGCCCGCCTTCAGGGTGATGCCAAGCAACTGCGCCATTTCACCGGCATCGTGGCCGAGAATATGGGCACCGATAACCTTGCGGTCGGCAGCATTGACGATCAGCTTCATGATCATCTTCTCCGTACGGCCCGAAAGCGTCGCCTTCATCGGACGGAACTGGGCACGATAGACTTCCAGTTCCGGATAGCGCTTGGCGGCATCTTCCTCGGTCAGACCGACCGTGCCGATTTCCGGCTGCGAGAACACTGCGGTCGGGATCAGTTCGTGATCCGGCCGCGTCGGATTGTTCTTGTAGACAGTCTCGATGAAGCACATGGCCTCGTGGATCGCGACCGGCGTCAGCTGTACCCGATCGGTGACGTCGCCAAGAGCGTAGATATTCGGAACGGAGGTGCGCGAATATTCGTCAACGATAACAGCGTCCTGCTCGTTGATCGCAACGCCCGCGGCCTGCAGCCCGAGACTTTCGGTATTCGGCGTGCGGCCAAGCGCCAGCATGACGGTATCGACCGTCAGAACCTTGTCGTTCTTCGTCCGGACGCTGAGGCCACTTTCCGTCTTCTCGACGCTCTGGATGATGTCGTGGCAGAGAATGCGGATGCCCTTCTCTTCCATCGCTTCATGCAGGCCCTTGCGCAGATCCTGGTCGAAGCGCGAGAGGATCTCGGCTCCACGATAAATCAGCGTCGTCTCGACGCCGAGGCCGTGGAAGATGTTGGCGAATTCGACGGCGATATAGCCGCCGCCGGCGATCAGGATTGATTTCGGCAGCTCCTTCAGATGGAAGGCTTCATTCGAGGAGATGCAGAGTTCATGGCCCGGCAGCGCCGTGTGCAGGTTCGGCCTGCCACCCGTCGCAATCACGATGGTCTCCGCCGTGACGGTCTGGCCGGTCTTCAACAGCTTGACCGTGTGGGCATCCACCAGCTCGGCGCGCGTGTCGAAGATCTCAGCCTTGGCATTGTCGAGCCCCTTGCGATAGAGGCCCTCCAGCCGGGCTATTTCCTTGTCTTTCGCCTCGATCAGCTTCTTCCAGTCGAAGGTGCTCTCGCCGACCGTCCAGCCATAGCCAGCCGCATCCTCGAAATGCTCGCTATACTGCGAGGCATAGACGAACAGCTTCTTCGGCACACAGCCGCGAATGACACAGGTGCCGCCATAGCGATATTCCTCGGCAATGCCGACCTTTTTGCCAAGCGACGCGGCGACGCGCGCGCTGCGCACACCGCCGGAGCCGCCGCCAATTACGAAAAGGTCGAAATCAAACGAAGGCATGGATCGCTCCTGTCAGACATGAAAATGCGCGCGAGGCGCCATTGGGGGTCGGCACTCATATAGGGAGCCGAGACATAAAAAGAAAAGCCCGGAATCAATCCGGGCTTCGAATTTGTAACTGCCTGCCGCAGATACCGAAAACATGAAACTCAGCTTTCGGAACAGGTGACGGCGCAAGCCGTTGATTACTGCTTCGGCGCTGTCTGCGCGGCAGCACCGGCATCCGGCGTAATGACCGGCTGCTTGACGACCTTCTGCAGAGCATCGTTGCTCTGGTTTGCGAGATCGCGCGAAATGCCCTGGCTCCAGATATCGGCAGCCTTGTAGAGTTCGCGGGTGGCGAGCGGGCCATCCTTGAGAAGCTTCTTGCCGGCCGCAGAATTGTAGAAATCGGCAATCGCCTTGAGCTCGTCGGCCGAGAAGGCCTTGGCGTAGGTGATGGCGGCTTCACGCTCGAGATCGGCACGACGCGGTGCAAGCGCCAACGCGGTGGCGTCGACGGTCGAGTTGATCGCATCGCCGAAATTCGGATTGGCCTGGATCATCGTGCTCTTCAGCTGCTCGGCGAGGTTCGGCAGGATATTGTCGAACTGGTTGGTGATGCCGAGAGCGTTGATCGCGGCGCGCGCAGCCTTGATCTGATCTTCGGAGACTTCCTGGGCGCTGACCGAGCCGAAGGCAATGCCGGAAAGAAGGATGGTTGCAGCGGCAAGACGGCCAAGACCCGCAAATTTGATCATGAGATGAGTGCTCCTATGTATTGTTCGCCTGCAACGTGCGCGCACCGGCAGGGCCGGCAATGATCGCTTGTGTCGCCATATGGATAAAGAGCCCGTGTTCGACAACGCCGGGAATCGAATAGAGCTCGCTCGACAGCGCCTCTGCATCAGGAATGCGGCCGAAAGATGCGTCGACGATGAAATGCCCGCCATCGGTGACAAAGAGGCTGTCGCCCGCATGGCGCATGTTCAGAGCGCCTGAAAGCCCAAGACGCGATGCAGCCTTCTCGATGAGGATGCGAGTGGAAACGAGGCCGAAAGGATTGACCTCGATCGGCAGCGGAAAGGCCCCGAGCGTCTCGACGACCTTGCTCTGATCCGCGATGACGATCATGCGGGCCGACGAGGCTGCAACGATCTTCTCGCGCAGCAACGCGCCGCCGCCGCCCTTGATCAGGGTCAGTTCGCCATCCAGTTCGTCGGCGCCATCGATGGTGAGATCGAGTTCCGGAAGCTCGTCGAGCGATTTCAACGGCACGCCGAGCTCATTGCAGAGCTTGGCCGTTCTCTCGGACGTGGGAACGCCCTGGATCGAGAGGCCAGCCGCAACCTTTTCGGCCAGCAGGCGAACGAACTCTTCCGCCGTGCTGCCGGTGCCGATCCCGAGCCGCATGCCGCTCTCGACATAAGCAAGCGCAGCTCTCGCGGCCTCGATTTTCATCTGCCGGGCGTCCATGCGCCACCTGCTCCCATTGTTACGTTGGTCTGCTGTTTACACGGCTCTCCGGTCAAACGAAAGCCAAAATAACGGCATGATATAGAAATCCCCGCCCCTTCCGGCCAAGGCTTCTCGGGTGCTTCGGTTGCAATTGCCCGCGCGATCTTTTAACTCCGAAAGACACACTCTTTTCCATGCAAAGGCCGATTCCTCGTGAAATCTCCCCTTGTCGTATTCGATCTCGATGGCACGCTGCTCGACACGCATGCGGACCTGATCGTTAGCCTGAACTATACGATTGCCGCGCTCAAGCTTCCGCCCGTCAGCTATGACGACGTGACGCACCTCGTCGGCAGCGGCGCACAGGTCATGATCGAACGGGCCTGCAAGCTACATGGCTACACGCTCACAGCCGAAGAATTACCGGCCTTGCTGCAGCGCTTCATAACCCATTATTCCGAGGCAATGCCCGGCGCCACGCAACCCTATCCGGGACTGGTTGCCGCACTCACCATGCTGAAGAGCCAGGGCTACAAGCTGGCGGTCTGCACCAACAAGATGGAATCTCTGGCGCGCACCCTGCTCGAACGGCTGGAGCTGACCCATTATTTCGAGGCCATTACCGGCGGCGACACCTTCACGGTGCGCAAGCCGAATGCCGAGCACCTGATCGGCACGGTCGAACGCGCCGGCGGAGACATCGCCCGCACCGTCATGATCGGCGACAGCATCAACGATATCCTCGTCGCCCGCAACGCCGGCGTACCCTCCATCGCGGTCCCCTTCGGCTATTCCGATGTCGGCGTCGAAACACTCGGCCCGAGCCGCATCATCTATCACTACGACGAATTGACGCCCGAGCTGGTCGAGGGGCTGCTGGCAGCCTGATAAATCGATCTTTCCTCAATAAAAAAGGGCGACCGAAGCGGTCGCCCTTTTCTGTTTTATATCAACAAACTCAGATCTGAGCCGTGCGAGCCTTCGAGGTCGCATCGAGCGCTTTCTGCGTGGCGGAATCGCGATCATAGACGTCGTTGAAATACTGGACGACGCCATCCTTGTTCGGCCATGCGGTGAAGTAGGCGATGTAGATCGGGAACTTCTGCGGCACTGAGACGCCCTTGTTCTGGCCGGTCGCGATCTGCTTGGCGACGTCGTCGACCGTCGTGTCGAGCACGGCGGCAGCCATCGCGCGCGGATCGGCAAGGCGGACGCAGCCGTGGCTGAGCGCGCGCATGTCCTTCTTGAAGAAGCTCTTGCTCGGTGTGTCATGCATGTAGATCGCATGCGAATTCGGAAAGAGGATCTTCAGCTCGCCAAGTGCGTTGTCGCTGCTCGGCGGCTGGCGAACCGAAATACTCTTCGTCGAGCCGTACCAGTCGACACTGGACGATGCGACCGCACGCCCACCAACCTCGACCTGATAGCCCATGCGGTCGAGATAGTTCGGGTCGGCACGCAGCTTCGGCAGCATCTCGTTGATGATGATCGACTGCGGAACGCCCCAATACGGATTGAATTCAACCGTCTGCACCTGATTTTCGAAGAAGAAGGTCTGGTGCTGCTTGCTGCCGACGACGACGCGCATCGACAGCTGTTCCTGGTTGTTGTTGTAGTAATAGACCATGAAGGCCGGCTGATTGATGAAGACGTAGCGCGGTCCGAGCTCGTCCGGCAGCCAGCGCAGCTGCTCCATGGCGATGACGAGCTTCTGGATCTTCAGATCGTTGTTCTCGCCGACCATGGCACGAACGGAGGACGGTCCGATCACGCCGTCAGCCGTCAGTCCCTTCTCCCTCTGGAAGTCTTCGACCAGAGACACCAGTTCGGGCGTATAGTCCGGCGTACCCAGATACGCATCGAAGAGATCGGCATGGGCTGCCTTCAGCGCATCAGATCCGCGATGCTGGATCGCCTTGATGATGTTGGCCATTTCCGGCGAGCTGCCGCCCGGCTTCAGGATGCCTGTCAGCGAAATGGAAATGGCGCTGCCGTCCGATCCGGATTCCGCACGCAGCTTGGCGAGCTCCGCCTTCAGCTCCATGAACTGCTGGTTGGATGGGCTGCGGCTGTTCAGATAAGCCCCGACATCCGGGCTGGCGCGCAATACGTCGAGCATCGCCGTCAGGTTGACGTCCTTGCGCTTGAAGTCGTGATAGCCGGAGATCTTGTTCGGGTCGAGACGGCCGCGAACCGTATCCTGAACGAACATCAGCACCTTGGTCGACAGAGCGAGCTCGAACTGCATGAGCGCGCGATCGCGCATGACAGGATCGGCATTTGCCGCATCGGCGCTCGGCAGCGTAACCGCATAGTCAGCAGGATCGAGGCCGACGGAACCGGCATCGGCAAGAACGCCCATTGCCGCCTTCGCTTTGTCGCTGACGGCATGATCGGCAACCCAGAGAAGCGGCTTGCTCTGATCGGCGTAGTAGGCTTCGATCGCCTTGGCGATGTCATTGGTCGCCATAACGCGCGCATCCGCCAGGTAGCGGCGCTGCGAAATCTCGGTATCGACGGCGACCGGCGTCGGCGAGGCGTCGGCAACGGCACCGGTCACTACCGGATCGGCGAAATGCGCAGTCGACACCAGACGCATCTGGTCGGCCTTGTAGGTATAATATTTCGGCGCATCGACCGTCGGCAACGGCTGCTTGACGCGCGGAGGCTGGTCGGCATTCAGCGTCTGCGCCGGATTGACGGGAACCGGAGCCGATACCTGCGTGCTCTGCTGGCGCCCTTGCCCACCACGGATGAAATCCATGAGGGTCATGGCGCTCGCCGAGGTCGCGCCGACGGAGGAGAGGCAACAGGAAAGCGCCAGGACGGATGCTGTGGCTTTGGAGGCAAGTTTCATTCTCTAATCAGTCCCTGTATCGTGCGGTAACTTCGAGCTTGGCGGTGCTGTTTTCAACTCGGCCGCGATGTCTTCGACATCGTATACCCACTACCATGAAAACGGCGAGACCCCGCCTTTCGTTCAATGCCTCAACTTCATGTGACGAAGCAGCGGCGTCTTCGCGGTTCAGTCCACACAAAATTATGAAATTATTGGTTAATCTTTTATTGAATTTTCCGTGACTTTTTAAGCGCCCGAAAATGCGCGTCCGTTAATATATAGGGGGCGTGTTAAAAAGGGCACGCCGCGCTTGCGCGCAAAACATGATTATTACAATCAGCAAATAGCGCTTTGATGTTTTCACGAGCGCCGTTCGGGCCTATATGGCTGCTATCTGTCTCAATGGAAAGCAGGACCAGGAAGATGACGTCCACCCGCACCGAAACCGATACCTTTGGCCCGATCGAAGTCGCCAGCGACCGCTATTGGGGCGCGCAAGCGCAGCGCTCGCTCGGCAATTTCAAGATCGGCTGGGAAAAGCAGCCCCTGTCCGTTGTCCGCGCTCTCGGCATCGTCAAGCAGGCCGCCGCCCGCGCCAACATGGAGCTTGGCCAGCTGGACCCTGCCCTCGGCAAGGCAATCGTCGAGGCCGCGCAGGAAGTCATCGACGGCAAGCTCAACGATCACTTTCCGCTCGTCGTCTGGCAGACCGGCTCCGGCACGCAGTCGAACATGAACGCCAATGAGGTGATCTCCAACCGCGCGATCGAAATGCTCGGCGGCGTCATGGGCTCGAAGAAGCCGGTACATCCGAACGATCACGTCAACATGAGCCAATCGTCGAACGACACCTATCCGACGGCCATGCACATTGCCTGCGCCGAACAGATCGTTCATCACCTGCTTCCGGCGCTCAAGCACCTGCATGCCGCGCTGGAAAGGAAGGTCGCCGACTTCGCCCACATCATCAAGATCGGCCGCACCCATACGCAGGATGCGACGCCACTGACGCTCGGCCAGGAATTTTCCGGCTATGCCGCCCAGGTTGCCTCCTCCATCAAGCGCATCGAGATGACTTTGCCGGGCCTCAGCGAGCTTGCGCAGGGCGGCACCGCTGTCGGAACTGGCCTCAACGCGCCGATCGGCTTTGCCGAAAAGGTCGCGGACGAGATCGCCAAGATTACCGGCCTTCCCTTCGTCACCGCCCCCAACAAGTTCGAGGCGCTGGCTGCTCACGACTCCATGGTCTTCAGCCATGGTGCCATCAATGCGGCGGCGGCGGCCCTCTTCAAGATCGCCAACGATATCCGCCTGCTCGGCTCCGGCCCGCGCTCCGGCCTCGGCGAACTGGCGCTCCCCGAAAACGAACCGGGCTCGTCGATCATGCCGGGCAAGGTCAACCCGACCCAGTGCGAAGCGCTGACGCAGGTCTGCATTCAGGTCTTCGGCAACAATGCCGCCCTCACCTTTGCCGGCAGCCAGGGCCATTTCGAGCTCAATGTCTACAATCCGATGATGGCCTACAACTTCCTGCAGTCGGTCCAGCTGCTCGGCGACGCCGCCGTCTCCTTCACCGACAATTGCGTCGTCGGCATCGAGGCGCGCGAGGACAATATCAAGGCTGGTCTGGAACGCTCGCTGATGCTGGTGACGGCGCTGGCGCCGAAGATCGGCTACGACAATGCCGCCAAGATCGCCAAGACGGCCCACAAGAACGGTACGACGCTGAAAGAAGAAGCGCTGGCGAGCGGATTGGTGTCGTCGGAAGAGTATGACGCCATCGTCCGCCCGGAAACGATGATCGGTCCCAAATAGGCTTGTCACCCCGAATGGTCAGACAGGTCCGTTGACATAACTGCCTGACGGCCCTCTCCCGGCAGACGCGGGGAGAGGAGTCCGCACATTGAATCACGCACCTGCTCCGCGCGTAGATCTGTAGCAACGACCGTCTCGCGAATGCCAATCAGTGAACGAGGTCAGTTCCCGCAAAGCCGCACCTTTTGCTCCCAGTCCGTGGCCTTGATCTCCTTTCTCAGATCGAAATTCACCGCCAACGGAATGTAGTCATCATTCTGGGCAGCCTTGAGATAAGAGGACACGCGCACCGGCCCCGCAGGGATAGGCCCTTTGGCGCAGGCGCCCGAGACCTGGATTGCGACCGAGCCGCTGGTTCGGGGACCGCTTATTTTCGAGCGGCGTGACCGCTCCTGGATCGCCGCAAGCCTTGAGACATCCTCTGGGCCGACCCTCCAGACACTGATCGCAAAGTCCCGCTGCGCCTCCCGATCAAGCGGCGCACGCGAGGAGGCGTCGGTATCCTCAACCAGACCAAAGACATCGACGGTCTCTCCTGCCACACCTTCGGTCTTCGTCGTGATGATCATGACGGCATCGCCGTTACGGAGTGTCAGAATGCTTGGAAGACGCAGACCGACGCGAACATGCTGAAAATCCATCGAAAGGAAATCGAGCCGCATAAGTTTCGGTATGCTGGTGAGCGGCATGGAGGTTAAGCATCCTGCGAGCATCACCGGCAGCACCAGCGAGGCAAGAATCCGCAAGGTAAGTGGCGACGTCATGGTGTAAATCCCGGTTTGACCATACGGATCGATCAGCTTTCAACGAACAAGCGCGGCGCACCGGTTAAGGGGCAAACATTGCCTCAACGTGACGCAAGATTTGGCAGGCAATACCAATTTGGGTTTAGCTCGGTTGCAGGTCTGGCGTTGTCGCAATGGCGGGCAAGAACGGCAGGGAGGCCGGCGGCGCCTGCGAAACATCTGGCATAGCAGCCAAGCAATTGCTTTTGGCGCGAGCCGGATTTAGACCGTCTCCAAACATCTTCCCCGCCCACCCGGCTTGAAAGGTTTCCCACATGGCTGACGATCTATTTCCCCTCGGCGACGACACGACCCCCTATCGCAAGATTTCCGGCGATTATGTTTCCGTCGACACCTTCAAGGGCCAGGAAATCCTGACCGTCGACCCGGAAGGCATCCGACTGCTGGCTGAAACGGCTTTTGCCGACATCAACCACCTGCTGCGTCCCGGCCATCTGAAGCAGCTCGCTTCGATCCTCGAAGACCCCGAAGCCACCGATAACGACCGCTTCGTGGCCTATGATCTGCTGAAGAACGCCAATATCGCCGCCGGCGGCGTGCTGCCCATGTGCCAGGACACCGGCACGGCGATCATCATGGGCAAGAAGGGCCGTCGCGTCTGGACCGAAGGCGGCGATAGCGGCGCGCTCGCCAAGGGCGTACTCGACGCCTACGAGAAGAAGAACCTGCGCTACTCGCAGCTCGCCCCCATCAAGATGTTCGAGGAAAAGAACACTAAGAACAATCTACCGGCGCAGATCGATATCTACGAGGAAGGCACCGACGCCTACGAATTCCTCTTTGTGGCCAAGGGCGGCGGCTCGGCCAACAAGACCTTCCTCTATCAGGGCACACCCTCGCTGCTGACCCACGACCGAATGCTGGATTTCCTGAAAGAAAAGATCCTGACGCTCGGCACGGCGGCCTGTCCCCCCTACCATCTCGCTATCGTCATCGGCGGCACCTCGGCCGAGATGAACCTAAAGACCGTCAAACTCGCCTCCACGCGATATCTCGACTGTCTTCCCACGGAGGGCTCCGAAAGCGGGCATGCCTTCCGGGATCTCGAAATGGAAAAGGAAATTCACAAGCTCACGCAGAGCCTCGGCGTCGGCGCCCAGTTCGGCGGCAAATATTTCTGTCACGACGTCCGTGTCATCCGCCTGCCCCGCCACGGCGCCTCGCTGCCGATCGGGCTTGGCGTTTCCTGCTCCGCCGACCGGCAGGCCAAGGGCAAGATCACGCGCGACGGCATCTTCCTCGAGCAACTCGAGACCGATCCGTCCAAGTACATGCCGGAGATCGACGAAGCCAAGCTTTCGGAATCGATGGTCCGCATCGATCTCAACCGGCCGATGGCCGACATCCTCTCGGAGCTGTCGCAGCATCCGGTCAAGACGCGCCTCTCGCTCACCGGCACCATCATCGTCGCCCGCGATCTCGCACACGCCAAGATCCGCGAACGCCTGGAAAAGGGCGAAGGCATGCCCGAATACCTGAAGAACCATCCGGTCTACTACGCCGGCCCCGCAAAGACGCCGGCCGGCTATGCCTCCGGCTCCTTCGGGCCGACGACGGCGGGCCGCATGGACAGCTATGTCGACCAGTTCCAGTCATTCGGCGGCTCGATGGTGATGCTCGCCAAGGGCAATCGTTCCCGCGCCGTGCGCGAAGCCTGCAAGAAATACGGCGGCTTCTATCTCGGTTCGATCGGTGGCCCGGCTGCGCGCCTCGCGCAGGACTGCATCAGGAAGGTGGAAGTTCTCGAATATCCGGAACTCGGCATGGAGGCCGTCTGGAAGATCGAGGTCGAGGATTTCCCGGCCTTCATCGTTATTGACGACAAGGGTAACGACTTCTTCCAGGAACTCAACCTGGGATAATATTCGCCTCTCCCGATAGAGGACGTAAAAAGGGGCGTTATTAGCGCCCCCTTTGTAAAACTATGCTTAAATTGTAATTATTTTCGAATAGAACTGTAATCACAGAGGATTTCTCATAATCGCCTTCTTAATATTTTCTCAAAGAATCTTTGCATAGATAAAAAAGGGATTTAACCAATACATGTTACGGAGCTCACCGATGAGTACGGCGATTGCGCCCAAGGCGCAAAATCCCGACGTGGCAGGGCAGATTACCTACGCCATGCGATCCATGGGGGTCGCACCTATTCCGCGCAATTACGAACTTTTCTACGAGGCCTATATCGGCTCCAATCCTGCCCTCACTCGTGATTTGGCGGCTCTCGGCAAGAGCGCCACTCAGGAGGAACTGGATGAGATCGGAGCCAAATATTTTCCGCATCATGCAGGCCGTGTCTTCGATGACGCGCACGCACGTCTGACCACGGAACTCGATGCCGTCCTGCGCGCCCTGCGTCAGGAACAGACAACGCTGCAAAGCTACAATCGCCTGCTTGGCGAAACATGCGAAAGCATAAGCTCCCGCAGCCACAACAGCGCCGAGCTTCTGCGCAACGCCATCGACATGCTCGCCGTCGCAACCGGCGACACCATGGCCCATGGCGAGAAGACAGTCGAGAACGTCGTCCAGCGCAGCCAGGAAATGGAACTGGTCCGCAAGGAGCTTGACGAATACAAGCGCATCGCCAACACCGATTCCCTGACCCGGCTTTCCAACCGACGCGCGTTCGAGGACCGGCTGATCTCCATCTTCGACAATCAGCTGACCCGCCCGACGACGGCGCTGGTCCTTGCCGATATCGATCACTTCAAGCGGATCAACGACACGTTCGGCCATCCGGTCGGCGACAAGATCCTTGCGACCGTCGCCTCCATCATTCGCGCCAACGTGCGCCGCGACGTTTTCGTCGCCCGTATCGGCGGCGAGGAATTCGCCTTGGTCATGGAAGCCACCAACGTCGAAGAAGCCACCACCGTTTGCGAGCGAATCCGCCGCACGCTGGAGATGACGCCGTTCAAGAATTCCCGCACCAGGGTCGATTATGGTCCGATCACCATCTCGCTTGGGATCTGCATGGCGTCGGAGGCTATCGATTCGGGCGAATTGTACAACAAGGCCGATCTGGCGCTTTATTGTGCCAAGAACGCCGGCCGCAACTGCAGCAGCGTCTATCAGGACGGCATGCAGAAGGACTTCACCAAAAGTTGGCTCATCTACAAGAATTAGAAGCGAAGCCAACCAACCGCCGGCGCTGCTTTCCCAGGCATGCCGGCGGCTTGCTTACCAGAGCGTCTTGGCCGCCCGCGCCGGCGCCTCGCGATCATAGGTCTCCTGATCAAAATCGGCCTTCGCCGCCTTGAGCATCATGCCCGGCGACGGCAGGCTTGCCGGATCGACGAACCTTTCCGTATTCCAAAGCTCGGCTCGCATCACAGCCCGCGCACACTGGAAATAGACTTCCTCTATCGTGATGACGACAACGCAGCGCGGATACTTGCCATCCATCTCGAAACTTTGCAGCAAGGCCGGCTCGATGGAGACGACCGCACGACCATTGAGCCGCATCGTCGTGTTCGATCCTGGGATCAGAAACATCAAAGCTATCCGCGGATCGCGCACGATATTCTCAAGCGAATCGATGCGATTATTGCCGCGCCAATCCGGCAGACACAGCGTCTTTTCATCTTCGACGCGCACGACGCCGCCAAGATCGCCGCGCGGCGAACAATCCAGCCCTTCGGGCCCGACCGTTGCCAATGCCATGAAAGGCGATGCTTCGATCATACGGCGATAGAGCGGCGTCAGCACGCTCGTCACCTTGGTGATCGAGGCTTCGCCGGCATCCCCGTAGAGCCCCTTCAGTTCTTCGACTGATGTAACGATACGCATGCTACCTTGCGCCTCCAAGTGGCGATTTGTCCAAAAATCCCCAAGCGACGCAGCCCTTGTTATGACGAGCGCCGCAGCGGAGTTCGGTAGAACGATAGCACCGTACCGTCATGATTTTCGAGCGGATTTTCCGTCTCGATCTCCTCGGCAAGAAAGCTCTCGATGGCGCCAAAAACCGGCGCGGCGCTGACGATGCGCCGATGCCCGAAACCATTGGCCCAGAAAAGACGGACGTGTGCCCCCTCGGCGGCATAGGCGCGTGCGTGATCGGCACTCACCTCCTTGTCGTCTTCGGCATGAACGACGAGGACCGGCCGGCCGGGTTCGAGCCTGCCCCGTTTCTCGTCATAGGAAACCAGCGTCCTGCCCGTCACCCGGCGAACCTCGTCTTCCAGCGCCGCCTGCGTCGCCGGCCCAAGCCGCATGATGCGGCCGAAATCCTTGAACAGCCAACCCATGGCGCTCGGCGCACCGATCAGCACCAGCTTGCCCGGCCGGAGCGGATCGACATCGGGCAAAAAGCCCGCGGATGCCAGTGTCAGAGATGCACCGCCGAATGAGTGCCCGATTGCGGCATCGAAGGCGCCGAAGCGGGCCGAGGCGGCTGCGATCGCGGAAACGGCCAGACGTACATTCAGGAACCGCCCATCCGAGCGGCCATGTCCTGGAAGATCGAGCGAGATCACTTCCGCCCCACTATCCGCGAGAAACGCCGCAAGCTCTGACATGTATTCGCTGCTGGAGCCCCAGCCGTGGACGACGAGATACCGCTTTCGCGCGCCCTTCGCGCCGCCATTGAAGCGATAGGCCATGGCGCGGCCGCCTGGAAACGGCAACATAACCTGCTCCGCCGCCAGAAGACGCAGCCTGCCCTCCCTATGCGCCGCTTTGGCCTTTGCACCGCTCGGTCGGCGCGGCGGCGTCAGACAGAAAAGCCGGAAAGCTGCCTTGCCGGCAAGCCGAGGCGACAGCCTTTCCAGACCGGACAGACCCGACCGGGTGACCTTGAGCGCAAAGGATGGCATAGTGGGAATCCAATAATGTTCAACTATGAACAATAAAGTACAACGATGAACAAAAATCAATCCCTTCCCTGGGACCATCCGCGTTTTAGAAGCTGGATCGCCGTGGCGCGCGCCTGCCAGCTGATGCAGCAATCGCTGGCGCGGGAATTGGCGCATCTCGATATCAAGCCGCCGCACATCGACATTCTGATCAACCTGTTTCGCTTCGAGGGTATCTCGCAGCAGGAGTTGGCCCGCAAGCTGCTGGTCGGCCGCTCCAACATGAGCATGCTGCTGCCGCAGATGGAAAAGCGCGGGTTGATCGAGCGTCGCGGCGACAAGCAGGACAAGCGCGTGCTGCGCCTCTATCTGACAGCGGCGGGGCAGCGTCTCACGCAGGAAGCGATGGCGATTCAGACCGCCTTGATCGATCGCATGCTCTCGCACACGCCGATCGAAGAGTGCGAGGCGATGGCGGCACATATGGAACGCCTGGTCGGTCTGCTGATAGCGGAAGAGCGCGAGCGGCCGGAGCCCGTCGGCGATCAGTGATCGCCGGCCGAGCGAGCCGAGGGAACAACCCGGTTCAGAGAAGCGAATTCCCATATTGCGACGACAATGAGCACCGCCGTCGCGAGAATGCCGAGCTGATAGACCACGACCATCGGCAAGGTCAGCAGCAGCAACGCCAGCCCGACGAGCCCCGCCATATGCGACAGCGGCGGTCGGCCCGTAGTCACCCCCTTGAACCACAGGTTTCCAAGCAGGAAGACCACCGGGCCGCCGAGAATGGCGGCGGCGGCATGCATATCGGCGGGGTCACGCGGGTGAGCGAACAGGAATTCGTCACCGACGACGCTCAGCATGATGCCGGCAAGAATGGCGATATGCGCATAGGTAAAGGCCACCCGCGCCATGCTTCCGGGCGTCTCGTCATGTTCGATGCGGTGAGCCGCCCTTTCATGACCGAACTGAAAATAGATCCACCAGAGGGCAACCGTACCCACGAAAGCGGTAATGAACACCGCAACGATCAAGGGCGTGACCGGCTGGTCGGCAAACACCTTTCCCGCCTGCAGAACCGCCTCGCCGAGGCAGATGATGATGAAAAGGGCGCAACGTTCGGCCAGATGGGCGCCGGAGACATCCCAATCGGCGGCCGTCGATTTGCCGAGGCCTGGAACCCGAAATCCGAGTGCCGGAGCCGAATATTCTATGACCAGCGCGATCAGCCAGAGCATGAGCCGCGTCTCGTTTTCCATCAGCGCACCGGCGATCCAGAAAATGCCGGAGAAGATGAACCAGCTGCTGATGCGAAGGAAATTGCGATAGTTCGACTGGCTGGCGTGCCTGAGGGCATAAACCGTGAAGAGCGAACGTCCGACCTGCATGAAAACATAGGCGCCGGCAAAGAAAATCGCCTTTTCACCAAATGCCTCGGGGATAGCGGCCGAGAGGATGAGCCCGGCAAACATCAGCGTGAACAGCATGATACGCACCGGCATACGATCCGGATCGAGCCAGTTGGTGACCCATGCCGTGCAGACCCATACCCACCACACCGCAAAGATCAGCATGATGGCTTCCAGAGCGCCGAGCACCGTGAAATGCTCCGCCAGGGTGTGCGCGAGCTGCGAAATCGAGAACACGAAGACCAGATCGAAGAACAGTTCGACGAAGGAGACCTTGCTCTCGTTCTTGCTGCCCTTGGCGCGAAGCCAGTTTTCCCTACCCCCAAGGATCATGCCTGCGCCCCTCTTTCAGTTGCTGGAGATTGTGCTAGTGCGGCTTTCCGATTGGGTCGCGGCTAAGACCCTTTTCCTTCAGCTCGGTCTCGTAGGCCGAAAAAAGCTCCTGACCCTTCTCTCCGAGCTCGCGCAGATAGGACCATGTGAAGATACCGGTATCATGCATGTCGTCGAATCCGATGCGCACGGCATAGTTGCCAGTGGGCGTCATGGACATGATGCCAACATTGCGCTTGCCCGGCACGGTGACCTTCTGTCCGGGCCCGTGCCCCTGGACTTCGGCCGAAGGCGACAGCACCCTCAACATCTCGGCCGGCAAGTCAAAGCGCGTGCCGTCATCGAATGCCACCACGAGGTGACGGCGGTCTTTCGATACTCGCAGTTCGGTCGGCCAGGCAGTGCTCATCGATATTCCGTGCGTTTCAGAGGCATCGCCGAGAATTATGCCGCTACTCGCCTGTACGCAAGTATAATTGAAAGTCATTTTCCTTGACGCAACAATCGCCTATGCACACATTAGCAGCATGATGGAGATTTGAGTGAATAGCATCGTTGGTACGATAGGCGACGCATCGCCGCTGGCGGCTGATACCGGCCCGATGATCGATCCCTTTGGGCGGGCCGTCACCTATCTGCGCGTTTCCGTCACCGATCGCTGCGACTTCCGCTGCACCTACTGCATGGCCGAGCACATGACCTTCCTGCCCAAGAAGGATCTCTTGACGCTCGAAGAACTGGACCGGCTCTGTTCCGCCTTCATCGCCAAGGGTGCGCGCAAGATCAGGCTCACCGGCGGCGAGCCTCTCGTGCGCAAGAACATCATGTTTCTGGTCCGGAAACTCGGCGAGAGCGTGCAGAATGGGGCGCTCGACGAATTGACCCTGACGACGAACGGCTCGCAGCTCGCCCGTTATGCCGACGAGCTGTATGATAGCGGCGTCCGGCGCATCAATGTCTCGCTCGATACCCTCGATCCCGACAAATTCCATGCCATCACCCGTTGGGGTGACTTCTCCAAGGTCATGGAAGGTATAGATGCTGCCCAGAAAGCCGGGCTGAAGATCAAGCTGAACGCCGTCGCGCTCAAGGGCTTCAACGACGTGGAAATTCCGCAACTGCTGCGGTTCGCGCATGGTCGCGGCATGGACCTCACGGTCATCGAGACCATGCCCATGGGCGAAATCGAGGAGGACCGGACGGACCAGTATCTGCCGCTCTCCGAATTGCGCGCCGATCTCGAGCGTGAGTTCACCCTGACCGACATTCCCTACAAGACGGGTGGCCCTGCCCGCTATGTCGAAGTTGCAGAAACCGGCGGCAGGCTCGGCTTCATCACGCCGATGACGCATAATTTCTGCGAGAGCTGCAATCGCGTCCGCCTGACCTGCACGGGCACGCTCTATATGTGCCTGGGACAGAACGACGCAGCCGACCTGCGCACGACGCTACGCGCGAGCGAGGACGATGCCCTGCTCCATGCCGCGATTGACGAGGCGATCACCCGCAAGCCCAAGGGGCACGATTTCATTATCGACCGCACGCACAACCGACCGGCCGTCGCACGCCATATGAGCGTCACCGGCGGCTAACCCACCGAGAACATCGATATGCAGCTTGAGCTTATTCGCAACGCGACGCTGAAGATTACCTATGGCGGCCATGTTGTCCTGATCGACCCCTATTTCGCACCGCGCCATAGCCTCCCATCCTTTACAGGCCGCTCTCCGAACCCGATGACGGAACTGCCCCAGTCGATCGACGATATCCTTGAAGGCGTCGAGCTGGTGATCGTCTCGCATCTGCATACCGATCATTTCGATGCCGTTGCAAAGGAGCGCGTGCCGAAATCACTGCCGATCCTCTGCCAGCCCGGCGATGAAGACAGTATTGGGGAGGCCGGCTTCACAAATGTCGCGCCCCTCACGCAATCAACAATATGGCAAGGGCTGACGATCACGCCGAGGCAAGGCAGCCATGGCATCGGGCCCGTCGTCGAAAAAATGGGGCCCGTGATCGGCTTTACCCTGGAAGCGTCAGGTGAGCCCACCGTCTATTGGGCGGGCGACACCGTACTTTATCCTCCCGTCGTGGAGACGATCCGGCAAGTCTCGCCCGACATCATCATCACGCATTCCTGCGGCGCACGCTGGGATGGGGATCTGATCGTCATGGACGACCACCAGACGCTGGAAGTCAGCCGCCTCGCCCCGAACGCGACCGTCGTCGCAACGCATATGGAAGCGCTCGACCACGCAACCGTCACGCGGCACGACCTTCGTCAAACGGCGGAGACCGCAAGTGTCGATCCCGCGCGGTTGCTGATCCCTGCCGATGGGGAAACGCTGCATCTCGGTCGCTAGTTCTCCGGCAATTCCGCGAACACCAAAACAGCTCAAACGAAAAGCGCCGGGCCATTGGCCCGGCGCTTTATTTCTAGCTGATCTTCGGATCAATGCAGCTTATGCCGCGCGGTGGCGCGTGCTCGCTGCGCTGTAATCCTCGTAGTCCGCGACGCCGTCGCCGGTGCGGAAGCGATCGATCTTTTCTGAGAGCATGTCGACACGCTGGCGCAGGCCATGGATCTCGGCATTGTTCTCCTCGACCATTGCCGCATTGCGCTGCGTGATCAATTCGACTTCCGAAACGGCGCGCGTCACTTCCTCGATACCCGTCGACTGCTCCGTCGTGGCGGAGGAAATATCCGCGACAAGCCTCTGGACGCCGGTGACATGGCTGATGATCTCGGCCAGCGCCGCACCGGTCTGCTCGACCAGTTGAACGCCATTCTGCACCTGGGCCGAACTTGCCGAGATCAGACCCTTGATCTCCTTTGCCGCATTGGCGCAGCGCTGCGCCAGTTCGCGCACTTCCTGGGCAACGACGGCAAAGCCACGGCCCGCCTCGCCGGCACGCGCCGCCTCGACGCCGGCGTTCAGCGCCAGGAGATTGGTCTGGAAGGCGATCTCGTCGATGACGCCGATGATCGTGGCGATCTTCTCGGAAGAGCGATTGATTTCGCTCATGGCGCCCACGGCCTTGGCGACCACTTCGCCCGATTGCGTCGCATAGGCCTGCGTCTCGTTGACGGAGCTGGCCGTCTGGCGGGCGCGATCGGCGGTCGAACGCACAACGTCGCTGAGGCGATGCAGCGCCCGCGAGCTTTCTTCGAGAGCGGCAGCCTGCTGTTCCGTACGCCGCGCCAGATCGTCGGCCGACATGGCGAGGTTGCCGGTGCCGCCCTTGATTTCCTCGGCCGTGTAGCGAACATCAGTCAGCGTCTCGCGCAGCGCCTCGACCGCATGATTGTAGGTGAAGGCCATCTCCACGAAATCGGCGGAAAGGTCTTCGCGCATGCCTTCTTCCAGATTGCCGTCGGCAAGCTTGGAGAGAACGTCGGCCAACGCATTGAGCGCCTGCTTCTGCTCGGCCTCGATGCGGGCACGCTCGGCGGCACGACGGGCTGCCTCTTCCGCAGAGAGCGCACGGGCGCTTTCCGCCTCGCGCTCCAGCCGGACATTCTCAAGTGCCGCATCGCGGAAGACGCTGACGGATCGCACCATGTCACCGATCTCGTCGCCGCGATTGCGACCGTCGATCGCCACTTCCAGATCGCCGCTTGCAAGGCGCGTCATGACGTCGGCGACACGCTTCAGCGGGCCGCGCAAGGTTTCCACAAGCATCAGGCCGCCGATGATGGCAAGCAGCGTGCCGACGATCATGGCGATGACCGAGACATTGGCCGAACGCTCGCTGTCTTCCTTGCCGAGTTCCTGCGCCTGGGCGACAAAGCCGCGCAGCGAGGTCATCGCATCGGCAAGCAGGCCGTTCGACTGAACCCGCGTCGTCTTCCAGTCGGCCGAGGTCTGCAGCAGGTCGGCCGATCCATTGACCAGGCCGTCGATCAGCGGCTTCGTGTGCGCGGACAAATCACGCATGGTGGCGTTGGTCTGCCCGAGTTCCGAAATTCTGGCGGCAACGGTCTGCAGGTCCTTGAGGTCCGCAAGCACCGGATCACGCGAAGCGGCATCGCGAACGTTTTCCATGCGAGACGCATGCAGCGTCAGACGATCGACAATGCTGAGCGCCTGGTCGACGTGGTCCAAAAGCTCCTTCTGGCCATCGATGATCTTGTCGAGGCTGACGAAACGATCGGCCGCGGTATCGCTGTTTTTGGCCGATTGCAGGGTCATCTCGCCTTCGATCTTCACGAAACTCTGAAGGATCGGCCCCATGGCCTCAACCTTCTGGTCCGGCGTGCCGGAGCCCTTCAAGACCGCATCAAGCTTGTCGGCTGCATCGGAAGCATTCGCAACGAGGCTGGCGCCGCGCTTCGAGACCAGCGCCTTGGAAACGGTCACCTGTTTCAAGATGGCGTCCGCATAGGTGCGCGCATCCGAAATCTCTTCAGTTGAGTCGGCGGCCATCTGCACCTGGATACGCAGATTGCTCATCTTCTCCGACAGGCCCTTATAGGCAGCGGCATCGTAGAGCAGTTCCTTGGCGAAAGTTTCCTTGTCGCTGAAATCCTTGCGGATGATATCGATCTGCTTGCCGGCCGCCTTGGCGGTCGCCTCGATGTTCTGCACGGCCTTCTGGATGGCCTCGACGTCGCTATCCTGTTTCTGACGGATGGACCACAGCGCGGCTTCCTGCGTGCGCATCTTCGCGGCAAGCTCGCTCACCGGCCCGATCTTGGCGCGCTGATCGTCGCTCAGCAATCCGCTCAGGCGAAGCACGCCCCGCTCCTGCGCATCGATCTTGTCGGCCAGACCCTGGCGGGTCTCTTCGGATGGAGATCCCGTGAATTCCTGCAGCGCTGCCTGCAGATTCTCGAAGTCGCTGATATTTTCAATCGTGGCGCGCGTCACGGTCATATGACCGTTCAGAATATTGGCCGTGTGATAACCGACGAGGCCGACACCGGCGATGAGAACCACCAGCGGCACCACGAAAATAAGAACCTTGGTGACAATCCTGCGGCCTTGCAAAAGACGATCAATGAAAAACATGCGGCGCCTCAACTGGATTATTAAAAATCTCCAGCGAAGGCGGGATCGTCATTCCTGCTGCGCTGCGGTAGGTGCTTCTGCCTCATGCAAAACCGCTGCGAGCCTCGGGAAATAAGATTGAATAAGAATTAATCGGCCGCCTAAAACCCCGTCGCATTGCAAAAATTCTACAACCGACGCACCATTTCGCGACCAATGCGCGAAAAACCCCTCATTTTCGTGACAACTCCGCCGCATCGCACAATCGATTTCAACCGCAACCACAGGGCAACCGATTCCAATTTGCGGAAAACAGCGCTAATCCAAATAGGTGTATCGGGGGACTCATATTTCTCATGCGACTGACCAAGAATACGCAGGGCGCACTTCTCATGGCCGTATCCATGGCCGGCTTTTCCTGCAGCGACGCCTTGTCGAAGTCGGTCATCGCCACGATGAACGCGGGCGAGATCATTTTCATCCGCGGGTTATTCACGACCCTTTTCGTCTATCTCCTCGCCCGCCGCATGGGTGCGCTGCGCAGATGGAAGGTCATTCTGCAGCCAATGATTGCGCTGCGGATCGCCTGCGAGGCGCTGGCGGCGATAACCTATATTACTGCCCTTGGAATGATGCCGATTGCCAATGCCTCGGCCATTCAGCAGGCTGTGCCGCTGGCGGTCACGCTCGGCGCGATGATCTTTCTGAAGGAGCCTGTGGGGTGGCGGCGCTGGTCGGCGATTGTCGTCGGCTTCGTCGGCGTGCTCATCATCATCCGGCCGGGCCCCGACGGGTTCAACACCGCGGCTCTCCTCGTCATCACCTGCATGTTCGCGACTGCGGCCCGCGATCTGGCGACGCGCTGCATCGACAAGGAAGTGCCATCGCTGATGGTCACGCTCTGCACCGCTGTCTCCATATCCATATTCGGAGCCTTGAGCATCGCTCCCCTCGGCGGCTGGCAGCCCGTCGAGGGGACAGCGCTTCTTCAGATCCTGCTGGCCTCCGTTCTGGTGCTGATCGGCTATCAGGCTGTCATACTGGCCATGCGCACGGGCGAAATCTCATTCATCGCCCCCTTCCGTTATCTCAGTCTGATCTGGTCGGCTATGCTCGGCCTGATCGCCTTTGGCGAAGTGCCCGATGGATGGGCTGTCATCGGCGCAGTCATTGTCATCGCTTCCGGCATCTATACCTTCTATCGGGAAAGCAAGCGGCGGGCGGCCGAGCCCGTTGCACAGGAATCAAAGCCCCGCGTTCCCGCCTGAGGTCGCAATCATGCCCGGTTTCATCGCCAAACCTGAAGACATTCCCGTTGTGTTGCTTGCAGGCGGCCGATCAAGCCGCATGGGCACAAACAAGGCTTTCGTATCGCTCGCGGGCGAGAGCCTGCTGGCTCGCGTTTCCTCCAAGGTCGCGCGGCAGCAACATAGGCCGATTGCCCTGAATGCGGACGCCGATTGGCCCGATACCTTGGAAATGGCTCTCGTTCCCGATAGAATTCCCGGCAAATTAGGGCCGCTTGCCGGTGTGCTCGCCGCGATGCAGGACACCCTATCGCGCTATCCGCAGGTCTCGCATGTCGCCACAATCCCCATAGATACGCCCTTCTTTCCGCCTGACCTTGTCGCGCGCCTTGCCAACGCCATTCAGGACCTCGATGAGATTGCCATTGCCGTATCGCTCGGCCAGGACCATCCTGTTTTTGGCCTCTGGCCCGTCTCGGCCGCTCCAGATCTGGAGCGCTGGATCGTCTCCGACGAGAAGCGGCGCATCAGGGATTTCCTCGCCCGGCATAACGTCCGGCGGGTCGATTTTCCTGCGATCGAAACGTCGATCGGTGCTCTCGACCCCTTCTTCAACATCAATACGCCAGCTGATCTCGCCGAAGCGAAGACATGGCTGGCAGCTTTGGAAAACATGCCATGACGAACTCCCGCCCCAAGATCTTTGGCATCGCCGGCTGGAAGAATTCCGGCAAGACCGGGCTTGCCGTGCGCCTTGTGACGGAATTCACCCAACGCGGCTATCGGATCTCCACCATCAAGCATGCACATCATGATTTCGACATCGACAAAGTCGGCGCCGACAGCTTCCGTCATCGCGAGGCGGGAGCGCATGAAGTCACCATCGTTTCCGGCACGCGCTACGCCATCATGCATGAATTGCGCGGCGAGCCCGAGCCGAGTTTCGAGGAAATACTCGCGCGTCTCGCCCCTTGCGATCTCGTTCTGATCGAGGGTTATAAGCGAGAGCCCATCCCGAAGATCGAGGCCCGCCGTCTGGAGGCCGCCAAGCGGGAACCGCTTTCTCCGCAGGACCCTCATATCGTCGCCATCGCCGCGGACCATTCAGTTGAGGACGCCGGCTCACTCGCAGTCTTCGACCTCAACGACACGGTTTCGATCGCCGATTTCATCGCCAAGATGGTCGACCTCGGCAAATCGCCGAAATGAAAAGGCCGCCGGTTTCCCGACGGCCCTTCTCTTTCAATGTAGCCTAGCGCTTACCGATTGGACGCAACCGGACGGACCAGCGGCGTGATGCGGCGGATGGTGACGCGGCGGTTCTCCTGCGATGGTCCGAGCGTATTCACCTTGAGATACTGCTCGCCATAACCCTGGGTCACCAGGTTCTCCGCCGGAATGCCATAGACATCCGACAGAACGTTGGCGACCGATTCGGCACGGCGGTCAGACAGGATCAGGTTGCTCTGGGCCGAGCCCACCGCATCCGTGTGACCTTCGATCAGGAAGGTTTCGGTCGGATCGCGCTGGATGATCTTCGAAATGCCGTCGGCGACGCCGCGCAACGTGCTCGCCTGAGACATCGGGATGTCGGCACTGCCCGTTGCGAAGGTGATCGTGTCGAGGTCGATACGGCGGATCTTGTCGCGGATACGAGCCGAATAACGGACCTCGTTGACCGAATAGATGCGCTCGACCGGCTCGACCGGCGGCTCACGCAGGAAGTCGTAGTAGTCAGCGTTGCGGTTCGACGCCGTGTCGATGATGTACTGGCTCAACGGAATGAGCAGACGCATCGGCGGCAGGCTGTCGCCCGGATCGCGGAAATAATCGTCGTGATCCGGCTGGTCTTCCAGCTCCGGCGAATAGAACAGCACGTATTCACGGCCGCGAGCATCGATGCGGGAACGCTGGATGATATCGCCGTAGCGGTTGCGAATGGTCACGATGCGATCGCCGTCAGGCCGATCGATCGTCTCACGGTAGCGATCCCGCGACAATTGCTCATAGCTCGGACGCTCACCATCGCGGACGAAGCGGTCGCTGTCATCATGTCGAACGACATAGGTGTTGTCGACGTTGATGACGGTGCGATTGTCCTGATTGATGATGGTTTGGACGATCGTTCCTTGCGGCCCCTGCGGCGCGACAAAATCCGGCCGGCGATCGATCCGGCGGCCCTGTTCGCTGGTTACGGCCTCGATCTTGACAGGCGGCTGCGGCTGACCGCCACCCGTCACGCGCTGCGCATCCGCATCGGATGCCGGCGGCTTCGTGTAGGCCGGAGGCGGCTGCTGGCCCGGAACATTCTGTGCCTGACCGTTCTGGCCCTGACCCTGGCCGTTTTGGCCCTGCCCACGACCACCCTGAGCTCCCGGAGCGCCAGGATTCTGGCCGTTGTTCAGATGCTCGCCACGACGAACCGCATCCTTCTGGCTGTCGAGAACAGCGCTGCCGTTTTCAACGGGCAGAATGACCGGGCCCTTGGCGGACGCTGGGTCCTCGGCAATCTTCTTGCGGCGCTCCAGCTCCTGCGGCGAGACCTGCTCGGCCGGAGGCACCTGGATTTCGCCGGCCTGCTGGCCGTTGCCGTTGGCGGCCGGAGTCGTTGCACCACCCTGGGCGGGTGTCTCAGCGCCATTGGCTGCCGGCTGCTGCTTGCCGGGCTGCGGCGTCGCCTGGTTGCCGGTCTGTGCGGGCTGTCCCTGCGGCTGCTCGCCCTTCTGGGCCGGCTGCTGCGGATTGGCGGCGGGCTGCTCGCCTTGCTGCTGGTTCTGCGGCTGCTTGCCGTGGGTCTTGTCGCCACCCTTCTGTCCCTGTTGGGCGCCGGGCGTTGCGGGTTGGGCTTCGGGCTGGCCCTTCGTTCCAGGCTGTGCCTCGGCTCCCGGCTGAGCCTTGTGGCCCTGCGCCGGCTCGCCTGCGGGTGCAGGCTGCTGCTCAGCCGGCTGCTTTGCCGGGTTCTCGGTCTGACCTTGCTGCTTGGGCTGTGGCTTGGCTTCAGGCTGCGCCTGCTTTCCGGGCTGAGCCTCCTGGTTCTGTGGCTGCTGTGCCGCAGGGGCTTCATTCTGTGCCGGCGCGGGCTGTTCCTTCGGCTGAGGCTTGCCTTTGGGCTGTGGCTTGGCTTCAGGCTGAGCCTCTTCGGCAGGCTGCTGCTTTGCCTTCGGCTGCGGAGCCTCGGCCGGCTGTTCTGCCTCGGGCTGCTTGGCTTCCGGCTGCTTGGCCTTCGGCTTCGGCTGCGGCGCTTCCGGCTCGGCCTCGGGAGCAACGGCCTTCGGTTGCGGCTTGGCCTCCGGCTGAGCCTGCGGCTCCTCCGCAGGCTGCTGGCGCTGCTTCTTCGGCGGCTCGGGTTGTGCCTCTGCGGCCGGCTGCTGCTTCTGCGGCTTCGGCTGCTCCTGTTCCGCGGGCTGCTGATGCTCTGCCTTTGGCGGCTGGGCTTCCGGCTGCTGCTGCTTCGGCGCCTTCTGTTGCGGCTCGCCTTCCGGCTCGGCCTGCTTCATCTGATGCTGCTGTTCGGCGCCGCCCTGATGCTTCTGACCCTGCGGTTCGCCCTCTCCGCCCTCGGCAGGCTTCTTGTGCTTGAGCTGCTCTTCGTCGGGCTGAGCAGCCGGTGCTTCCTGCTGCGCCACCTCGAAACTCGAGTTGGCGGCGACCGTGGTCACACCGACGATACCATTGTTTAACGGCGCGATGGGCTGTTCACGAAGCGCCGCTGCTGCTGCCGGCTCTAATGCGAGCGATAGCGAAAGCAGCGGAAACGCGGCGCTGGCAAAAAGTCTGGATCGCTTTCCCATATGGGGTCTCCTCTTATGATCTTTGTCCGCCGAATTGCGAATCTCAGCGGGCAAGGCGATTGCCTCACGAAGGAGGCCGATTTTCGGTTCTCATGAGGCTGAATCGCGGCAGGCCGCTATATGTTCCCGCACTATTAGGTTGCCGCAATTAACCCTGGCTGAACGTAGCGGATGGCTTTCGTTCAGATTTCCCTTTGGCGCGTTTGAATTGCGGCGGCATTGCGCAAAGGCGGGTTGCCCTCGTAATTCCAGTTGCATTTTCCAGAAAAAAAGTACGAATATCGCCGCAAGGCGGGCCACCGGCCCGCTCCACTCGAGCCGCCTGCCAAAAACAATAATGGGCCGTCGGCCACCAACAGAGAGGGTCAATATGCGCATCTCCACTCGTCTTTTTGCCGCTGCATCCTTCGCCGCGATGTCGCTCGTCGCCGGCGCAGCGCTTGCCGACGGCGACACGATCGTCTTCGGCACCGACGCCACCTACCCGCCCTTCGAATCGCTCGAAGCAGGCGGCAAGTTCGTCGGCTTCGACATTGATGTAGCCAATGCTCTTTGCGATCAGATGAAGGTCAAGTGCTCTTTCGTGAATCAGGACTTCGACGGCATCATCCCGGCCCTGCAGGCCAAGAAGTTCGACGCGGTCATCTCCTCCATGTCCATCACGCCGGAACGCGAGAAGATCGTCGACTTCACCAACAAGATCTACAACACGCCGCCGGCGATCGCCGTTCCGAAGGATTCGACCATCAAGGAAGCGACCGATGAAGCCCTGAAGGGCAAGTCCATCGGCGCCCAGTCCTCCACGACCCACGCCAACTATGCCACCGTTCACCTGAAGGACGCCGAACTGAAGCTCTATCCGTCGGCCGACGAATACAAGCTCGACCTCGGCAACGGCCGCATCGATGCCGCCATTGACGACGTCGTCGTTCTGTCGGAATGGGTGAAGTCGGATGCCGGCAGCTGCTGCAAGATGCTCGGCACGCTGAAGATCGACCCGGTCGTCAATGGCGCCGGCGCCGGCATCGCCATCCGCAAGGGCGACACGGCTCTCAAGGACAAGCTGAACGCCGCGATCGCCGCGATCCGCGCCGACGGCACCTACAAGAAGATTCAGGACAAGTATTTCGATTTCGACGTCTACGGCGATTGATCGCCCGTCGATTTCCTTGGAAAAGACGACGGCGGAAGCTTGCCCTTCCGCCGTTTTTGTTTGACAACGAAAAGAATATAAGCAGAAACGCGGCAAAAGCCGCTAGGGGAAATACAGCATGAGCGGATTGTTTTCCGCCCTCGGTTCTTTTTGGACCTGGTTGACTACGATTTTTGACCCATTGTGTGGTCCGGCCGGTGTGTTCAGTGTGTTCTTCCAGAACACGATGCTGGCCTGCGGCAACGGCTGGGGCGATGAGCTTGCCGGCGGTCTGAAGATTACCATTGCCGTCTCTCTGGCGACGCTGCCGCTGGGACTGGTGATCGGCTTCTTCGTCGCCCTTGCGCAGCAATCGGAAGAAAAGTCGCTGCGGCTTGCCGCGGGCGTGTTCACGACGATTTTCCGTGGCCTGCCGGAGCTGCTGACGCTCTTCATCATCTACTACGGGATGCAGATCCTGCTGCAATCAGTGCTGGCGAAATTCGGCTATGACGGTCCGATCGAAATCAATGCCTTTGCCGCCGGCATGGTCGCGCTGGCGATCGTCTTCTCCGCCTATTGTTCGGAAGTGCTGGTGTCCGCGTTCAAGGCTATCCCAAAGGGCCAATACGAGGCGGGGGACGCGCTCGGCTTCCATCGCGTGCGCACGATGCGGCTGATCATCCTGCCGCAGCTGGTCCGCATTTCCTTGCCGAACCTTGGAAACCTCTGGATGAACCTGCTGAAGGATACGTCCTACGTCTCGATCATCGGTCTTGCCGATATCATCAGACAGACGGGCATTGCCGTGCGCTCGACCAAGGCGCCCTTCACTTTCTATTCAATCGCCTGCCTCTTCTATCTGACATTGGCCGTCATTTCCTCGATCGGCCTCTTCTATCTCGATCGATGGGCCAAACGCGCGGAGGTTCGCCGATGAGCCATGCCGAAGTTCTGATCGCGGCACAGCCCGCACCGCCGAAGACGGCTCGGAAACTCTCTAAATCCGCCATCGCCGGCTATTTCTTCCTGACGCTGTGGGCCATTCTCGGCATCGCCCTGATCTCGATGGTCATCACCGGCTGGGACCCTGACAAACTTCAAACCTACGGCCCGCGGCTCCTGCACGGCCTCTGGATCACGGTCAAGCTGGTCGCCATATCCTTCGTCCTCGGCGCGATCCTGTCGATGCCGCTCGCCTATGCCCGCATGTCGAGCAACAGGATTTTGAGCACGCTGACCTATTGCTATGTCTATCTGTTCCGCGGCACGCCGCTGCTCGCCCAGATTTTCATGGTCTATTACGGCTTTCCGAGCTTTCGCTGGTTCTTCGAGGATATCGGTCTCTGGTGGTTCTTCAAGGACCCCTTCTACTGCGGCGTCTTTGCCATGACGCTCAACACAGCCGCCTATCAGACCGAAATCGTCCGGGCGGCCATTCAGAGCGTGCCGAAGGGACAGACGGAAGCGGCAAGCGCGCTTGGCATTCATACATGGATCGCCTTCCGCAAGATCATTATTCCCCAGGCGCTCATCGTCGCACTGCGTCCCTACGGCAATGAGATCATCCTGCTGATCAAGAGTTCGGCAACCGTCTCCATCATCACCGTCTACGACCTGATGGGCGAAACTCGCTACGCTTTCTCGCGCACATACGACTACCAGATCTATCTCTGGGCGGCGATTTTCTATCTCGTGATCGTCGAGCTCATGCGCAACGGTTGGGCGCGGATGGAAGGCCGGCTGACCCGGCACCTCAAGCGCTGATCCATCAAAGGCGGCGGCGAAAGTTCCGCCTTTGGCAGCACTCTCAGAGTGTCGCTGCTAACATATTGATTTCTGTGAATAAAATTACCTTCATGACAGTTTTGTAAAGCTTGAGTTTACCATGAGCTGTTTCCATATCCCCGTGACCATGAGTCACGAAGAATGGGAACGGAAAGAGAAAGCTCATGCACGACCACATGCAAAAGCAGTTGCAGGGTTATGGGTTGACGACGGCACAGATCTTCTACCGCCTGCCCGACCACCCGCAATTTCTCCAGACCTATATCTGGCAGGACTACGACCTCGCCCCGAATTTCCCGGAAATGCGCGGCTTCCTGAAATTCTGGCAGGAGACGCTGGATGGTCCGCTTCATTCCGTGCGCTATGTCCATCGCAAGCTGATTTCAGCAACCGAATGGCGCGCCGTGAAAGGCGAGTTCATTCTGCATTGAGGCATCGACCCGCGCGCGCGGCATAGCCTGCCGGCTGAGCGGCCACCATCAGACGTGCGCCTCGCCATGGACGAAATCCCCGTCGTCAGGTCCGCGATGGAGCGTGCCGTAAACAATGGCGGCGTAAAAGGCGGCCACGATCACGATGACAATCAGGCCCGGCATCGGTCCGAGGGCGGCATTGTCGGCAATGTAGCTCCATGAATGCGCCCGCTCCTGCGTCAGCCCGTCCGTCTGCAGCCTCGGCGTCGAAATCTTCAAGATCCATGCGAGCAGCAGGATCGCGTACATCCAACAGTAATTGCGCCGCAACCGCCGCTGCGCCGCCTCGGCGTGGCTGAGCAGCAGTCGCGGCGACCGCAGGCTGGTGGCAATCGGCAATGCCCAATCGGAATTGAGCTCGGCTTGCGGCGCGAGAATCTGCGCAAAGTAGTGCCGCTCAAGCTGCCGCACCCGCGAACGATAGACATCGAAGAAGCGATAGCGCCGCGCTTCGATCATCAGCAACAGCGTGATCAGCATCATCCCGAACAAGAGTACCCCGTGATGCGACGACGGTGTCGACAGCGATACGGAAAGCAGAGCCGCGACCACCGTGATCGCCCAGTTCGACGTGCGATCGATACGGTCGCGCCAGCTGGTCATTCTCGCCAGTTCGCCTCGGTAGTAATGGGTCAACGTGTTGGTGACCTCGGTCGATGTCGCCGGTAAGGCCGGGCGCGCGCGCTCCGCCGGGCCACCATTTGGACCGCCTGCCGGGCTTGGTGCGGTCAATTCGGTATCCATTGTTGTTCCTCCCTTATTTTTTGTTCGGATAGCGTCCCCCAACTCGCCTTGACCGAGAGCGATATTCTGCTCCTGCTTAGCAAGCATTGCAAAAGCTGATCAGGCGTCTTAATGCCTGCGGGACAAAAGGAAGGGCCTGTAACCATGGCAAAGAAGAAGATCGACGAAGACGCGCTGGCGGAAGCCTATAACCAGGCGCTGGCGCTGGAGAAGGCGGGCGATATCGACGCCGCGGTTCAAGCCTATGAAAAGGTGCTGGCCCTCGATCCGGAAGACCATGGCGGCGCTGCCGTGCGCATCGCTTCGATGGGTCGTGGCGAAACGCCGGTCAAGGCACCCGATGCCTATGTCGAGACCCTGTTCGACCAGCATGCCGAAGTTTTCGAAGATGTATTGGTTGAGCAGCTCGGCTATCACGTGCCCGTCCTCGTTCGCCAGCGTTTGCAGGCGCTCGGCCTCGGCCCCTTCAAACGCATGCTCGATCTCGGCTGCGGCACGGGCCTGACGGGCGGCACCCTGCGAGACATCGTCGAGGACATCACCGGCATCGACATCTCCGAGAACATGGTCGAAGTCGCCCATGAAAAGGACGTCTACGAGACGCTCTTCGTCGCCGAAGTCGAGGATTTCCTCGACGATAACGATGAAGACGCCTTCGATCTGATCACCGCGACCGATGTCCTGCCCTATCTCGGCGCGCTGGAACCCCTCTTTTTTGGCGCGGCCGAAAACATGGTGCCGGGCGGCCTCTTCATCTTCTCCTCCGAGACCCTGCCCGACGCGACCATGGCCGGAAGGCCCTATATGGTCGGCCCGCACCAGCGCTTTGCCCATTCCGAAGCTTACGTGCGCGAACGGCTGGCCGCGACCGGCTTCGAGCTCGTCGAAATCACCGATATCAATGTCCGCATGGAAGACGGCCAACCGACACCGGGTCATCTGATCATCGCCCGCCTGCTTGCGGATTGAGACAACCGCATTCAGCAGAAATAATAGTTATCCATTTGGATAACTATTTCCTTGCATCGCGACCGCCGAGCTGATACTTAGCCATTCAGATAAGTATCAGCTCGAACCTTGATTTTGGAGAGGTCGTCGCATGTCCCTTATTCTCTACCAGCATCCGCTCGCCTCGTTCTGCCACAAGGTCTTGATGGCGCTCTATGAAAACGGCACACCATTCGAAAGCCGGATCATCGATCTTGGCAATGCGGAATCGCGCGCCTCGCTGGCGCGGCTCTGGCCGCTCGCCAAATTTCCGGTGCTGCGCGACGAAGCGCTTGATAGCACCATTCCCGAAACCAGCATCATCATCGAATATCTCGATCGGCATTATCCCGGCGCAATCCAGCTATTGCCGACAGAGCTCTCGGATGCCCTGTGCGTCCGGCTCTGGGACCGCTTTTTCGACCTTTATGTGCAGGAGCCGATGCAAGCGATCGTCGCCGACGTGCGCCGGGCAGATAAAGACCGGAGTGCGCAAAGCGTCGCCGAAGCACAATCGCTGCTACGCACCGCCTATGAAATGATCGAAAAGCAGCTGGACGGGAAAACCTGGATCACCGGAGAGAACGTGACCATGGCGGATTGCGCCGCCGCACCGGCCCTATTCTACGCCGAAACCCTTGTTCCCTTTGGCGAAGAACATGGTCGGCTAAAAGCCTATTATCAGCGTCTGCTCGACCGCCCGTCCTTCGCCCGCGTACTCCAGGAAGCCATGCCCTATTTCCGATACTATCCCTACCGCGAGAAACTGCCGGCACAGTTCCGGCCGGAAAAGCCGAATGCTTGAGGAACAGCAGGCGCTCGACCGCATGTTCCAGGCTCTCTCCGACCAGAGCCGCCGAGGCATGATCGATAGGCTGGGCCGTGGCCCCGCCTCCGTCACCGAGCTGGCGGAGCCGCTCGACATGGCGCTGCCGACCGTGATGAAGCATCTGCAAGTGCTGGAGACGAGCGGCCTGGTATTGTCGGCAAAGGCCGGCCGGGTGCGGACCTATCACCTTCGCAAGGAGGCGCTGGCATCCGTCGAGCGATGGATTACGGAGCACAAGGCATCTTGGAACCAGGCCTTCGACCGCCTGGATCTCTTTCTTAGCGATACTTCGACGGAGATGGCAGACGAATGAGCAAACGATCGACAGACCATACGACCATCACCATAGAGCGCCATTTCAAGGCACCACTATCGAAGGTCTTCAACGCCTGGGCAATACCGGAACAGAAGCGGCAATGGTTTGCCTGTCATGAAGGCTGGAAGCCGCTGGAATTCCAGCTCGATTTCCGTACCGGCGGCAGCGAACGCAATCGCGTCGCCTCGGCGGATGGCGTCGTGCATGCCTATCAGGCGCGGTACATCGATGTCGTCGAGAACGAGCGCTTCATCTATGCCTTCGACATGATGCTCGACGACTTCAGAATCTCCGTATCGCTGGCAACCATCAACTTCACCTCCGAGCCCGGCGGCACGAAGATGACCTTCGTCGAACAAGTCGTCTTTCTTGACGGCTACAGCGATAACGGCTCGCGCCTCATGGGCACGGAAATCGGCTTCGACAATCTCCGACTTTTCGTCGAGGCAGACGGCAGTTCGCCGAACTAGCTACGTGTCTCGCCGAGGATCGCCGCGAGCAGCTGCCCTTCGAGCTCCGCCAAGGCGGGATTGCCGTGGTGGCGGGGGTGCGGATGGGGAATATCGAGATCGAGCACGATCCGGCCTTCATCCAGCACCACGACACGATCGGCCAGATGCACCGCCTCGCTGACGTCATGCGTCACGAGCACGGCAGTAAAGCCGAGTTCGCGCCAGACGCGGTTCAGCAATTCCTGCATACTGATGCGCGTCAGGGCATCCAGCGCACCGAGCGGCTCATCCAGTGCGAGGATACCAGGCTTGCTGACAAGCGCTCGGGCAAGCGCCACACGCTGCTTTTGGCCGCCGGAAAGACTGGAGGGCCATTCGCCGGCTTTCTCGGCCAGCTGCACCTCGGAAAGAACGGAAACCGTTTCCCGGCGCGAAATATCCTGCGGCACCCCTTCGCCCAAGCCAACCGCGACATTGTCAGCGACGGAGAACCAGGGCAGCAGGCGCGGCTCCTGAAAGACGATGCGCGTATTGGGTTGCGCATCGCTGCCTTCGGCCGTATCGAACCGAAGATAACCGGCGCTCGGCTCTTCCAGCCCCATCAGGATGCGCAGGAGCGTGCTCTTGCCGCAACCACTCTTACCGATGACCGCAACGAACTGGCCGGCGGGAATATCGAGATCGATACCGCGCAAAACGCGGTTGTTTCCGAAACTCTTCTCCAGTCCCTTGATATGGATGGCTGCGGCGCTCGCAATCTGCGAGGCAATATTTGCGGACTCGGTCCGTGGCCGATCTATTGCGATGGCGCTCATGACAGGCTCCTCAATTCTGATAGGCCGGATTCCAGCGCAGGGCCCTGCGCTCAATCGCCCTTGCAACGACATCGGCAAGCTTGCCGAGGATGGCATAGATGACCAGTGTCAGGACGACGACGTCGGTCATGCCGAATTCGCGGGCATTGTTGGCCATGTAGCCAATCCCAGACGATGCCGCGATCGATTCTGCTACGATCAACGTCAGCCACATGATGCCGAGGGCAAATCGTAAACCGACGAGGATGGACGGAAGCGCGCCGGGGAAAATAACCTTCCGGAACAGTGTCCAGTTGCTCATCCCGTAGACCCGTCCCATCTCGATCAGCCCGCGATCGACATTGCGCACGCCGTGATAGGTGTTGAGATAGATCGGGAAGAGCACGCCGAGCGCCGTCAGGAACAGCTTCGATTCCTCGCCGATCCCGAACCAGAGAATGACGAGCGGCACCATGGCGAGATGCGGAATGGTCCGCAGCATCTGCAGCGTCGTATCGGTCAACTGTTCCGACAGCCGTGATACGCCATTGGCGATGCCGAGCAGGAAGCCGATCGAACCGCCGACGAGCAGGCCGGCGAAAGCGCGTCCGGCGCTGACGAGGATATTGTTCGGTAGCTGGCCGGAGATCGTGGTCTGCCAGAAGGCGACCACGACGGCCGCCGGCGACGGCATGATGCGGGTGGAGATCCATCCGAATGATGAGCCGAGCTGCCACGCCGCAATGACAACGACGGGCAGCAGGAAAGGCAAGAATCTCTGAAGCGAGATGGCCTGCCGAGCCGCCTTGGCCGGGCGCGCGCGGCGTTCCGTGCCCACGCGGACGAAGGACGTGTCGAATGCCGACATAGGGATCTCCCTCTCTAGCTGGCGTTACGAGCCGGAAACGACTTTCAGATTGCCGCCATGGCTACCGCCGGCAAAAATCTGCTTGGCGCCGAATTCGTTGCGGAAACCGGCGCGCTGCTGCGCCTGGTTCAGACCGAGTTCGGGGAACAGCAATTCGGCGACGCGATAGGCTTCCTCCAGATGCGGGTAGCCGGAGCCGATCACGGTTTCGATGCCGAGCTCCTGATATTCCCGCAATCGCGCGGCCACCGTCTTCGGCGAGCCGACAAGCGCCGTGCCCGCACCGGCGCGCACAAGCCCGACGCCGGCCCAGAGGTTCGGCGAGACTTCGAGCTTGTCGCGTCGCCCGCCATGCAGCGCCGCCATGCGCTTCTGCCCGACGGAGTCGGACTGCTTGACGAATTGCTCCTGCGCTTCGCGGATCGTCTCGTCGTCGAGCTTGGAAATCAGCTTGTCGGCTGCCGCCCATGCCTCCTCATCGGTCTCGCGGACGATGAAATGCAGGCGGATGCCGAAGCTGACCTCGCGTCCGCGCTTCGCGGCTGCTGCCCTTACCTTCTCGATCTTCTCGCCCACCTGCGTCGGCGGCTCGCCCCAGGTCAGGTACTTGTCGACGCGGCCGACAGAGAACTCGATGCCGGCATCGGAAGACCCTCCGAAATAGAGCGGCGGCCGCGGCGATTGCACCGGCGGCAGGCCGAGCCTTGCATTCGTCGCCGTAATATACTTGCCCTTGAACGTCGAGGACCCCTTCTCCAGCAGTTCCTCCCAGACATGGAAGAACTCGTCCGCATGAGCGTAGCGTTCGTCATGTTCGAGATGAATACCATCGCCCGCCAGCTCTGCCGGGCTGCCGCCAACGACGATGTTGAGCAGCACGCGGCCATTCGAAACGCGATCGAGCGTCGAGGCAAGGCGCGCATAATAGGCCGGTGAGGCCGTGCCGGGGCGGATCGCAACGAGGAACTTCAGCTTCTGCGTATGGGCCGAAAGCGCTGCCGCCGTCACGAAGGACTCTTCGCAGGATACACCCGTCGGCAGGAGAACGCCGGTATAGCCAAGCCGATCCACCGCCTGTGCGATCTGCTGGAGATAGCCGATCTCCGGCCCGCGATTGAGATCGCCGGTGCCAAGATAGGTGCCGTCGCCGGAGGTCGGAATGAACCAAAGGAAATCGATGGGTTTTGCGATCGCGGTCATGAAGCTTCCTGCCTTCTGCTGCGCGTGGTCGGGAGCCACTTCCCGATGCTCGACCCGGATAGTGACATAGACTATTGATTATATCGACAATATGGATTTTCTAATCGCCGGTGTTTGACGAAATATTTTTGCCGACAAAGCCTGCACCTGTAGTGTTTCAGGTGCAGGCGGGATCTGTCGGCGCCCGGCCGCCTCAGCTGGCCTTCGGCCGCCAGACGATGTCAGTCACGGTCAGCTTCTTCGGCACGATCCCGAGATTGTAGAACTCGTCGGCCAGCCCCTGCTGATAGGCGATCGCCGCATCGGTGATCGTCGAGACACCGCCGAGATCGGCGCCCGGTCGCGTCAGCGTCACGCGCGTCACATCGGCCGGAACGCCGGTGATTTCGGACAAGGCCGTAACCGTGTCGTCCAGATTCGACTGCGCGGCCGCCCCGACCTTCGCCAGTTCATCGATGACGTCGACGATGACCTGCGGATTGTCTTTGGTGAAATCGCTGTTCGCCAGGAAATAGCTGAAGGAATCGACGATGCCGCGCGCCGTCGTCAGGATGCGCGTATCGGGATCGGCTTCGGCAATCGCGAGATAGGGGTCCCAGATGGACCAGGCATCGATGGCGCCCGTCTTGAAGGCGGCCGAGGCGTCCGGCGGCGCGAGGTCGAGCGCCTGAACATCGTTGATCGTCAGGCCACCCTTGCGCAGCGCCTTGACGGTGACATTGTGAGCACTGGAGCCGCGCTTGAATGCAACCTTCTTGCCCTTGAGATCGGCAAGCGTCTGGATCGGGGAGTCCTTGCGCACAAGAATAGCGGAGCTTTCGGGGCTGCCGGTATAGAGGCCGACATAGAGCAGATTGCCGTTGGCGGCCTGCGCAAAAAGTGGCGGCACGTCACCGGTGGCGCCGAAATCGAGCGCCCCCGCGCCGAGAGCCTCAAGCAGCGGCGGACCGGACGTAAACTCCGACCATTCGACCGAAATGCCGCGATCGGAGAGCCGCTTTTCCAGCGCGCTCTTGCGCTTGGCCAATGCCAGGACGCCATTCTTCTGCCAGCCGATGCGGAGCGTCGTTGCCGCCGCCGCTCGCGCCGAACGAATGGAAGGCAAGGCGAAGGCGGCCGCCGCGGCGCCGAAGAGGCCGAGTGTCTGTCTGCGCGAAATCATCGAAGATCCCTTTTTCATGAGGCCTCGGCGCTTCCGCTGCCATCGGCTTGTTGTCGATGGCCTAAGATCGCAAATCCATAGATTATATCGACAAAGGATATTATGAAGATTCGCACCAGAATCGAAATTACATTCCGATATCTACTGAATTCAGAAATCGTATTCCAAATCATGTGCCACAGTGACAAGTTACCCGACAAATCGGTCTTTCGTCGCTCTGGCCTTTCCGCTAAGCCTTCGAAACAAGTTCGGTCAGGGAGTTACGATATGGCAAAGGTCTCGTTCATCGGCATGGGCGTCATGGGCTATCCCATGGCTGGGCATCTGAAGGTCAAGGGCGGTCATGACGTCACCGTCTACAACCGCACCCTCGCCAAGGCCGAGGCATGGGCCAAGCAATATGACGGCAAGTTCGCCCCTACCCCGGCCGAGGCGGCTGCAGACGCCGACTTCGTCTTTACCTGCGTCGGCAATGACGACGATCTGCGCTCGGTAACGACGGGCGAAAATGGCGTGCTTTCAAGCATGAAGGCGGGCTCGGTCCTGATCGACAATACGACCGCGAGCGCCGAAGTCGCGCGCGAGCTCTATGCGGCCGCCAAGGAAAAGGGCATCGGCTTCATCGATGCTCCGGTCTCCGGCGGACAGGCCGGTGCCGAAAACGGCGTGCTGACCGTCATGTGCGGCGGCGATGAGGCCGTCTTCGACAAAGCCCGTCCCGTCATCGACGCCTATGCGCGAATGGTCGGCCTGATGGGACCGGTTGGCGCGGGACAGCTGACCAAGATGATCAACCAGATCTGCATCGCCGGCATCGTCCAGGGCCTGGCGGAAGGCATTCACTTCGGCAAGCAGGCCGGGCTCGACATCGAAAAAGTGATAGAGGTCATTTCCAAGGGGGCAGCCGGCTCCTGGCAGATGGAAAACCGCCACAAGACCATGAATGCTGGCAAATATGATTTCGGCTTCGCCGTGGACTGGATGCGCAAGGATCTCGGCATCGTGCTGGAGGAAGCCCGCCGCAACCAGGCGAAGCTGCCGCTGACGGCCCTGGTCGACCAGTTCTACGGCGATGTCCAGGCGATGGGAGGCAACCGCTGGGATACCTCCTCGCTGCTCGCGCGCCTGGACAGGAAATAGGAAAGCCGCGACATCAGCCGCATCAACTGAGCGCCCCGTCACGGCGGCGCTCAATTCATCTCAGTCGTCGTTCGACTTGGCATTCTCAAGCAGCATGTAATCGAGCGGCAGTTCCGTCGAATACTTGATCTGCTCCATCGCAAAGGCCGAGGAGACGTCGCGGATTTCGATCTTCGCGATCATGCGCTTGTAGAAAGCGTCGTAGGCCGCGATATCGGGAACGACGACCCGCAAGAGATAGTCGACATCGCCGCTCATGCGATAGAATTCGACCACTTCCGGAAAATCGGCGATCACTTCCGAAAAGCGCTTCAGCCATTCGATCGAGTGGCTGTTGGTGCGAATGGAAACGAAAACAGTGACCTTGGTGTTGACCTTTTCAGGGTCAAGCAGCGCCACGCGGCGGCGAATGACACCGTCTTCTTCCATCTTCTGGATGCGGCGCCAGCAAGGCGTCGTCGACAGGCCGACCTTCTTGGCGAGATCGGCTACGGCCAGAGTGGAATCCTCCTGCAGCAGGCGCAGGATCTTGCGGTCTAGGCGGTCCATTTGAGCATCCCTTCGAATTATATTCTCTCTATAGCCTATTTTAAGCGAGAGAAAAGAAACTTTTTCTCAAGAAAGCAGGATCTTCACACGTTGTTGTAAAACCGGAAGCAGCTCGGCCTCGAACCAGGGATGGCGTTTCAGCCAGCCGCTATTGCGCCAGCTCGGATGCGGCAATGGCAGGATTGCCGGCGATCGGTTGGTGAGCAGATAGCGCCGCCATTCGGCAACCGTTTCCGTCATGGAACCCATACGCTGCGCTCCAAGGTGCCAGGCTTGCGCATATTGACCGATCGTCAGGATCAGCTCGATCTGGGGCATCGCGTCCATCGCCCGCTGCCGCCACAGCGGCGCGCATTCCCTGCGCGGCGGCAGGTCGCTTCCGGCGGCATCATAACCCGGGAAACAGAAGCCCATGCCCATCATCGCGAAATGATCGGGATTGTAGAAGGTCTCGCGATCCACAGCGAGCCACTGACGCAACCGGTCGCCGGAGGCATCGTTGAACGGCAACCCGCTTTCATGAACGCGCAATCCCGGCGCCTGCCCCGCAATCAGTATCCGCGCGGTCGATGAAAGCGTGGCAACCGGCCGCGGCTCATGCGGCAAGCGATCCGCCTCGCCCTTGGCGGGCGCGTCCCGACAGAGACGGCAGCCTGCGATCTCGGAACGCAGGACTTGCAATTCGCTCTCCTGCGTCATGGCGTCCCCCATCCGACGAGTTGGCGCAAGTTGTCGAACAATCCGGCGATCGGATCGCCTTCCCTGTCATGCGCCATATGTTCCTCCCGCCGATAATCGCTCGGTCTTTCAAAGTCGCCGGCCCAAATTCCGGCCTTAGCCTGCCGCGCACTGCGTTCTTCGCCGGCATAGGCACCATAGGAAACTGCCATGCCGCTCCGCACCATCGCGGCATTGATATCGAGGTCACCAGCGACGCAAGTCACCAGCAGGCGACCGTAGCGATCCTTCTCTCGTCCCCTGCATTCGGGCGCTCGGCTCTTAATCATTGTGGCAAGCGCCCTGCGGGCTTCCTCGCCACAAGCCCAATCCGCGCCATCTCGCCGACAGCGCTGCCGATATTCGGGAGCATCGATACCTTTCAACCTCAGGCGTTCGCCATTGATGGAAAGCGTATCGCCATCGACAACAGAAAAGCTGCCGTTTTGAATGATTTCCGGCCGATTGTTCATCTTCGACGCGAATAAAGCGAGAATGGCAAGCAGCGCGAAACTGGCCACGCCGTCACGAAACAGGCGGCCCGACCGCATCACGTTGTTGCCTCCTTTAAGAACAAATCCTTGGCGAAGATGGCAAACAAATCATTTCGGCGCAGCATCTTCTTAAGATTTGGACGCTAGTCTGTAGTCTCAGGAAGGCCAAGTTTCAATGTAACCATGAGCACCGGCGTCAGCACATCGACAGATAAAAACATTGTCGACCGATCGCGCAGTCACCGCAACCGGGCTGTGTCGAAGGCGGTGCGGCAGACGCGCGAGCGTCTGCAGAGTGGTCATAGCCGCAATTTCGACCGCGAACTCATGATGATGCACATCGACACGTTGCGGCAGAGCGCTGCCGTGGTGCCGATCTTCGTCATCGTCGTTGCCGTTCTTGGCGTCTATCTGACACATGACGCAGGCATTCTCTTCTGGACCATTCCGATCCTGACGGCCCATGCGATCAACATGTTGATCGGCCGGCGCGCAAAGAAGCAGGAAATGTCGGCCGAAAGCGCCAGAAAGTGGCGACAACGACTCCTGCTGGGGCAATTGCTCGTGGGTTTCTGTTGGGCGCTCTTCACGATACAGAGCTGCTCGACCTGCGGCGGCGATAGTTTCGCCTTCTACAAGGGCACGACGCTGCTCGTGGCGATCTGTATCACCGCAATGTCCAGCTTCATGCTGCCGCGGGCCGTTCCGTTTTCCTTCGCGCCGGCGACCGTCGCGCTGGTCGTTACGGCCATTTTGACGCGAAGGCCCTCCGACATCGCCCTGACGGCAGCCATATCGGTTGCCGTGATATTCTTCACCTTCATCACCAATCGCATGTACCAGTCGAACCTGAAGATCCTCTTCTTCCAATCGGAGAAGGACGATCTCATTGCCGAGCTGGAAGTGGCGAAATCCATGTCGGACGAGGCGCGCCGGCGTGCAGAGGAGGCAAACCTCGCCAAATCGCGCTTCCTCGCCTCCATGTCGCACGAGCTCAGAACGCCGCTGAATGCGATCCTCGGCTTTTCCGAGGTCATGTCGGCGGAGGTCATGGGACCGCTCAACAATCCGACCTACCGCGAATACACCACCGATATCCATCGCTCCGGCCAGCACCTGCTCAATCTCATCAATGAAATCCTCGACCTCTCGCGCATCGAGGCCGGCAAATACGAATTGAACGAGGAAGCGATTTCGCTCCTCGATATCGCCGAGGACTGCATCGGCATGGTGCAACTGCGCGCCCGCGCCAAAAATATCTCGATCTCATCGCAGTTCGAAGCTCAGCTTCCATCTGTCTGGGCCGATGAGAAATCGATGCGGCAGGTAATCCTCAATCTTCTGTCGAATGCGGTGAAATTCACGCCGCAAGGCGGCGAGATCAGCGTCAAGGTCGGCTGGACGGCTGGCGGCGGCGAATATGTGGCGATCAAGGACAATGGACCGGGCATTCCCGAAGAGGAAATCCCCGTGGTCCTCTCGGCTTTCGGCCAGGGCTCCATCGCCATCAAGAGCGCAGAGCAAGGCACCGGCCTCGGCCTGCCGATCGTCCAGGCCATTCTTGCCAAGCATGACGGTCAGTTCGTGCTGAAATCCAAGCTGAGGGAAGGCACCGAGGTCATCGCCATATTGCCGGCAAAGCGCGTGCTGCAAAGCCTGCCGGCGGTCGAAGATGCACCCCTCGTCGAGCGGCGCAAGAAGAGCTTCGCCTGAGGGAAGCTCCTGCTATCGCATCTAGCGGAACAGGAGATGGCTGCCGATGACGTAAAGAAGGTAGATGCCGGAAGCAACCAGCATGCAGAGAACGGCAAACGAACCAAGATCCTTGGCATGCTTGCCGACATTGGAAATTTCCGGCGAAATCCGGTCGATCACTTCTTCCACCGCCGTATTCATCGCCTCGACCGCAAACACGGCGAGGAAGAGCACCATTGCGATGACGATTTCACCGATGGTAGCCCCGACGGCAATCAACAGGATCAGCCCCACCCCGGCAAAAAGAAGCTCCTGGCGGAAGGCTGATTCCTGCAGCAATCGCTGAAACCCGCCCCAGGAATAGCCGGCAGCGGCGAAAAAGTGCCGGACGCCGGTCTCCTTGGTGACCGCTGATTTTGAAAATTCAGCCATTCGCGCTCCGCCCGTGACGTTCCGGTTGCAATCTCGATATCCTGCGAATACCGCCTCACCTTGAGCGAAGCAAGGCGACACCTTCCATCGCCCTTAAAATTCATTGCAGATTTATGACGAGAAACCGGCCATCTACAGGAAATTTAGCGACGAAACGCTTATTTCAACATCCCGCCGCCCGATTTTCTAATGCTTGTTGGTGACGCCGGCGCTTTCAAATGTCGCCATGCCGGAATGGCAGGCGGCCGCAGCCTTGACGATACCAGCGGCCAATGCGGCCCCGGTTCCTTCGCCGAGCCGCATGCCGAGCGCCAGAAGCGGCGTCTTTCCGAGTTTCTCGATCGAGCGCAGATGGCCCGGCTCCGCTGAGACATGCCCGATCAGGCAGTGATCGAGGGCAGAGGGATTGGCGGCCTTGAGAATCGAGGCGGCAGCGGTTGCGACATAACCGTCGATGATAACGGGGATGCGCTCCATGCGCGCGGCAAGGATGGCGCCAGCCATGGCGGCGATCTCGCGGCCGCCGAGGCGACGCAGGATTTCCAGCGGATCGGAGAGATGGTCACGATGCAGCGCCACCGCCTTTTCGACAGCCGCGATCTTGCGCTTCAGCATCTCGCCTTCCGAACCGGTACCGGGACCGACCCAATCTTCCGCCTTGCCGCCATAAAGCGCATAGTGAATGGCGGCCGCGATCGTGGTGTTGCCGATGCCCATTTCGCCGATGCAAAGCAGATCCGTGCCGCCGGCAATCGCCTCCATGCCGAAGGCCATCGTGGCGGCGCAATCCCGCTCGCTCAACGCCGGCTCTTCGGTGATATCGGCAGTCGGGAAATCGAGCGCGAGATCGAAGACCTTGAGACCGAGGTCATAGGCAACGCAGATCTGGTTGATTGCCGCGCCGCCGGCGGCGAAGTTTTCCACCATCTGCTGCGTGACGGAAGGCGGAAACGGCGTAATTCCTTGCTTGGTGACACCGTGATTGCCGGCGAAGATCGCCACCAGAGGCCGGGTCACGGCCGGAGAGCGGCCGGTCCAGGCGGCGAGCCAGAAAGCGATTTCCTCGAGCCTCCCGAGCGCGCCGGGCGGCTTGGTGAGCTGTGCATCGCGTTCGCGCGCCGCAACGAGCGCTCGGGCATCCGGCCCCGGAAGGTCGCGCAGCAATGCGCGGAAATCGTCGAATGGGAGGCCGCTGACGCTCATGAATGCGTTCCTTGTCTTTTGGTCTCAAATCGGGTTCTTTGCGTGCGACTCTATTAGTCTTCGGAATCGGCGCGAACAACTCCAAAAGCGTCCGATGCTGTCACACCTATGCCGAGGAGAGGAAGAAATGCGAGAATATATGCGTGACATCGCGCGCGCTGTCGCCTTTCTCAGCCGCGTTCCCGTGCCGGCGTCGTTCTTCGAGGGCGACGACGGCAAGCTCTCGCGCGTTTCACGCACCTTTCCCGTCGCCGGCCTGCTGATCGCCCTGCCCTCGGCGCTGACCTTCAGCGTACTGCTTGCCCTCAATGCCGATCCGTTGATGGCCGCATTGCTGGCGCTGACCGTGCAGACCGTCCTGACCGGCGCCCTTCATGAAGACGGGCTCAGCGACACGGCGGACGGAGTGGGTGGCGGCAAGGACCGGGAGCGCGCGCTCGAAATCATGAAGGACAGCCGCATCGGCACCTACGGCGCGGCGGCATTGATACTATCGTTCGGATTGCGGGCGGCAGCGCTTTCCGCCATAGCCCGGCATATTCCGCCTGAGGATGCCGCTGTCGCAATCCTCGCCGCGGCTACCCTGAGCCGCGGCGCCATGGTCTGGCATTGGTACGTTCTGCCATCGGCAAAACCGGATGGAATCGCAGCATCGGCGGGCAAGCCGGATAGCGATGCCATGCAGCTGGCGCTACTCGCCGCGCTCGCGCTCGCCGTGGTCCTCGTCGGCCCTGCAATGGGGGTTCCGGCGCTGGTTGGCTGCCTTCTCGCAGCCGGCGTCGCAGCATTTCTCGTCACCCGATATGTGCGCCAAAAGCTGGCCGGCCATACGGGCGATACGATCGGTGCGACCCAGCAGATTTGCGAGATCGCCTCCCTGTGTACTCTTGCCATGTGCGTTTGAAGCATCGATATATGATCTCATGCTGACACCCTGCATCCTCGTCTGCTCCATCGACCTAAATACCGGCTATTGCTTCGGTTGCGGTCGCACGGCCTCGGAGATCGGGGCATGGATGAGCTATAGCGACGAGGAACGCCGGGAGATCATGGAGGTGCTCCCGGAGCGTCTGACCAAGGTCGAGCGCAAGCCACGTCGGGAAACCCGTCGCCAAAGGATGGCACGGGAGCGCAGTGCCGTATGAACCGACTGAACATCGTTCTCGCCGTTCTCGGCATCGGCCTCGCACTGCTCATTTTCAACAACAATACCGGAACCACCTTCGGCATGCGCAACGACGACTTTGCCCGCGTCGTCTACCTCTTGCCGATCGCTCTCATGATGAGTGCCGCCGTATGGGCAAGTCGCTATACGGTCAGCCAGTCGATCCGCAATCTCCTGATCTGGTTCGTCATCATCATGGCCCTCGCGACCGCCTACATCTATCGCAAAGATGCTGAACAGGTCGGCAACCGCGTCTTCGCCGGTCTGATGCCCGGTCACGCGGTCGTCGTCACGACAAGCGAAGGCGGGCAGGAGGTCATCCTTCACAAGCGTTCGAACGGCCATTTCGAAGCGCGGGTCATGATCAACGGCCAGCCGATCGACATGCTGATCGATACCGGCGCCAGCACCATCGCCCTCTCGCAGGAAGACGCCGAACGCGTCGGGATCATTCCTGAAAATCTCACCTATTCCATGACCGTATTGACCGCCAATGGCCGCGCCAGAGCTGCGCCTGTAGAGCTGGGCTCCGTGGCGATCGGACCGATCAAGCGCAGGGATGTCGAGGCGAGCGTCGCCGAAGCGGGCAAGCTCGATCAGAGCCTGCTCGGCATGAGCTTTCTCGAAACCCTGGGGTCGATGCAGATGCAGACCGACGAGCTTCGGCTGCGCGACTGAGCGGGACGGGCCATCGCATACAATAGTTCGGTTGGGACCGAAGCATTCGACGGCTTCTTCACTCTAAAACAACGGCATGTCCGAACCGCGTGAAGAGTGAGCCCCCATGACGCCTGCAAGATCGAACCAGACGACCGAACTTTTGCTGCTCCTCGCGCTCGCGACCTGCTGGGGTGCCTCCTACACCTTCATCCGCGTCGGCGTGGCAACCATACCGCCGATCACGCTGATCGCCGCCCGCACCTTGATTGCCGGTGTCGTTCTGCTCGCGATCATCCGCTGGCGCGGCCTCAGCCTGCCAAGGGACGCGGCTACCTGGAAGCGCTTTCTCATTCAATCCTGCCTCAACAGCGCCATTCCCTTCACACTGATCGCCTGGGCGGAACAGACCGTCGATGCCGGTCTCGCGACTATTTTGAATTCGACGACGCCGATTTTCACCTTCCTGATCGCCGCTTTCCTGCTGCGCAGCGAACCGCTGACGGGACGCAAGCTCTTTGGCGTGATTGCCGGTATGGCTGGCATTTGCCTGATCATCGGCCTCGATGCATTGCACGGCATGGGTCGCCAGCTGCTGCCGCAGCTCGCCGTCGTGGCGGCATCGGTCTGCTATGCCTGCGCTGCTCTGTTCGGCCGCAATTTCAAAGGGTTGGACCCGATGATGCCCGCAGCCGGCTCGCTGCTCTGCGGTGCGGTCCTCCTGATCCCCGCCAGCCTGATCGTCGAGCACCCGTGGCAGCTCACGCCGTCGACGGCTTCAATCCTGGCGCTGCTCGGCCTGTCGGTCGTCTCCACCGCCCTCGCCTTCAGCATCTACTTCCGGCTCATCCAAACCTTGGGTTCGGTCGGCACGACGGCACAAGCCTATCTGCGAGTCCCGATCGGCGTCGGCATCGGCGTGATCTTCCTCGGCGAGCCCCTGTCCCCAACGGCAGCCATCGGTCTCGTCTGTGTCGTCGCAGGCGTCATGGCGATGACCATCGCACCGCGCAAGCGCGTCACAGCAGGCTGACCTCCTTCAAACAGCGCGATGAGAGCTCAGATCAGCAAGGACAAGTCGTCCCAGGCAAGGATGAGATTGTCGGAGCGCCAGAGCGGGCCCGGATCGATATATCGACCGACCAATTGCCCTCCGATCGCACGGTAGAATGCGATCGCCGGTTCGTTGCCGACCACGACGCCAAGCCCGAGAGCCGAGTATCCCATTGCCGCAAGCTCGCACGCCATCTCCCGCATCAGTTTGCGGCCAATCCCTTGTCGCTTGATGGAGGAATCCACGTAAAGCGACTTTACCTCACCGCGCCCCTCGAATGCCGGCTCGGACGGCGCTGCAATCGCGCCTATGCCGACGAGCCGCTGTCCTTGCAACGCCAGCAGCACGCGCTGATCCTTCCGCGGATTGGCAAGCATGTCGGCCCATCGCGCCCGGCGGTAATCTTCGTCAAGCGCGCGGAAGACGTCGGCTGGCGCGAGATCGCGATAGGTGTCGCACCAGACGGCGCGATGAAGCCTGGCCATCTCGGCGACATCATCGATGACGGCCGGTCTGATCACGATATCCGTCGTCATAACGCACGGCTCATGACGGTGGCCCGCAATGCGCCGACAAGATAGAGCGAGCCAGTCACAAGTATCCACCCGCTGCGTTCGGCAGCCTTCACAGCCGCCCGATCCAGCGCAAGGTGCGGATCGGGCTCGGCTTCGCAAGCCATACCCGCCGAGACCGCCAAGGCTTGCAGATCCTTCGCCGCATGAGCACGGCCCGATCCGGATGCTTCCGTGAAGATCGCATAGGCCACATAGCGCGATAACACGCTCAAGAAGCCGGGCGCGTCCTTGTCGGACGCCAGTGCGACGACGGCGACACAATCGCCGTTGACGCTGGACGAGTGCGTGATATCGCGCAGGACCGCCTCGATGTTGAACGGCACATGCGCGCCATCCATGATGATAGGCACGGTCTGTCGCCCACCTTGCAATTTAGGCGGCAACGCGAAGTCGAAGCGTTCCATCCGGCCCGGCAGGCGCGCCCTGTCGACAACACCGGGTTCGAGCAGCCACGCACCGACCGGCCGACTCTTTGCGCCGCCGTCATTCACGCTCTCACCTCCCCGCCCGAGATGATCGAACACCATACCCACCAGCGCCATGTTCGTTTCCGCAATGGTCGCGTCTTCGGGCAGGTCGGTTCGAAGCACGTCGCAGCCGAGTTCGTCGGCGCGCTGCTGCAGGACCCGCCCTGCGGCATCGTCGGCGGCAAGCGTGGTGGCAAGCGTCGCGCCGGGCTTCAATATGCCAACCTTCTCGCCTGCGATCGCCTCGCGCGTCGAGCCGAGAATTTCGGTATGTTCCAGCCCGATATTGGTGACGATGGCCACTTCGCCGAACACCACATTCGTCGAATCCAGCCTGCCGCCAAGCCCGACCTCGACGACAACCCAGTTCAGGCCGGCATCCCGGAACACGACGAAAGCGGCCGCCGTTATCACGTCGAACCAGGTCGCATCCTCGCCGGCCGTCGCAGCCCGCTTGGCGCTCTCGTAGCCGTCCAGCACCTGCATGATCGCGCCTGCCAAGGCATCGTCCCCGACCTCCTGGCCGAGAAGGCTGACACGCTCGTTCACACGGTCGACATGCGGCGACGCATAGCGGCCGACCTGCCGACCGGCCCGCACCAATCCGGCTTCCAGAAGCGCAGCGACCGACCCCTTGCCTTTCGTCCCTGCAACGTGGATGGCGCGAAAGCTCCGATGCGGATTACCCAGGCGCTGCATGAGATCGAGCATCGGCTCAAGACCAACACGCATCTCCCCGCGCGGCTTGCGCTCCCAGTTGGTCAGTTGATCGAGCCGGTGGAGGGCATCGGATAGCGCCGGACTGGGATGGGACTGCGACATGGGGATGCCTTTTTACAATTTCCACACGGCAACAAGAGCCGCGAGCGTTCTTAGACCCGCAAAGCAGGCACCGCCATCAGTTTCTCAGCCGATACCCCGTCTTGAAAATCCATCCGAGGACGGTCAGACAAACGACGAGGAAGAGCGTGATCATGGCGAGGCTCAGCACCGGATTGACGTCGGCGATGCCATAGAAGCTCCAGCGAAAGCCACTGACGAGATAGAGAACCGGATTGAGATGGCTGACCGTCTGCCAGAAGGGCGGGAGCATGTTGATCGAGTAGAAGCTGCCGCCGAGGAAGGTGAGCGGCGGCACGACCAGCATCGGGATCAGATTCAACTGCTCGAAATTTCCGGCCCAAATGCCGATCATGAAGCCCAGCAGGCTGAAGGTTATCGCCGTCAGCACGAAGAACAGGATCATCATGAACGGATGCTCGATCCTGATATCGACGAAGAAGCTTGCCGTGGCCAGGATGATCAGGCCGATCAGCATCCCCTTGGTCGCCGCCGCCCCCACATAGCCGAGAACGATTTCCGTCATGGCGACGGGCGCTGACAACACCTCGTAGATCGTACCGGTGAATTTCGGGAAATAGATGCCGAAGGAACCGTTGCTGATGCACTGGCCGAGCAGGGTCAGCATGATCAGGCCAGGCGTGATGAAGGCTCCATAGGAAACGCCCTCGACCAGATTGATTCGCGATCCGATCGCGGCACCGAAGACGATGAAATAGAGCGATGTGGAAATGACCGGTGAAACGACGCTCTGCAACAGCGTGCGGCGCGTGCGGGCCATTTCGAAGGAATAGATGGACTTGACCGCTTCGAAGTTCATTTGCTTGCCCCTACCAGCGATACGAAAATATCCTCGAGCGAGCTCTGGCGCGTCGAAAGATCCTTGAAGTGAATTCCCTGCTCGGCGAGCTTCGACAGCAGTGCCGCAATGCTCGATTGCTCGTGCTGGGCATCGAAATCATAGATGAGCGTAACGCCGTTGGGGCCAAGTGAAAGCCCATTGCCATCCAGACAGTGCGGAATGGCTTCCAGCGGTTCGCTGAGATCGAGGATGAGCTGCTTGCGGCCGAGCTTGGCCATCAGCGCCTTCTTCTCCTCCACCAGCAGCAACTCGCCGCCATTGATGACACCGACGCGATCGGCGGCTTCCTCGGCCTCTTCGATGTAGTGGGTCGTCAAGATGATGGTGACGCCGGAGGCGCGCAGGCGCTCGACCACATGCCACATATCCTTGCGCAGCGTGACGTCCACGCCGGCGGTCGGCTCATCGAGAAACAGGATCTCTGGCTCATGTGACAGTGCCTTTGCGATGAGGACGCGCCGCTTCATGCCGCCGGAAAGCTGGCGAAGCGTGTTGTCCTTCTTCTCCCAGAGCGAGAGATCGCGGAGTATCTTCTCAATGTATTCAGGGTTTGGTTTCTTGCCGTGAAGCCCGCGCGAGAAGCTCACCGTATTCCAGACTGTTTCGAATTGATCCGTCGTCAATTCCTGCGGCACAAGACCGATCAGACTGCGCGTGGCGCGAAAATCGCGCACGACGTCGTGGCCGCCGACCGTCACCGAGCCCCCGCTCGGATTGGCGATCCCGCAGACGATGGAAATCAGCGTCGTCTTGCCGGCCCCGTTCGGCCCCAGCAGCGCCAGGATTTCGCCCCGCTCGATATCGAGATCGATACCTTTCAGCGCCTGGAATCCGTTGGCGTATGTTTTCGTGAGATTGCGGATGGAAATAATCGCAGCCATGATACGGCAAAGTCCGGCTTTTGTGATGAATATCTCGGCGTTTGCCCGCTATATAGCCGGTCTTGAGCTTTTACCACCCCACGGTGGTGAAACACAGCGTTCGTCTAAGACAAATAACCTGTCATCAAATCGTGACCTTCGTCGGGCATATAGCTCCTTAGGTGAGCAACGTTTGTCGCAACTCCGCCCAACGCCTCTTGGCGACACCGTCAGCGCCTGCTGTATTCGCCGATTTATTGCCCTCGCATTCATATTGCGTGCATCATCATTGCAACATGAAATTCTTTTTTGGAGCAGGCAAAGATCCCCCGTCATTGCCATGCGCCACTCAAGCCGGCACTAGCCGGCTTTTTTCTTTTGCCGACTTACGATCTTGAAATCCAAACTTACCAGTTGCCGTTAACACCGCAGCCGGCCGGCGGCAGCGTCTTGTGCTCAAAGCGAGCCTTCAGCATTGCGCAGCCCTTGTCGCGAATGGGTCCGGGCATCATCGAGTTGAGACCTATGCCGACCTCATCGAACGGATCGTCCGCATAGGCGACGTAAGCATACCAGCGGCCGCCGATCACGATGACAATGGCAATCAGCGCAGCAACGAGCGCCCTTCCCAGGCTTCTCTTTCGTCTTGGTACGTTTTCCATGCAACCCTCTCTTGCCCTCGGCCCGCGCACTTAACCGCGATTCCGGCAATAGGTAAATCAGCTTTCCCGTTCGGCAAGTGTGGATGCTGCCCCGGCGAAACGCCAATCACAGGCTGCAATAGCGCCGCCCGCCCTTGCGGTCCCTGAGGTCGAAATGGAAATGGTTCCAGTGTTCCGGATTGCTGCCTGGCCCAAGCACGGTATCGAAATAGCGGCAGCTGTCACTGCGCACCGCCTTGAGCAGTCGCCCCTCCCGGAAGGAGAACAAGCCCTTCTTCCGCACGTCGATCACATGGCCGTTCTTCAGAATGAAGGTGCCGACATCGATCGCGTTGCCGTGCGCATGTTCCGACATCGGATTATAGCGCTGCCGGCTATTGTTCATCCGGCGACAGGAATAGCCGCCGAGCGGTACGATCGTGCCGATGCCGGTCCAGTAGCGGGTGCGCGCCGCCGGCGCCAGCTCGTTCTTCACCCATTTGGCGAAGGCAAGCGTCACCTGGCAGTTCAACGTGACGGCGGGTCTGACCGCGATATTGCCCGAAAGACCGCTGAGCGAGACCGGATAGGGAACCTGACATGCCGGACCGTTCGAGATCGCCGGTTTGTCGACATAGACGACGCCCATGCGCTTCAGTTCCTGACGACAGGCGATCTCCGAGGGCGGCATCATACCCGGCGTCGATTGCGGCGCTTCGAATTGCTGATCGAGACGCGGCATCGGATTTTCGATGCGCGGCAGCATCGCAACCTGCGTTCCCGGTTGCTGCCGCGGTATCCGCGACTGGTTGAGTTCCGCCTGCGCGGCCGGGCGCTGAACGACCGAACGGTTGGTCTGCACCGGCGCATCTGTGCCGATGCCGTCGACGACGGGCTCATCGGACTGACCCTCCGCGATATTCTGCTGCTCTTCCTGCGCCAACCCGACGACCGATACCGATTGCGCTTCTTCGCTCGGCCCAACGCCAAGCTCGGCGTCCATATTCACTCCCTGCGAGGGAACATTCGATTGCTGCGCCAGCCCAACTTCGACATCCGAAGTCGTCACGGCTTCACCGGTTCCGGCGGAACGAACGGGACCGCCGCTTTTGTAATTGCTCGACGCCGAAACGACAGGGTCCTGCACCCCTTGGTAAGCGAACTGCCGCTGCGGCACGCTGCGGTGCGGCTTGATCGAGCCGACACGCGAGGAATTGTCGATACCGGAAGGCGGCACGAGGCTATCCGCGGTGCAGGCCACCAGCGCTGACGACAACAGCAAAGGCAGGGCGACCCGCCGTAGAATGGGTAAAATGACCATAATCCTGATCCGCTGCCCCAGCCACGGGTCGGTAACGCTTATAAAGCCTAAATGGGAAGGGTGAACGAAAGCTTACCGGCGCGGCTCCCCTGCTCCAGATCGACCGCGCATGGCTGCGAAGCAATGCTCGGCAACGTATCGAACTCACAGGAGTCCTGCGCGGAAACGCCGGTATGTCTTTTCCATCGCGGCGGGATTGCATAGGCTGACAATCGGAATCGGCCGTAAGACAGGAGCAGACGAATGAACGACAGTGTCAAACCGCGAGGGGAGCTGACATTGCGCACGCTCGCCATGCCCGCCGACGCCAATCCCGCCGGCGATATTTTCGGCGGCTGGGTCATGGCGCAGATGGACTTGGCAAGCGGCATCCGCGCCGCCGAACGCGCGCGCGGCCGCGTTGTCACGGCGGCGGTCAAGGAGATGGCCTTCAAGCTGCCGGTCAAGGTCGGCGATACGCTGAGCGTCTTCACCGATATCGAACGCGTCGGCCGCACCTCGATTACCCTGAGCGTCGAAGCCTGGGCACATCGGGCCCGTTACAACAGCCTGGAGAAGGTCACGGCCGCGACCTTTATCATGGTTGCGCTTGATGAAAGCGGCTTGCCGAAGCCGGTCCCGGCGGAGAGCTGAAGCAATGGGCGACGCCGCCGCACACACCCCGGAAGTCTACGTCTATATCAGGACGGTCATGAGCATGGTGATCGGCCTTTCGCTGGCCCAGCTCCTGACGCGGCTCGCCGGTTTCGTCCAATCGCCGGGCAAGAACAGGATTTACCTGGTCCACATCGGCTGGGTCCTGTCGATGTTCCTGTTCATCATCCATTTCTGGTGGTGGGAATACCGGCTGCAATCCGTCGCGCAGATCAATTTCGGCGTCTATCTCTTTCTCATCTGCTTCTGCTGCCTCTTCTATTTTCTGTGCGTGCTGCTCAATCCGCCGTCGGTCGAGGATTATGGCGGTTTCGAGGAATATTTCATCTCCCGCCGCGGCTGGTTCTTCGGCCTGCTTGCCGTCACCTATGCGGTCGACCTCATCGACACACGATTGAAGGGAGAAACCTATTTTCATTCCCTCGGCTGGGAATATCCGACGCGCAATATCGTCTATATCATCCTTTGCATTGTCGCCGCGCTCACCGCGAACAGGCGCTTCCAGGCGGCCTTCGTCATTCTCGGGCTGATCTACCAGATCACGTGGATCTTCCGGCTCTACGACGTGCTTCCAGGATAAGGATCGCATTCGCTCTGCCGTAAAACGGCTGCCATTTCGATGTTCTACAGTCCTGACCAAGACATCGCCATATTGTTCGGGTCGATTGCCTTCGAAGACGCAAGTGGGGACTCAAGCCTTGAAGACAAAGAGCTATGCATTGGTATTGGCCGTTGCTCTTTCGTTGCCGTCGCTTGCTCATGCCGAAGACCCTGCACCGGGGCCGGCCAGCACCACCATCGACCTGAAATACTGGGTGGAATTCGCCAAGCAGGGCAATGCGGCTGCCCAGTATGGTCTTGGCTATCGCTATGCCAACGGCCAGGGTGTGGAGCAGGACGATGCGCAGGCCGTTGATTGGTATCGCAAAGCGGCCGAGCAAGGCAACGCGCAGGCGCAGTATGCACTGGCCTACATGTATGCCAGCGGCCGTGGTGTCGATGCCGATCTGAAACAGGCAAACGATTGGTATCTGAGAGGCGCACAAGGCGGCAATGCCGATGCGCAATATGCCATCGGTTATTCCTACGCCAACGGCCGGGGCACGGATGTCGATAACCAAGGCGCCGTCGCCTGGTATCAGAAATCCGCCGCCCAGGGACAGGCGCAGGCGCAATATGCGCTCGGCTACATGTACGCGAACGGCCTCGGCGTGCAGGAAGACAAGGCCATTGCATTCGGCTGGTATCGCAAGGCGGCCGACCAGGGCCGCTCCGACGCGCAATACGCGCTTGGCTATATGTACGACAACGGCCAAGGCACCGAAGAAGACCAGGAACAGGCGGTCGCCTGGTATAGGAAATCCGGCGATCAAGGAAATGCGCAAGGCCTCTATGCAGTCGGCTACGCCTATGCCAATGGCAGGGGTGTCGGGCAGAGCGATGCCGAGGCCTATTCCTGGTACATGAAAGCAGCCGGAAAGGGACGTGCCGACGCACAATACGCGGTTGGCTACAGCCTCGCCAATGGAATAGGCGTCGATCGCGATTACAGACAGGCGCTTCAATGGTATCGCAAGGCTGCCGATCAGGGCCGCCCCGACGCGCAATATGCGATCGGCTATCTCTATGCCAACGGCCGGGGCGTGAAGGTCGATGACGATAGCGCCGTGCGATGGTACCGCAAGGCTGCCGAACAAGGCGATGCGCGGGGCCAATACGCCCTCGCCTATATGTACGCGGGCGGCCGCGGAGTACCAACGAATTATGGCAAGGCCCTTGAATGGTATGGGAAAGCCGCCGGTCAGGGTCATGCGGACGCACAATATGCCCTCGGCTACATGTACGAGAACGGTCAAGGGACGACGGCCGACAGGGCCGTCGCCGCAAGCTGGTACCGCAAGGCGGCCAATCAGAACAATTCACAGGGCGAATATGCCCTCGCCTATCTCTATTACCAGGGCGCCGGCGTCGCCAAGGACTATGGCCAGGCGGCCGAACTCTTTCGCAAGGCGGCCGACCAGGGCGACGCTCGCGCGGAATACGGTCTTGGATATCTGTATTATAACGGCTATGGCGTGCCGAAGGACGCTACGGCGGCTGCCGACTGGTTCAACAAGGCGGCGGCCAAAGGTTTGCCGGAGGCGCAGCACGGACTGGGCTATATGGAAGCCAACCGCGACGGCCCGATCAAGGATCTCGGACCGCTGGGACAGGGAGCCGCCGGAGGGAAAGATACCGGCAGCATGACGGGCTGGGCAGTATTTCATTTGCTGATGGCGCTCGTACCCTAGTGGTCGCGAGACGTCTGGCATTTTAGTTCAACGGATTTCGACTGAGGGGTAGAGCGTGAATTGGAAGAAGGGGGCCGCGGGTTTGCTCTTCGCGGTGGCGTCCATAGGAGCTGCTCAGGCCGATATCGGACGAAACGGCTACGATCGAGGTGACATCAAATCGGGCATGGACTACTGGCGCCCCCTTGCGAACAAGGGCAACGTCGCCGCGCAGTTGAAACTCGGACAGATGTATGAGGACGGCAACGGCGTCGAGAAGAACCTTACCCTTGCCCTTGACTGGTACAAGAAGGCGGCCGATCAGGGCAGCGCCGAAGCCCAATTCAATGTCGGCACGATGTACGATCAGGGCGAAGGCATCGCAGCCGACAAGAGCCAGGCCATTCTCTGGTACAAGAAGGCTGCGGCACAGGGATACCTCAACGCGCAATATAATCTCGGCGTCGTCTATGACACGGGCGAAGGCGTAGCTCAGGACAAGCAGCAGGCGTTCGCCTGGTACAGCAAGGCAGCCGATCAGGGCGATGCGGATGCGGAGTTCAATGTCGGCACCATGTACGATCAGGGCGACGGCACCGAAAAAGACAAGAGCAAGGCCGCCATCTGGTATCGCAAGGCGGCCGAGCAGGGAAAGGTCGAAGCGCAGTACAATCTGGGCATCATGTATCGAAACGGCGAAGGTGTCGCCAAGGACGGTGCCGCAGCCTTCTCGTGGTTCAAGAAAGCGGCCGACCAGGGCGATGCCAGCGCGCAGTTCAACATCGGCGCCATGTATGCCGATGGCGACGGGATCAAGCAGGACGATGCTCAGGCCATCAAATGGTTCCTGAAAGCCGCCGCACAAAACGATGTGGAGGCGGAATACAATCTCGGCGTCATGTTCCGCGATGGCGAAGGCGTCGCCAAGAATGGGCCCCAGGCAGTCTATTGGTTCGAGAGGGCGGCGGCCCATCGCTATGCCGATGCCGCCTATAATCTTGCCATGATGTATCGCGACGGCGACGGCATTGCGGCGGATGCGGCCAAGGCAACGGAGTGGTTCCGTAAGGCAAAGCATCTCGGCTACGACGGCGACACGGACGAACAACAGGAAGTCCCACCCGGCGAACAGACCATTCCGATATGACGGAATGCACAGGTCGATCGCCGCCATCATCTCTGCCGGCAGCCCGCTTTCACGTCCGGCGAATCGCGACAAAACATGCTATTGCCCACAACCTGAGGTGCGTGATGCGACGTGTTGGGCGTCGTCATACGCGCCGAGCCGGGGGAAACAATGAGTTTTGCTGCTTCCGATCACCAAATGGCCGCGTTGCCGCCTCGCTATTTCTGGCGACGGGCCGGCGCCTATCTGGTCGATATCGTCATTTTCCAGATAGCGTTTACGCTGCTGTTTCTGGCGCTGTCCGCGGTAACGCCGTGGGATTTGACCTTGCCGCTACTTCAGAAGCAACAATGCGATAAGGCAACATCAGGCCCTCTCATTGCAAAATTGGAGGCCGAATGGCCGCTGCAGGCGGGCGAGGTCAGAAGCAACCAGCTGTGCCACATCTCCTGGCTTGGCAGTAATGGATACACGGTCTTCGTTTCAGCCGTCGCGTCGCAACAGGGATCGACCACGTTGAAGCGTGCCTTCTCCGTCCCCGTCGACGGCAATGGCAATCCGATCAACCCGAATGTGACGGCAAGACCGACATCCAGCGTCGTATTGCTCCTCCTCCCCCTCGCCTTCGCCCTTTGCTCGGCCGCCGGCAGGCGGACGGTGGGAAAGCGGTTGACCTCATTGTGCGTGTCAACGGTGGAAGGCAGGCCTCTGCCCCTGGCGCTTGCCGCCAAGCGTGAAATGTTCAAGTTTCTGCCATTGATACTGCTGGCCATCGTCAATCTGGCCAGCCTGTTCCTGCTGCCGTCCTACCTGCCTCCGATCGACCAGCTGATCCAGCAAGCACGCGATACCAACCTTCTCAATACGATCGGTTTCTTCGCCCTGACGGGCGCATTGGCGCCACTTCTGTTCGTATTCGCGCTTGTCTGGTGGATCTTCCCATTGATTGTGTGGCGCGGCCAGACTTTCTACGACCGCTTCTGCGACACCATCGTCGTCAAGGAGTAACCATAAAATCGGGGGGATTGCCTTGGCGAACGAACAGATGGAAGACTGCCGTCGCGCCGGGCCTGATTTGCTGCTTCTTCTCTTGAGAGGATAGATCGTCGTGAACCTGAAATATCCCATGTCGCGTTTCTCGCTTCTGCCGTCTTTTCGTATGGTCCTGCTGGCCGGTGCGATCGTTCTGCCGCTCTCGCCACTTCCGATGGCAGCACCGCCGGCGCAAGCCGCGCCCGGCTCATGCTGGTCGCTGCTCCATAGCAAGTTCGGCCCGCAGATCGAGAAATCGGTGAACGAGGCCGATCCCTGCAAGAAGCTGCCGGGCGTTGATCACAAGGACCAGTTCGAGGTCAAGTCGCTCGACGTCTGCGACGGCCCGAACGGCGGCGTCCAGATCAACGCGCATGCCGACATGGCTTGCAAGTCGCATGGCATATTGAAGACGACGATCAAGGGGCAGCTCGACGCTTCCATGACCGTCGATGTCGGCTCATGCCACATTACAGACCTACATGTCGGGATCAACGGCCCGATCGGCGAGCTGATATCCTCCGTCGACGGGCTGCAGGAACTGGCCCGCGGCTTTGCGCAGGCGAAGATTTCGGAAATCTGCGGAAAGTGACATGCAAGGGCCGGCAGATAACCGGCCCTCACAAATCATGTTGGCGAACCTCTTCAGGCTCGCACGGCTCCATTGGCTCGTCCAGCATCGCTCTCGCCGAACCGGACACCCTTCTTCTCGAAGCCGAAGCCGGCAAATACCGCGACGACGACGGCCACGATGCAGGCGACGATCAACAGCGCCAGCGCATAATCACCGTTCCACTGCTTCGCCAATCCCGCCTGGATCGAAGCATTGCCCGACGCCAGCAGATTGCCGAGCTGATAGGCAAATCCGGGAAAGGTGCCGCGCACCTCGTCCGGCGACAATTCGTTGAGATGCACAGGGACGATGCCCCATGCGCCCTGCACGAAAAGCTGCATCAGGAAGGCGCCGATCGCGAGCATAACCGGCCCCTGTCCCCAAACCCAGAGCGGGGCGACGGGAATGGCGAGAAGCGCCGCGATGACGATGGTCCTGCGCCTGCCCCATCGCTGCGACAAAGCACCGAACGTCAGGCCGCCGACGATCGCGCCGATGTTGTAGACGATGGCAATGGCGCCAACCGTATAGGAATCATATTGTTTCTGGGTTTCGAGGAAGGTCGGATAGAGGTCCTGCGTGCCGTGACTGAAGAAATTGAAAGCGGTCATCAGAAGCACCGCCCATATGAATAGAGGAATGTTCTCGCGCAGCACGGTCAGGAACGGCCGTTGCGGCTTCGCCTGCCTCTGGAGGAAAGCCGGAGACTCCTCCACATTGCGCCTGATGTAGAGCACCAGCAGCGCTGGCACCGCGCCGACGATGAACATGCCGCGCCAGCCGATGATCGGAAACAGCAAGAAGAAGACGATCGAGGCGATCAGGTAGCCCGAGGGATAGCCCGCCTGCAGGATGCCGGACACAAGGCCGCGCGAATCCTCGGGTATCGTCTCCATGACAAGCGATGCGCCAACGCCCCATTCGCCGCCCATGGCAACGCCAAAGAGCGCGCGCAACACGAGGAACATCGTCAGGCCGGTCGAAAAGCCGGTCAGAAATTCGAAGACGGAATAAAGCAGCACATCGACCATCAGGGTCGTGCGCCGCCCGAAGCGATCCGCCGCCAGCCCGAAGATCAAGGCTCCGAGCGGCCGCATGGCGAGCGTAAGGAAGATCGCCACGGCGACCGCCGGGACGTCGGTGTGAAATTCTTCGGCTATATGCTTGAGAACGAAGACCAATATGAAAAAATCGAAAGCGTCCAATGTCCAGCCCAGATAGGCCGCGATCACGGTGTTTCGTTGCTGGGGAGACAAGGAACGTAAGCTATCCAATGCGGTCATCATGATCCTCCGACCGGATGGCGGCGGCGAGGCGGGCAATACCGGATGCCGTCGAAGCTGGGGGAACCCGGCAATCTGGCCGGGCATGTCGACGTTGCGGCTGGTTCCTCCTTTGGCGCCTGCGAGGATCGCGCTATGCGGACTTTGGATCAGCGATAACGCATCGGCCGCCCTCGAGTTGTAACATATTTGACATCTGCGGCGAACGGAAAAAACCATCATTTCGTTTCCCTTTTGTACTCGCCACCCCTTCACATCTGCGCGATCTGTCTCCATATTCGCCACATGGCCAAATCACCGAAAAAACCCTCCGCCCCGACCGGTTTCGAAGAGGCGCCGCAAGCGTCGTTTGAAGGTGCGCCCCTCAGCGGCAGCGTCGCCGACTGGGTGAAGCAGCTCGAAGCGGATGCGGAATCCTCCGGTATCGAGACCCAGCGCGAGATTGCCTCCAAGGCGGGCAAACACCGCAAGAAGGTGGAGATAGCCGCATCCAAATCCGGGCGTGGCACATCGATGGGCGGATCGACCGATCCGAAGACGCGCGCCGCCGCCGGCCTCAATCCGGTGGCCGGTCTCGATATCGCGCTTGAGGACGCCGACAAGATTTCGCGCGACGGCGTGACGGCCACCGTCGAGGCGCTATCGAAACTGATCGAAAGCGGCAATCCGCTCTTCAAGGACGGCAAGCTTTGGACGCCGCACCGCCCTGCCCGGCCGGATAAATCCGAAGGCGGCATCGAGCTGCGCATGGCCTCGGAATACCAACCCGCCGGCGACCAGCCGACCGCGATCCGCGATCTCGTCGAAGGCCTGGAGAACGGCGACCGCAGCCAGGTGCTGCTCGGCGTCACCGGCTCCGGCAAGACCTTCACCATGGCCAAGGTCATCGAAGCGACGCAGCGCCCGGCCGTCATCCTCGCACCGAACAAGACACTCGCGGCGCAGCTCTATTCCGAGTTCAAGAATTTCTTCCCGGACAATGCGGTCGAGTATTTCGTTTCCTACTACGACTACTACCAGCCGGAAGCCTATGTGCCGCGCTCGGACACCTTCATCGAGAAGGAAAGCTCGATCAACGAACAGATCGACCGCATGCGCCACTCGGCGACGCGATCGCTGCTGGAACGTGACGATTGCATTATCGTCGCCTCGGTATCCTGCATCTACGGTATCGGCTCGGTCGAAACCTACACGGCGATGACCTTCCAGATGAATGTCGGCGATCGGCTGGACCAACGCCAGCTCCTCGCCGATCTCGTGGCGCAGCAATACAAGCGGCGCGACATGGATTTCATCCGCGGTTCCTTCCGCGTTCGTGGCGACACGATCGAAATCTTCCCGGCCCACCTGGAGGATGCCGCCTGGCGCATCTCCATGTTCGGCGACGAAATCGACTCCATCACCGAATTCGACCCGTTGACCGGCCAGAAGACCGGCGACCTGAAATCGGTGAAGATCTACGCCAATTCGCACTATGTCACGCCGCGCCCGACGCTGAACGGCGCCATCAAGGCGATCAAGGAAGAGCTGAAGATCCGGCTTGCCGAGCTGGAAAAAGCCGGCCGCCTGCTCGAAGCGCAGCGCCTGGAACAGCGCACCCGCTATGACGTCGAAATGCTTGAAGCTACCGGCTCTTGCGCCGGTATCGAGAACTATTCGCGCTACCTCACCGGCCGCAATCCCGGCGAGCCGCCGCCGACACTGTTCGAGTATATCCCCGACAACGCCCTGCTGTTCATCGACGAAAGCCACGTCTCGGTCAGCCAGATCGGCGGCATGTATCGCGGCGACTTCCGGCGCAAGGCGACGCTTGCCGAATATGGCTTCCGCCTGCCCTCCTGCATGGACAACCGGCCGCTGCGCTTCGAGGAATGGGACGCCATGCGCCCGGACACGATCGCGGTGTCGGCGACGCCGGGCAGCTGGGAGATGGAACAATCCGGCGGCGTCTTCGCCGAACAGGTCATCCGTCCGACGGGCCTCATCGACCCGCCGGTCGAGGTGCGCTCCGCCCGCACCCAGGTCGACGACGTGCTCGGCGAAATCCGCGAAACTGCAGCCAAGGGCTACCGCACGCTTTGCACCGTGCTCACCAAGCGCATGGCGGAGGATCTGACGGAATATCTGCACGAACAGGGCGTGCGCGTGCGCTACATGCACTCAGACATCGATACGCTGGAGCGCATCGAGATCATCCGCGACCTGCGTTTGGGCGCCTTCGACGTTCTCGTCGGCATCAACTTGCTGCGCGAAGGTCTCGATATTCCCGAATGCGGCTTCGTCGCCATCCTCGATGCCGACAAGGAAGGCTTCCTGCGTTCTGAGACATCGCTGATCCAGACGATCGGCCGCGCCGCGCGTAACGTCGACGGCAAGGTCATCCTTTATGCCGACAATATCACCGGCTCGATGCAGCGGGCGATGGACGAGACCAGCCGCCGCCGCGAAAAGCAGATGGCCTACAATCTCGAGAACGGCATTACGCCGGAATCGGTCAAGGCGAAGATTTCCGACATCCTCGACAGTGTCTACGAGAAGGACCATGTTCGCGCCGATATCGGCGGCGCCTCCGGCAAGGGTTTTGCCGATGGCGGCCATCTCGTCGGCAACAATCTGCAGGCCCATCTCAACGCGCTGGAAAAATCCATGCGCGATGCCGCCGCCGACCTGGACTTCGAAAAGGCCGCGCGGCTGCGCGACGAGATCAAGCGCCTCAAGGCCGTCGAACTCGCCGCCATGGACGATCCGCTGGCTCGCGAGGAAGCGAAAAGCCTGGAAAGCCGCAGCACTGCGACGGCCAAGCGTGCCCCGCCGGCGCCCGAGACCTCCCGCTCCTATTTCGCCAAGCCGAATCTCGACGAAATGGGGCCGGGCAGCGATGCCGGCACGCCGCTTTTCCGCAAGAACACGCTGGATGAGATGACGGTCGGCCGCACGGAAAAGCCGGTAGCGGGCAAGGTGCCGGATAAGCCGATCACCCGGGCGAAGCCGGGCGTCGGCTCTTATGAAGACCCGGTGGATGAGAAGCAGCGCAAGGGACGGACGAAGGGCAAGACGGGACGACCAGGGCGATAGGCCGGCCCTGGCCGTCAAATCCCGCCGTCCGGAATCACCGATTGTATGAGGCTGCGGCCTGCGGCATTTAGCGATGCCATGCTGACAGGGCGACGCCAGACATGCCGACTGAGGAGACCCACGCAGGGATGAAGCGCGCTTAGAGCAAGTCCAGGAAAAGCGCGCAGCGGCTTTCCGTCCGGAATTGCTGGATAATAAAGAGATAGAGCGGTTCAGAAATTCTATGAAGAGCTAAGCCGCTCGAAGCGCCCTCGAACCGGCTGGAAGCGACAGCAACCTTGGGAGAGAGACCGATGTCAGAGCCTTTAGTCGTCCGTCGCGAGACTCATGTCTCCGCACCGCCCGCCGCCGTATTCGCGCTGCTCACCGATCCGGAAAAGATCCTGCGCTGGATGGGCACGGAAGCACGGACGGAACTGCAGCCCGGCGGCATCTACCTCGTCAACGTCACCGGCGCCCGCGCCGCACGGGGCTCCTTCCGTGAAGTCGTGCCCGTTCACCGTCTGGCCTACAGCTTCGGCTGGGAAGGCAGCGAAGAAGTGCCTCCCGGATCGAGCCTGGTGGAAATCGACCTGATAGAGCAACCGGATGGGACGCTGGTGCGTCTAACCCATACCGGCCTGCCAACTGCCGAACAATGCGAAGCGCACGCAAAGGGTTGGGCCCATTATTTCGACCGCATGGCCACTGTCGCCGCGGGACGCGATCCCGGGCCAGACCCCATGCGCGGCCATGACGGCAGAAGCTGACGACACCTGATAGCGGCGCAACCGGACCCAGAGACCGCAGCCGTCACCGGCCGGCGACAACGACCTGTGTGCAGTGTGACGATTCATGTACCGCCGGAGAGGTCGCATCGGCGCGGATGACAGCCTGCGGCGGTCATGGCATGATCGCGGCATGGATTTGCCCGCCCCCCTTGCCTGGCTGGTTGACGACGCCGGCACGTCGCCCAGCCCCGAACGTTTCCTGGCCGATCTGAGCGACCACCTGTTGGCCACGGGTCTGCCGCTTGCCGGCAGCGCCCTGACGCTCGCCGCGCCGCATCCCATCATCACGCAGCATAGCTGGCTCTGGCGCGTCAAGACCGGCGCGGTGACCGAAGCTCTCGGCTTCGCCGGCACGACGCTCGGACAGGCCGGCCGCGATTGGCTTGGCGGTCTCGGCCCGACATGCGAGGCGACAATCGGGATTGCGCCCGGCAATTCCGTCCTGGCCTGGGCGGGCACCCGGCCCTTTACCGCCTCCGAAACGGAAAGCCTGCGCGAGATCGCCCGTTTCGCCGCAGCCCCCTTGGCGGGATTAGCCGCCCGCACCACCCTGTCGACCATGCTCGAAGCCTATCTCGGCCGCAGAAGCGCAGCGCGCGTGCAGGCGGGCGCACTCAGCCGCAACAGCGGCGAAACCATCCGCGCCGCGCTGCTCTGCGCCGATCTCAGGGATTTCACAGCGCTTTCCGAGGCGACGGAACCGACCGTCATGATAGCGGCGCTCGACGCCTGGTTCGACCGCGTTGCCGGCGCTGTGCACGCCTTTGGTGGCGAGGTGCTGAAATTCATGGGCGATGGCGTGCTGGCTATCTTCCCCGTAAGCGGCTCGCCGAAGGAAGCTTGCGAAGCGGCCTTGCAGGCCGTCGCCGCCATCCGCGCCGGCATGGCGCATCTCGACGCGACGCGGGTAAATCAGGGCCTGCCGCCGCTCCCCTTCGGCGCCGCCTTGCATTTCGGCGACATGCTCTGGGGCAATATCGGCGCCGCCGACCGTCTCGATTTCACCGCCATCGGCCCCGCCGTCAACCTCGTCAGCCGCCTCGAAGGCCTCTGCAAGCCGCTCGGCCGCAACATCCTGATTTCCGGATCGGTCGCGGCGGAAGCGACCATGCCGCTACTGTCTTTGGGAGACTATGAGTTGCGCGGGATTGCCTTGCCCTGCCAAGTGTTTACGCTGCCCGAACGCTGAAATCGTCAGATCTGAGCCGCATTCGGTTCAAGCCCCGCCTTGACGGCAGCCTGAAAATGCGACGCGCCGCCTGTCAGCCAAAATGCCTCTGTCGTGGTTGCAAGAAACTTGGCGAAAAGCTTGCAGGCATCGGCACGGCGAACGCCGCCAACGACTTCCACCGCTCTCGCGGCGTGGCGAGGCGGAGAATTTTCGAGCCTGACATGCCCGCATCCGCCGTATGCGTCAGGCATGGCAAACACAAGTCGAGTTATCGGCAAGTGCAACATCGTGCCAAAGCACATGATGCAGGGCTCCAGCGTCGTATAGAGCGTCAGATCATCGTCACGCGAGAATCTGTAATCGCCCATGAACACCTGATGAAACAGGTTCATCTCCGCATGGTTCAAATGATTCGAAGCCATGGTTTTGTGGGATCGCCCTAGAATTCGGCCTCCCGCCGCAAGCACCGCACCCACGGGAAATATGCCTCGGTCCAGAGCAGCTTTCGCCTCCGCTAAGGCAAGTCCCATCATCTGGTCGTCATTCTCTTGTACCATACAGCCCTGCGTCCTTGATTATCAGGAGTTGTATCGCCGCAACATACCGACTTTGGCAACAGTGGCAACAATAGCCTTTTACACCCGGGCCATTCGCTCGGCTTCCGGCCGATAGAAAGCACCCTCATTATGAGATCTGAAAATAATAGATTCATCGCCTAATCGAGGCGACCGGCGTCAACCCCTTGAATTTCCCACCCTATCCCACCCGTTTCCCACCCTACCCTAATATTGCCCCTTGCCTTTTTCCACAAACCCTGTCACCCATACACATGCTCGGGCATTTGCATGCCGGTGACTGGACTGATTTGATGATCCGCTGACGGCAGGCAGTGGTTGGGTTTCAGAGACCCCGCGCAGACGTTCTTTCCCCGTACGTGACTTCTCGACTGGCTTTCGCATGGCGCGAAGGCAAAGCCGTCCGGGTTTCCCCGGATTTAATTAAGACTGATGGGTAAAGGACTATCCCCCATGGCCACCAAGGGCACCGTAAAATTCTTCAACCAGGACAAGGGTTTTGGTTTCATCACTCCTGACGGCGGCGCGAAGGACGTATTCGTCCACATCTCCGCTCTTCAGGCTTCCGGCATCCAGTCGCTGCGCGAAGGCCAGCAGGTTACCTTCGACACCGAGCCGGATCGCATGGGCAAGGGCCCGAAGGCCGTCAACATCCAGGCTAACTAAGCCTCTGGTGACTGCCTGATCAAGGTTTCGAACGGCGCGGCGAAAACCGCGCCGTTTTTCGTTTGCGAGATGCTTGCGCCTACGGCCGGGGCCCGGGGCCACCCTCCCCCTTCGAGGCTACAGCCTTCGGCTTCCGCACTCAGGACGAGGGTGGAGTTAATCTCGCGGCTCTTCTTGGAGCCGCCAACTTTCGACTGGACGCTCCCGCAATTGATCAGCCCTCATGAAGAGGCGCGGAGGCCTGGAAGGCTGAAGCCTCGAACCACGAGGGCGGGCTGCTGCGATCACCCTCAAGCACTCGCTTTTTCGCGCTCACCGGCAAAATCGACCGCCGCGAAAGCCGCCGCAATCACCTCTGGCCCTGCGCCCGGCTTGTTGGCATTGGTCGACAGGATCTGTCGGTAGCGGCGCGAGCCCGGCAGGCCGGTGAACAGGCCGACCATATGGCGTGCGACATGCTGCAGCCGGCCGCCATTGGCAATATGCCACTCGACATAGTCAATCATCCGGTCGCGCAACCCGTCCCAATCGGCCTCGACCGCCGGCTCGCCATAGAAGCGATGGTCGACATCGGCCAGGATCGCGGCGTTCTGATAGGCGGCGCGGCCAAGCATGACGCCATCGACATGGGCAAGATGCGCCGCAGCCTGGTCCAGTGTCTGGATGCCGCCGTTGATGCCGATAAAGATATCAGGCCAGCGCTGCTTCATGCGGTAGACGATGTCATAGTCCAGCGGCGGGATCTCGCGGTTTTCCTTCGGCGACAGGCCCTTCAGCCAGGCCTTGCGCGCATGTATCCAGATCGCATCCGCGCCAGCATCGAGCACCCGCGTCATCAGCTCGGGCAGTGCCTCCTCCGGCTCCTGCTCGTCGACGCCGATGCGGCATTTTACCGTGACGGGCGCTTTCGATATCGCTTTCATCGCGGCAACGCAGGATGCGACCGTCTCGGGCGTCAGCATCAGGCAGGCGCCGAAAGTGCCTGATTGCACCCGATCAGAGGGACAGCCGACATTGAGGTTGATCTCGTCATAATCATAGGCTTGCGCAATCCGCACCGCCTCGGAAAGCTTGGCCGGATCGGAGCCGCCGAGCTGCAGCGCGACGGGATGCTCAGCCGCATCATGCCCGAGCAGCCGGTCGCGTGGGCCGTGAATGATCGCATCGGCCACCACCATCTCGGTATAGAGAAGCGCATGCCGGCTGATCTGCCGATGCAGGTATCTGCAATGGCGATCAGTCCAGTCGATCATCGGGGCAACCGCAAAGATTTTGCGGCCAGTTTTCAGCGCGTCGCTATACATGGGAAACCTTTCTGATGCGCGCTCTACACCAAATCCCTCAAAAACGCCAGTTTTCGCGGCAGTAACAATAATGCTAGTTTGCCGAACGGAGTCGGGAGGCAGCAGGCCCTCCCGAGAGAGATGAAAGTTTCGAAAGCCCCTATGAACGCCCCATTGACGACAGTCATTCCGCTACCCGCTCCCGTCCTCCTGCCGATCGAAGGCGAGACAGAACTCTTCCCCGTGCGCCGCGTCTATTGCGTCGGCCGCAACTATGCCGACCACGCGATCGAAATGGGGCATGACCCAAGTCGCGAACCGCCTTTCTTCTTCCAGAAGAACCCGGACAACCTGCTCGTCTCCGGCGACTTCCCCTATCCCTCGCTGTCATCGGATGTGCATCACGAGGTGGAGCTTGTCGTGGCACTGCGCGGCGGCGGCACGAATATCCCGGTCGAACAGGCGTTGGACTGCGTCTATGGCTATGGCGTCGGCATCGATTTCACCCGCCGCGACCTGCAGGGCGAAGCCAAGAAACTGGGCCGCCCGTGGGAAATCGGAAAAGCCTTCGATCATTCGGCGCCCGTTTCCGCCCTCGTGCCGGCAACTCGCGTCGGCCACCCCGACAAGGGCGGCATCTGGCTGATGCGCAACGGCGAAGCTGCTCAGAGAGGCGACCTCTCGCAGATGATCTGGAAGGTGCCGGAAATCATCGCCGAACTCTCCAAGCTCTTCACGCTCGCGCCCGGCGATATCATCATGACCGGCACGCCCGCCGGCGTTGGCCCCGTTGCGCGCGGCGACCGGATCAGCTGTGCCGTCGATGGCGTTGCCAATCTCGTCCTGAACGTCGTCTGATCGAGGAGGATCGACCATGCCGCTCTACGCCCTTGCCGGTCTGACGCCGAAAACGCCCGGTCCAAGCCGCTACTGGATCGCGCCGGACGCAAGCGTCATCGGCAAGGTCGAGATTGGCGAGGATGTCGGCATCTGGTTCGGCTCGGTTCTGCGCGGCGACAATGAACTGATCGCCATAGGCAAGGCCACGAACATTCAGGAAGGCACGATGATCCACACCGATCCCGCCTTCCCGGTCTCGATCGGCGAAGGCTGCACCATCGGCCATCACGCCATCATCCATGGCTGCACCATCGGCAACAACTCGCTGATCGGCATGGGCGCGACCATTCTGAACGGTGCGAAGATAGGCAATAATTGCCTCGTCGGCGCCAATGCCCTTGTCACCGAAGGTAAGGAGTTTCCGGACGGCTCGCTGATCGTCGGCGCACCGGCAAAAGCGATCCGGACGCTCGACGAGACGGCGATCGAAGGCCTGCGCCGCTCCGCTCAACACTACGTCGCCAACTGGCAACGTTTCGCTCGCGATCTTAAGAGATTAGATTAGAAAATACTCATAAATAACTGACGGACTATGCAGTAAGCCTCCAGCAGGAGGCTAGGCCGCGCAATTGGCGCAATGGCCGCGGATTTCGATGGTCGACTTTTCCGCCTTGAACTTCTGCGATTTCAGCCAGTCCATCAGTCGGTGGTCGACCTCATGGTCGTGAAACTCGATCACCTGGCCGCAGCTTTCGCAAATGGCGAAGGCGACGAGACCGTGGCTGTGGCAATTCTCGTGCGGATGGGCGCAGGCAACGAAGGAATTGATGCTCTCGAGCCGATGCACCACGCCATATTCCAGCAGCTTGTCGAGCGCGCGATAAACCTGCAGCGGCGCCCGAAACCCCTGGTCGCGCAGCTTGTCGAGAATGGTATAGGCGCTGAGCGGCGCTTCCGCCTTCGTCAGCGTATCAAAAACGAGGGCCTGGTTCTTGGTAAGCACCGGAGTGGTCATAACGACTGTCCTCTCTGTTGCGCCGCTGGCGTGCCGGCCCTGCGAACGAGGGGCAGCAGACTGACGATAAATAGAATAAGCGCGGCGACGACGATGGAAGGGCCGGACGGCGTGTCGTAGCGCAGCGAGCCGAACAATCCGCCGACGACGGCGACAGCACCGAGCAGCGAGGCGAAGATCGCCATCGTCTCCGGCGTCGCGGCAAAGCGGCGTGCCGTGGCGGCGGGAATGATCAGCAGCGCGGTGATAAGAAGTATGCCGACGATCTTCATGGCGATCGCGATCACCACGGCCATCAGCAACATGAAGAGCAGCCTTGCGCGCTCCGGCCGCAATCCCTCGGCCTCGGCAAGCTCGGGATTGACAGTCGAGGCCAAAAGCGGCCGCCAAAGCCAGGCGATCGCCGCCAGGACGAAGATTCCGCCGCCCCAGATCACCGCGATGTCAGATTTGCTGACAGCGAGAATGTCGCCGAAGAGGAAGGCGATGAGATCGATCCTGACCCAGCTCATGAAGGCGACGATAACAAGACCGATCGCCAGCGTCGCATGCGAGAGAATGCCGAGCAGCGCATCCGCCGACAGCGCCTGACGCCGCTGCAGGAAAAGTAGCAGGATCGACACAAGCGCCGCAACAGCAAACACGGAAAGCGTGAGGTTCAGCTGGAAAAGCAGCGACAGCGCTACGCCGAGTAGCGCCGAATGCGAAATCGTATCGCCGAAATAGGCCATGCGCCGCCAGATGATGAAGCAGCCAAGCGGCCCTGTCGTCAGCGCCAAGCCAACGCCGGCAACAACTGCACGCAGGAAGAAATCGTCAAACATGGCGCCCTCCCTCTGCGTGGTGATGATGATCGTCGTGATCGTGCCGATGATCGTCATGCTCATGATGGTGATGACCGTCATCGGCATGGCAATGGTCCGTGATCGAGCCATCCGCGTGCTGGACGCGACCGTCAGGAAGATGCGTATGGTCGTGATGATGGCTGTAGATCGCCAGGGATTGCGCCGCCCGCGTCCCAAAAAGCTTTACGTATTCCGGGCTCTGGCTGACTGCCTGCGGCGTGCCGCGGCAGCAGACATGGCCGTTCAGGCAAACGACCGTATCCGTCGCTGCCATGACGACATGCAGATCGTGTGAAATCAACAGGATACCGCAGCCCTGCGAATTGCGGATCGATTTGATGAGATCATAAAGTGCAATCTCGCCATTGAAATCGACCCCCTGAACCGGTTCGTCAAGCACAAGCAGATCGGGCTTGCGGGCTATGGCGCGCGCAAGCAACGCCCGCTGGAACTCTCCGCCGGACAGATGCTGCACCTCGGCCCCGGCGAGATGGGCAATGCCAACAGCCTCCAGTGCCGCGATCAGCTCGCGCTCCGGCAGAGGCCCGGTCAGCGTCATCAACCGCTGCACGCTGAGAGGCAAGGTCCAATCGATGGCAAGCTTCTGCGGGACATAGCCAACCTTCAGATTGGCTAGGCGCTCGACGCGCCCCTCATCCGGCTTCATGACGCCGATCGCCGTCTTCGCGCTGGTCGACTTACCCGAACCGTTCGGGCCGATGAGGGTGACGATCTCGCCTCGGCTCACGGAAAAATCGACGCCGCGCACCAGCCAGCGGCCACTGCGGCGGACGCCGACATCATGGAGCGACACCAGCGGCCGGCTCTTGCTGTCGATGGGAGAAAGCATGAAATTTCCAATTGCACTATTGCGCCATGCTATCGCACACGTTATAGCATAACGCAATTGATGTAATAACATAACAGACCCATTCAAGGGCATTTATCGCATGAACGCAGCAAAAGCCTTCCTCCCCCTCGCCGCCTCCCTCTTGCTTTCCGGGCTGTTTGTCGGCACAGCCGCAGCCGATGCGCCGAAAGTCGTCGTCTCGATCAAGCCTATCCACTCGCTGGTCGCCGCGATCATGCAAGGCGTCGGGACGCCCGATCTAATCGTCGATGGAGCCGCTTCCCCGCATACCTATGCGTTCAAGCCGTCGAATGCACGTAGCCTCCAGCAAGCTCAGCTGGTCTTCTGGGTCGGCCCGGGCATGGAAGCCTTTCTGCAGAAACCGCTGACAGCGCTTGGTGGCAATGCGACCGTCGTCGAGCTCGACGATGCGCCCGGAATCACCAAGCTGAAATTCCGCGAAGGCGGCGCATTCGAGCCGCATGATGATGGCGACGAACATGAAGCCGGCGACGATCACGCTGATGGCCACGACCATGATCATGGCGAGTTCGATACCCATCTTTGGCTCGATCCGCACAATGCCAAGGCGATGGTCGCCGAAATCACGACGTCGCTGGTCGCTGCCGATCCTGCCAATGCGCTGACCTATGAAGCCAACCAGAAAGCGCTGAACGACAAACTCGACGCCCTGGACAGCGAAATCGCCTCGACGATCGCTCCCGTGAAGGACAAGCCCTTTATCGTCTTCCACGATGCCTATCAATATTTCGAGCGCCGCTATGGAGTACGCGTCTCCGGCTCCATCACCGTCAGCCCGGAAACCATTCCCGGCGCACAGCGCGTCGCGGAAATCCACAGCAAGGTCGCCGATCTCGGCGCCACCTGCGTCTTCGCCGAACCGCAATTCGAGCCGAATCTGGTCAATGTGGTGCTGGAAGGCACATCCGCGAAATCGGGCGTACTCGATCCGGAAGCCGCAACGCTGCCGCAAGGACCGGATCTCTATTTCGACCTGATGCGCGGCATCGCAAGTTCCCTGAAAGCCTGCCTCTCCTGAGCAAGGCTTGATATCGCCGAAGGAAGCGAGCCTGTTGCTCGCTTTTTTCATCACAACGAATGTAATGATATTACATTACAAAGAGGTTGCCATGAACAAGAAGCTCCCGGTCACCGTCCTCTCCGGTTTCCTCGGCGCCGGCAAGACGACGCTGCTCAACCATATCCTCAACAATCGTGAGGGCCTGCGCGTTGCCGTCATCGTCAACGACATGAGCGAAGTGAATATCGATGCAGCACTGGTGCGCGACGGCGGCGCCAATCTCTCCCGCACGGAAGAACAGCTCGTCGAGATGACGAACGGCTGCATCTGTTGCACGCTGCGCGACGACCTGCTGAAGGAGGTCCGCCAGCTCGCCGAACAGGATCGCTTCGACTATCTTTTGATCGAATCGACTGGCATCGCCGAACCCCTGCCCGTCGCCACCACTTTCGAGTTTCGCGATGAGGATGGCAGCAGCCTTTCCGATGTGTCCCGGCTCGATACGATGGTCACCGTCGTCGATGCGGCCAATCTTCTCGCCGATTATGGCTCGACGGACTTCCTCGCCGATCGCGGCGAAACCGCCGGCGATGGCGACAACCGGACGATCGTCGATCTTCTGGTCGAGCAGATCGAGTTCGCCGATGTCGTCATTCTGAACAAGGTCGGTTCGGCAACAGCCGAACAGCGCGATGCCGCCCGCAAGATCATCGTCGGGCTCAATCCCGACGCGCGTCTGATCGAAGCCGATTTCGGTGCAGTAGAACCGGCCGAGGTGCTCGGTACGGGCCGCTTCGACATCGATCGCGCCGAAACCCATCCGCTCTGGTATAAGGAGCTGCACGGCTTCAAGGACCACATTCCCGAAACGGAAGAGTATGGCATCCGCTCCTTCGTCTATCGCGCGAAGAAACCGTTCGATCCCCTTAAATTTCAGGACTTCCTTAATCGGTCCTGGCCCGGCGTCGTTCGCGCCAAAGGCTTCTTCTGGCTCGCGACCAGACCCTATTATGTCGGAGAGATGAGCCAGGCTGGCGCCCTCATCCGCACCAGCAAGATGGGCCTCTGGTGGGCTGCCGTGCCGCAGGATCAATGGCCGCGAGATCCGGGCTTCAAGCGCGCGCTGGCGCCTTACCTCGATCCGGTCTGGGGAGATCGCCGCCAGGAGCTGGTGTTCATCGGCGCAGACCCAATGAGCGAACAGCAAATCACGGCAGACTTGGATGCCTGCCTGATCGAGGCGGACCACTTCACGCCGGAGCGCTGGCGAAATCTGCCCGATCCGTTTGCCAGCTGGAACGGGCCGGCAGCATGAAGAAGCCGAAAGTCATCAGATTCCGCTGCTACTGCTTCGAATGCAGTGGCGGTGACGCGCGGACGGACGACAAATTGCGATCCACCGCGGCCGAGCCCGATCAGGACAACAAGAAACCAGGCGAGGAAGATCCTCGCCTGCTGCAGGATTCAATCGGAAAACTGCTATTCGGGGCCTGAACCGCGGTTCAGGCCACCAGCATACCGGCGGGAACGGCGATAATCTCGTGCATGACGAGCAATGCGCCGATGATCACAGACTTCGCCCGCAGTGGCGTCATCGTGCAGTGGAATACCTTGCCCGGCTCGATCTGACGATAGGAGGGGTAAAGACACTCCACCTTCTCGCCGGCAAAGCAGGCATCCAGCTTCGCCTTTACGCTACCTTCGAAATCTTCGGACCCGATGAACTCGGATATATGGCGCCCGACAAGCTCCATCGACTTCGACTTCATGAACTCGGAATTGGCAGCATTGCTATAGAGATAGCGATAATCCCGCGTGACGACGGCAACACGATCGGGAAGACTATCCAGAATGACATCGTTCAGGACGCTGCCATCCTCGAAGCCGAACACGTCGTCCCGCTCGATCTTCTCGCTGGAAAACGCCCGCAAAACCTCGCCAGCCGCTTCGTTCGCGCCGCCGAAATAGCGATCGATCAGCACCGAAAGCGATGCAGAATTACGCATCACTCGCGAGCGGTCATCCGATTCTTCCCTGATAAGATTGTTCATGAACTGGAGCTGCATGTAAATTTCAAGCAGACTCGTGGCCTTGTAGGCCAGAATAGCCGCGATAAGTGGCTCCAATTCGCGATCGAGTGATGCCACCAGCTCGTCATCGCCAAGTTTTATCGCACGCTGAATCTGATTGCATTTCATGGAGAAGGCATGAAAGAGTGCCAGCAAAATTGCCCTCCTGTCCCTGAACATAACAGGACGCAGGGGCCTCGTTTCCCGGCGTTGCCATGCCCAAGGATATTCAGCTTGGTGTCCGCATTCTCACCAAACTTTCTATAATGTGAATTAACATGACTTACCCCTACTTTCAATCCGGATGAGCGGAAGTTCTCGGCAAAGGAGAACTTTCTGAAATGCAAGGCTTACCGGCCACAATGACTGCATGAAGACCGGATGCAAGTATGCATAGTGATCGACGGGCAACCCGTCAAAGCGGGGTGCTAGAAAACGCTTTTCTTGATATTCCAGCGATCGTGATACCACAGCCACTGCTCGGGATTCTCCCGCACCCAGCTTTCGACCTTGTCGTTCAGCATCTGGGCCGTCGCCGTCAGATCGAGACCGCCGGCCTCGTTGCGCGGCATCTCCAGCTTCGGTTCGATCTCGAGCCTATAACGATTGTTAGGCAAACGGATGCAGCGGGCGGGATAGACCTCGCAATTGAACTGGCGCACGAGCTTCGGCAACAGCGGATTCGTCTTCACGTCCCGGCCAAAGAATAGGGTGTTCAGACCTTTGCGGAATTTCTGGTCGACAAGCACGCCGACGCCGCGCCCCGCTTCCAGCTCGCGCGCAAGGCTGAAGGACGAACCCGCATGCGACGGCACGAGATTGCCCATGCGCTTGGCGCGAAAATCGAAGACCTTCTGGGCGACATACGGATTGTTCGGCGGCCGGAACAAGACAGTGACCGTCAGACCGAAGGCAGCGCCAGCAACGGGAAGCAGCTCGAAATTGCCCGTATGCCCGGTAAAGACGATGAACGGCCGCGGATTGTCCCTGAGATCAAGGAAGATCGGAATGCCAGAAACTTCGATGCGGCCGGGCTTGTCGCTATGGGGATCGAAGTCAAAAAGCCGGTCGAGAAAGACATACTCCGCAGCCAGCCGCCCCATATTGCCCCAGCTTGCGCGCGCGACCTCTTCGATCTCCGCCTCGCTCTTCTCGGGAAAAGCGTTGCGCAGATTGGTCAGCATCAGCTTGTGCCGGCGCATGCGCGGGCCGATCTTGCGGGTCAGCCAATCGGCAAAATTGATCCCGCCATCAGCCGGAAACAGCTTCAGGAAATTGAGGAAGCCGAAAATAACCTGCGCCACCAGCCACTGCCGGAAGTTTCTGAGCGCAAGGACGATCCGGGTGATGAAGAGCTTCACGCGGCTCAATCCATCTTCAGGATGATCTTGCCGAAGATCTGGCGCGATTCCATCCGCTCCAGCGCCCGGTCGATGTCGTGGAAGCCGACTTCGGTATCGATCACGGGATGAACGAGGCCACGCGCCATCTTCTGCATCGCATTGGCCATATTCTCCATGCGGCAGCCGAAGGAACCGAACAGCTTCAGCTGCTGCTGGAACAGCATCATCAGGTTCATTTCGGTGGAAACGCCCGAGGTCGAGCCACAGGTGACGAGGCGGCCGCCGCGCTTCATGCAGAGCATCGAGCCTGCCCAGGTATCCTTACCGACATGCTCGAAGACCACGTCGACACCCTTCTTCTTCGTCAGCTTGCGCACGACGCCTTCGAAGCGGTCGGTGCGATAGTTGATGACATGGTCGGCGCCGAGAGCCTTCGCCTTCTCGATCTTGTCGTCCGAGCCGACCGTGGTGATGACGGTGCAGCCGATCTTTTTGGCAAGCTGAATGGCAGCCGTGCCGATGCCCGAGCCGCCGGCATGAACGAGGATCGTCTCGCCCGGTTCCAGCTTGGCATTGTCGAACAACATGTGCTCGACGGTGCCGAAAGTGACGGGCGCAAGGGCAGCGCCGATCGCATCGACGCCGGGAGGTGCCGGCACGAGCAGCCGCGCCGGCAGATTGACCTTTTCCTGCGCGAAGCCATCAAGATGGAAGCCGTGGACGCCGCTGACATGTTCGCAGAGATTGTCGCGCCCCTCGCGGCAATGGCGGCAAAGGCCGCAGGTCTGCGCACCGTAGATCGCCACGAGCTGCCCCGGCAGGACGTTGGCAACGCCTGGCCCGATTGCTTCGACCACGCCAGCAGCCTCCGCGCCGATGACGAGCGGCATCTTGCGCTTGGCGAACGCCATGCCGCGCCAGCCCCAGACGTCGATGTGATTGAGGGCGACGGCCTTGACGCGCAGCGTCACCTCGCCAGCGCCCGGCGCCTCTGGCTCCGGCAGATCGGTGATCTCAAGTTTGCGGTCGTCGATCAGTTGCAAAGCACGCATGGCAAAGTCCTTCGCCTCTCGGGCGCAGTTATTATTTGTTGTTCAAAGGTCCGATTAAGCCGGTTCAAGGGCCATGACAAGGCTGGCGTTCTGCCCGCCGAACCCGAAAGAGTTCGAAAGGACGGCATTCACCTGCTTTTCACGCTTCTTATTCGGCACCACGTCGAGGTCGATCGACGGATCGGGATTGTTGTAGTTGATGGTCGGCGGCAGCGTGCCGGTCAGCATGGTCTGCAGCGAGAACACCGCCTCGACTGCACCGGCCGCCGTCAGCGTATGGCCGATCATCGACTTGTTCGATGAAACCGGGATGGCGGGCAACCGTTCGCCGAAGACGGCGGACATGGAGCCATACTCCATCTTGTCGTTCTCAGGCGTCGATGTGCCATGGGCGTTGATGTAGCCAATATCGGTTTCGGCCATGCCGGCATCGGCCAAAGCCGCACGGATCGTCGCAATCGCTGGACCGCCATCAGGCGAAGACCGCGTGCGATGGAATGAATCGGCCTTGTCACCGGCGCCCTTCATGATGCCGAGGATCTTCGCGCCGCGCGCAACCGCTGCCTCGAGCGATTCCAGTACCAGCGTCGCAGCACCTTCGGCGATGACGAAGCCGTCACGGTCCTTGCTGAACGGCTTGGAAGCCTTGGTCGGCGGATCGTTCTGGGTGGACAGCGCCGAAAGGAGCGAGAAGCGGATCAGCGCTTCGGCGCTGAGCGAACCGTCGGTCGCAACGGTCAGCGCGCGCGTGGTGCGGCCCTGGCGGATCGCCTCGATACCGAGCTGGATCGCAGTCACGCCCGAGGCACAGGCCGTCGACAGCGTCACCGGCAGGCCGCGCGTGCCGAAACTGTCGGCAAGACGCTCGGAAATCGCGCCGAAAAGGGCTGCTTCATGGAAAGCCGGATCGGGACGCTGACGCATGGCAGCGAGAAAGCGCTCATAGGCGTCGCCCTGATGATCCGCCGGCGGAGAACGATCGGCAAGCGCAAAGCGTGCGCTCCACTCCGGCTCGATCGGCGGTGCTGCCAGGAAGAGCGGCGCGCCGAAATCGCCGGAAATACCGGCTTGTGCCAGTGCTTCGATGGTCGTCTCGCGCGCAAAGGCATACGAGCGTTCGACAGCGTTCGGGACGGGAATATCGATGAAATCCACGGTACCGGCGATCCGCGTCGAAAGTCCGTCGGTCGGAAAGCGGGTAATGCCGTGAATGCCGGATGTGCCGGACGACAATGCGTTCCAGTTGTCCTCCAGGCCCTGCCCCAGCGACGTGATGATGCCCATGCCGGTAACGGCGACGATCGGGCGTCCGAGATGATCCTTGTAAGCGGTCATATCCTGTTCCTCACGCTTCTGCCGACAATACGGCGATGCCTTCGCCGCGTGCATGGCCGACAGTTGTTACCACAGCATTGCGTGCGCCCGCCGCCATCGGCTTTTCATGACCGGCATCGAAGGGCGGCACCTTGGCCCGGTTGGCAACCGCCAACGCTGCAAAAGCAATCCCGAGAGGAAACTGGCTTTCGAGGCCATGGCCGGAAACCCCCGAATAGGCACGGATGGCCGCCCCCGGAAGCTGTGCATCGAGCACGGCTTTCTCGCGTTGCGCCAGATCGGGGATCGCAGTTGTACCGGAAAAGACGATGGTCGTCTCGCCTGCCCCTTGCTTGGCAGGCGCAAGCATGCGCTCCAGCCGCGCCTCGAATTTGCCCTCGTCACGCCGACCGCGATCGCCTTCGACCGCATCGATCGTAGCGTAGATATGCGCGCCGCGGCCTTCCGCATGGGCGCGCGATTCAAGTACCAGGAAGGCGCTCAGCGATCCCATGATCATGCCGCCGCCGTCTTCCGGCTTGCGCGACCAGATGGGGTGCCAGTCGCCAATGGCATGTGCATTGATGGACTCGATCAGCAGGATCATGTCGAGGCGCTCGGCGGAAAACGCGCCGCCCACAAGTGCATGGCTCGATTCGCCCGACTTGATGCGATGAAACGCGGTCTCAACGGCGGAAATGCCGGAGGCCTCTTCGCCCATGAACGTGCGCGAGGAGCCCGTAACCTTGTGAACAATCGATATGTTGCCGGCAAGCAGGTTCGAAAGCTGCGCCAGGAACAGGGTCGGCCGCAACTCGGTCGTCAGCTTCTCGTTCAGCAGCAGCTCGCGATCGTTGCGCTTCAGGCCTTCATTGACGATCAGCGTGTCGACATTGATGTCACGCTCGCCACCGCCGGCTGCAACGATCATGTCCATGGTACCGCAGGCTTCCAGGTCATCCTTGAAGCCAGCATCGTCGAGCGCGAGACCGGCGGTGAAGACGCCGATGCGCTGCCAGTTTTCCATCTGGCGCTGGTCGCCGCGCTTCGGGATCTGCTGCGACCAGTCGATCTCTGGCAGCGGATGCACCGGGTAGGGCTTGAACTTTTCGGTTTCGACGATGGTCGGCGGCGCTTTGTCCGCAGTCAGCAGGGCCAAATGCGCATCCTTGCCCACACCCTGGCAAGTGACGATGCCGATACCCGTGATCACCACATCATTCTGAGCCTTGCTCATTCATCAATCCTCTTCGAATGCGGCGCCGAACAAGCCGGCCGTGTCAACCGTTGGCGGCGATGGCGTCGAGAAGCCCGACCTCGCCTGCCCGCTTGCGCACGATATCGCCGAGCGGCAACTCATTAAACGGCATGGTGCGCAGCTTCAACTGCGCATCGCAGACCTTCTTTCCGGCAATGGTGATACGCGCCTTCGTGACCGCGTATCCCGAACCTTCATGCTCCAGCTCGGCTTCGATATCGAGTTCCGCTTCCGGTTCGACGAAGGTCCGCATCTTGGCGCCGTCGACCGACATCAGAAACGGCATATAGGCGAATTTCGTTGCCGCAAGCAGGAGCATACCCGAGGCCTGCGCCATCGTTTCGATAAGGAGAACGCCGGGAACCAGCGGCATGCCGGGGAAATGGCCTTCGAAGACCGGGCTTTTCGCCGGAACGATGGAACGGGCCTTCAGCAGGCCCTTGGACAGATCAACGGATTCAATCCTGTCGATCATCTGGAAATATTCCAGCAGCATCAACGCCTCCGATCCAACCCGGCAATGCAGGATGCGCCGGGCGGGACACGCTATTTAAGAATGAAACCGCCCGGCCGCCATATTCAAAGGCGGCTGGGCGTCAAAAAAATCCGAGGATGTCGCTCAGCCCTTGGCGGCGCGCAATTCGTCGATCTTCGCACAGAGGTTCTTCAGCACGAAGTATTCCTCGGTCGAAACCTTGCCTTCGTTGACTTCCTGCGTCCACTTCTCGAGCGGGATCTTGATGCCGAATTCCTTGTCGATCGCGAAAACGATATCCAGGAAGTCCAGGCTGTCGATGCCGAGGTCGTCGATCGTGTGGCTATCCGGGGTGATCGTGTCACGGTCGATTTCGCTGGTTTCAGCGATGATGTCGGCAACTTTGTCAAATGTAGCAGTCACTGCCCATACCTCTTGAAATAATAATTCAATCCCCCTCATAGGGAAATCCATTCCAAAAGCCAATGGTTTCCACCAGAAACCCCGGCAATTTGGCGAGCCACTGTTGCCCAAACAGCAAAATGACAGTCGCGTCACAATTACGGAATTGCGCGCGGCATGGACGCGAGATGCGGCAGCATTGCGGCCGAACCCCGACGACGAAACATGCCCTTTCGCCAGAGATCACTCGCTGATCACGATACGCGTATTGTGGAGCCCCGCATCCGATGCCATCGCGAAGAAGGTGGCGGCATTGCGGGTATCGAGCCGCACGCAACCGTGCGATGCCGGCCGGCCGAGCTGCCGCACCTCATAGGTACCATGAATGGCATAGCCACCATTGAAGAACACGGCGTAGGGCATCGGCGCGTCGTCATATTTCTTCGAGCGATGATCCTTCGACAGCCATTTGGCCGTATAGGAGCCGATCGGCGTCACATAACCTCTGCGCGCCGTCGATACCCGCCAGCGATACTTGAGGGCTCCATCCTCCGAAACGGTCATTGTTTGCGATCGAAGATCGACAACTGCAACAACTGTTCCGGCATGGGCCGAAACCGCGTGAAGCTGCGCACATAGACATGCCGTTACTGCTAATGCGATACGTTTCATCTTGTCCCCTCCGACTGTTTGCTTCCTCTTGAAGCAATTCAGACGATGAGAGAGTGTATCGCTATGCTAATTATACCAAATTAATACACATAGTGAGCGATTGCTTAATTTGGAGACACTCACAGCAGCAGCAGGAAGCCCAGGAAGGCGAGAAGCGTCAGCATCGAGCAGGCGCAATAGAAGATCGAAATGCCCGCCTCGATGTCGCTGACGGTCGCCGTATCCCGGCCGGCGCCGTTGATCATCGGCTCGCGCACGAGCTCGCCACCATAGATTCGTGGCCCCGCGAGCTGGATATCGAGTGCGCCGGCCATGGCCGCTTCCGGCCTGCCGGAATTGGGCGAGCGGTGCAGCCCGCCATCGCGCACCGCGATGCGGATCGCATTTCCAAGCGCGGAGATCCCCCGCTTGATCAGAGCGCCGGCGGCGATCAGCAGGATCGACAAGCGTGCGGCCGGCCAATTGGCGATATCGTCGAGGCGCGCGGCGGCGCGGCCGAAATCGACATAGGTCTCGGATTTGTGGCCGATCATCGAATCGGCGGTATTCAGCATCTTGTAGAAGAACAGGCCCGGCAGCCCGAAAACTCCGTACCACAGGGCCGGGGCAACCACGCCGTCGGAAAAGTTTTCGGCAAGGCTTTCGATGGCCGCGCGGCAGATACCCGGCTCGTCCAGCGTCTCCGGATCGCGGCCGACGATCCGCGAAACGGCAAGGCGCCCGCCCTCCAGACCATCGGCACGGAGCGCCCGCGATACCTCGCCCACGTGATCGGCGAGGCTCTTCTGCGCCATGAAAACCGCCACCAACCCGGCCTCGACCAAAATGCCGAGCCAGCCGAAGAAGGCGAGAAATCCATGAATGGCCCAGCCGACGATAACTGCTCCCATCAGCAACGCCACGATCGACATGACCCCATTGCGGCGGCGCAGCACTCCGGGCAGGTGCTTTGCATTGAACCTGCGATCGAAAGACGAGATCGCTTTGCCGAACAGTACGACCGGATGCGGAAAGCGCTGCCAGAGCCAGTCGGGGTCGCCGACGATGCGGTCGAGCAGCAAGGCAAGCACCAGAATGAGCAGATGTTCGTCGGCGGTCATGTCGAATATTCCTCTAATACCCCGGCGAGTCTTTCGTCCGCCCCCTCGTCCGGAGCCAGCCCGAAACGCAGCCAATTGCGCGCATAATCGAACTTGCGAACCAGAATATGATGACGGCAGAGATGCGTATATATGCCCTCGGCGCGGTCGTCCGCAACCAGTGCAAACAGGGGAGTGCCTCCCGCGACACGCAGCTTGGAGCGCCGGAGAACCGTCTCCAGCGCCGAATGCCGTTGAAGAATGTGGTCGCGGATGCCGTTTGTGTCGCTTTCCATGAGGGAAGCGGCAATCGAAAGTGCCGGGCCGGAAACCGCCCAGGGGCCGAGCCAATCTTCGAAACGGGTCATGATCGAGGCTTCGGCAATCACAAAGCCGAGCCGCAGGCCGGCCAGGCCGAAAAACTTTCCAAACGAGCGGAAGATGATGAGGTTCGGCATCGAAGCGGCGAAAGGCGCCACGCTTGCCGCCGGCTCGATATCCCCAAAAGCCTCATCGACCAGAAGGATGCCGCCCTGTTCGCGTTGCCTGTCATGCAGTTCGCGCAACTGCTCGATGGACAGCACGCGCCCATCGGGATTGTTGGGATTGACTGCAACGACCAGCCTGTCATCGGCGGTGAGTTCGGCAATCGCCGAAACCTGACGAACCTGCAGCCCCGCAAGCGTGAAAGCCCTCGCATACTCGCCATAGGTCGGGGAGAGGATCGCAACGTTGCCGCCGGGCACGAGCCTTGGAAGCAATTGAATGACCGACTGCGTGCCTGGAACAGGCAATGGCAGGATATCGCCGCTGCGATAATGGCCTCTCGCCGCCGCCCGCGCCCGCTCCTGCAAATGCTGATCGGGCAAGCGATGCCATGCCGCAATAGGGATCTCGGGCAAGGAGACCGGATTGGGATTGATGCCCGTCGACAGGTCCAGCCACTCCTCCGGACGCCCGCCATATTGACGTGCCGCCGCAGTGATGCCGCCGCCATGAACGATCCTGTTCGTCATGCGGCCTCGCCAGCAAGATCGATCAGATGCATGTAGGAACCCGCGACATTGCCCCGTTGCAGGCCGGCCTCGCCCAGATCGACATCAAGCGCATCCCTGACGGCAAACAAGCGGTCCGCCTTGCCTTCGGATACGATGGTCGAATAATGAAACTCGTGCGCAGTCATCGGCTTCTCGAAGAAGGAGCCCGCAAGTGGCACCAGACGCCGATAGCCAAGATGGCGCTGCCGCTTTTCGTAGCTGGTGACGACGGGCAAGAGCCCGAGCATCCCGTGACGGGTGCCGGCCGCATCGACAAGCCCGTCACCGAGCACCATGTATCCACCGCACTCGCCATAGATGCGCGCGCCGCGCTCTGCAGCCGCCTTCACGCCATCCTGGAAATGCTTCGCGGCGGCAAGCTTTCCGGCATGCAGTTCCGGATAGCCGCCGGGCAGATAAACGGCATCGGCATCGGCCGGAGGCGCCTCGTCCGCGAGGGGAGAAAAGAAGGATATTTCCGCGCCGCGCCGCCTCCAGCCGAGCAGCATGTGCTCGTAACAGAAGGCGAAAGCGATATCCCGCGCCACAGCAATGCGCTGGCCGAACGGCATCAGGCGCGCAATATTCGCCACGGAGGGGCGGACGACATGCCGATGCGCCGCGCGCAAAAGCAGTTCGAAATCGCACGCCCTCGATACGGTCTCGGCAGCCGCTTCGATAAACTGCTCCAGCGCTCCATGCTCCGCCGCCTGCACCAGCCCGAGATGCCGCTCCGGCAATGTCAGGCCGGCATCGCTGCGAATGACCGCGACGACGGGCATCCGCACCGCATTCAGCGCCCGACGCAGCATCGTCTCGTGCCTGTCGCTGGCAACGCGGTTGAGGACAACGCCAGCGATGCGGATATCGGCGCGAAAATTGGCAAAACCGCTGACGACGGCGGCAACCGATTGCGACATGCGCGAGCAATCGACGACAAGCACGACGGAAAGGCCGAGCAAGGCTGCAAGATCGGCCGGCGTACCCGTACCATCGGCAGCGCCGTCGAAGAGACCCATCATCCCCTCGATGACAAGCATCCGCCCGCCAGCGCGATGAAGCGCGGCATTGGCGGAAATGAGTTCGGCGCGCATGGCCCAGGGATCGAAGTTGAGGCAGGCCGATCCGACCGCTGCGGCGTGGAAGGCGGGATCGATATAGTCAGGTCCGGCCTTGCCGGATGCGACCGCAACCCCCTTGTCTTGCAGCGCCCGCAGCAGACCGAGCGTGAACGTGGTCTTGCCCGAGCCTGACGAGGGGGCAGCGATCAGAAGGCCGCTCATGCCGGCACCCTGTGTCCGCTCTCGCCCGGCCTCTCAGCTGCCGGCACCAGCGTACGGCCCGAAAGAGCGCCCAGCCAATCGAGCGACGGCCGCAATTTCACCACCTCGCCGACGACGACGATAGCGGGCGGCGCAAGGCCGGAGGCTTCGACATCGTCAGGCGCTCGCCCAAGCGTCGTCTCCAGGACTTGCTGGGAAGGTGTGGCCGCATTGCAGACGAAGGCAACCGCCTCATCCGGCGAACGGCCGGCTGCAATGAGATTGGCGCTGATCTGGGCAATGTGCTTCATCGCCATATACATGACGATGACGGGCGATCCCCTGCCGATCGCCTGCCAATCGATCGCGTCAGGCACGACGCCGGAGGAATCATGGCCGGTCAGGAAGGTGACGGCGTGGTTGACGTCGCGATGGGTCACGGGAATGCCGGCATAGGCAAGGCCGCCGATCCCGGCCGTAATGCCGGGCACGATGCGGAAGGGAATACCGTGCTGGACGAGCATCAGCGCCTCCTCGCCGCCGCGCCCGAAGACGAAGGGATCGCCACCCTTGAGGCGCAGAACGCGCTTGCCGGCCCTCGCCAGTTCCACCAGCCGCAGCGAGATGTCCCGCTGCTTCGCCGACGGCTTGCCGCCACGCTTGCCGGCATATTCCAGCACAGCGCCTGGGCGGCTGAGCTTGAGACAATCTTCGTTCACGAGCGCATCGTGAACGATGATATCTGCCTCGGCCAACGCCTTGGCGGCCAGCAGGGTCAAAAGTCCCGGATCGCCCGGTCCGGCACCGACCAGCCAGACAGACCCCGGCTCCAAAACCGGCAGGTTGGAAAAAGCGGTATCGTTCATCCCATGTGTCCTATGCCTGGATGGCCGAAATTGCAACGTTGAGAACGGGATAAGACGATTGCAGCCTGATGTCGTTCCATTGGAGATAGTAGGCGACAGAAGGTCCGAAATGCGGCGATGAAGCGCTATGGGCTTTGCCAGCGACGACGGGTCGCAAAAACGCGAAGCAATTCGTGGGGGACTTCCGGATTCAATATATCCAGACATCCAACTATCTGCATGAAAAGACGATAGGAATGTGCCTTGCGCAAACAGGAATGCGAAGGGAGCGCAACGGCTCCCTCCGCGAGGCTTCAATGCTTCACCTTGCCCAGAATCACGTCGCGGATCAGGTCGAGAACCTGCTGCGAGCGAATGCCGGTGCAGGCGATCTGGCTCGGCAGATTGTCCCAATCGCCCGGCGGGAAGCGGCGGCCGTCCTGCTTGATGATGGTCTGGCCATCGGCGATGCCGCCGCAGACGACGCGGATCGACCCCTCGATCGTGTCGAACAGCTCGGGCGCGACGACATAGACGCAGGCGCAGCTGTCGTGAACCATCATACCATCTTCGACCGCATGCTTGTAGAAATCGATATAGGATTGCGACAGATCGGCCAGCAGTTGCACCGAAGGGCCGCCGGCCTTTGCCATATCGGCGAGATAGCTGCGGCTCATCGTCGTGACCGACGTCACGTCGAGACCGACCACGACCACCTTCCAGGCGGCCGTCATGACGACATCGGCCGCTTCCGGATCGCCGTGAATATTGGCTTCCGCGACCGGGGTGACATTACCGGGCACATAGAAGTTGCCGCCCATGATGACGACGCCCTTTACGAGCGAAGCGATCTCGGGATCGTGCTTCACCGCCAAGGCCAGATTGGTCATGCGGCCGACGGCAACCAGGGTCACCTCGCCTGGATTGGCGCGGACAGTGTCGATGATGAACTGATAGGCCGGACGCGGATCGGCCGGAAGGTCGATCGTCTCGGGCACATCGATGTCGCCGAGGCCGTTATGACCGTGAACCATCGTCGGCCAGGGGCGCTCATGCCGCGAGGGATCGAAAGTGACGCTGGCGCCGCGCGCGACCGGGCACGGAATATTCCACTCGCGCTTCAGGAACAGCGCGTTGCGTGTCGTGGTATCAACCGAGGCATTGCCGAAAACCGTCGTCACGCCGAGAAGGTCGATATCCGGGTGACGATGCAAAAAGAGAAGCGCCATGGCATCATCGACGCCCGGATCGGTATCATAAATGACCTTATGCATGATTTTTCCTTACCAATATGCTGAATAAGCTTGATCTTTCGGAAATCTCCTCCCGCTTCGGATCGCGCTTGACCTATCGGCATACACGAGAACAGCGGGCGGCGAAATGCCGCCGCGATGTCCTATGGTTCATTTATGAGAATTGCGTGGCGAATCTGCTGCTCAGACGACCCTGGCAATCGCAGCCGTGGCGAAACTCGACTTGATCTTAGGAAGCACGAGCTCCGAATCCGGGCCGGCAGCAGCAAGCGCCGCGGCTTCAGCAACGCCATGACAGCCGACATGGGCAAAGACCAGCTCGGACGGATTCTTCAGGCGAGGCGTCTCCCGCTCGAGCGCTTCAACAGTGAAGAAGCGCGCCGGAAGACGGAAATGTGTCGCCGTCGCAAGGATGGCCGGCTCGTCCATGCGCGTATCGATCGACACGACGGCGAGAACCTGTCTGCTGCCGATCCCGACCTCCTGAAAGGCTCTTTCCGCAAGCGCACGGACATCGTTCCAGTCCGTGCCACGCTCGCAGCCGAGCCCCAGAATATAGCGGCGGGTCGAATTGGCATATGTTGTCATAATCGCTCCCGACGGCAGAAACCGATGACAAAGGTGTAGCCATCCGTTCAAGAGCCGTCAAATTCGCGCGGTGCGTCCCGCGGGCGATTGCCTTGGGCCGGTCGAAGTGCCAGAAGGCCTTTTGACTTCCCGCCTCAGAGTTCTCGCCTTGCCAGACATCACCCTGCAGATTCTGCTTTTTCTCTTTGCCGCAGCATTCTTTGCGGGTTTCGTCGATTCCATTGCCGGCGGCGGCGGGCTGGTCACCGTGCCTGCCATGCTGCTCGCCGGTATTCCGCCGTTGCAGACTCTCGGCACGAACAAGGTGCAATCGATCTGCGGCTCGGCTTCAGCAACGATCGCCTATGCCAGACAGGGACATGTCCAGCTTCGCGAACAGCTTCCGATGGCAGCAATGGCGGTCATTGGCGGCATGCTCGGCGCTATGCTTGCGACAGTCATGCCGAGTGAAGTCCTGCGCATCATCCTGCCCTTCCTCCTGATCGCCATCGCACTCTATTTCGCCATGAAACCCAATCTCGGCGATGTCGAAAAGCATCGGCGCATGAGCGCCGGGCTCTTCGGCGTGACGCTGGTGCCGCTGATCGGCTTTTATGACGGCGCCTTCGGCCCCGGCACCGGCTCATTCCTGATGCTCGCCTTCGTGACGCTTGCCGGCTTCGGCCTGTTGAAGGCGACGGCGCATACGAAGCTGCTCAATTTCGGCTCCAACTTCGGCGGCCTCATTGTCTTCATCTTCTCCGGCGCCATCCTTTGGAAGGTCGGCCTGACGATGGGTGTCGGCCAATTCCTCGGCGCCCAGCTCGGCTCGCGGCTCGCCATGCGTATCGGCGCCAAGCTGATCAAGCCGCTGCTGGTCATCGTCTGCATCGCCTTTGCGGTGAAGCTGCTGGCCGACCCCACCCATCCCGTACGGCTCTGGCTTGGGCTGTAAGATCCGGGCTTTGATTACCTCCGACGTAATTGATAATGCTTCGGTGCGCGCCGATGATCGCCCTGCCTGAACGGTTCAGGCGATCCAAAGGAGTTGACCGATGACTGATGCGAACACCATTGCAGACCGCTATATCGCCATCTGGAACGAGGCCGATACCGAGCGCCGACATGCCCTCATTGCTCAGGCATGGACTGAAAATTGCAGCTATGTCGACCCGATGATGCGCGCAGACAATCGCGAGCAGATACACGCGTTGGTCACGGCCGCGCACGACCGCTTCCCCGGCTTCCGCTTCACGCTCATCACCGATGGCGACCGCCACGGCGACAATCTCCGCTTCTCCTGGGGCTTTGGTCCGGCTGATGCCGAGCCAGTGATCAAAGGCACGGATTTCGCCATACTCGAGGGGGATCGGCTGAAGTCCGTTCACGGCTTCATTGACCAACTACCGGCAGCCGCATGATGAACCCTGCCCGCTCTCTCGGCGACCATCTGCGCGAATGGCGTCAGCGACGACGCCTGAGCCAGCTCGAATTCGCCCTTCAAGCCGATATATCGCAGCGACATCTGAGCTTCATCGAGAGCGGGCGCGCGCTTCCAAGCCGCGAGATGCTGATGCATCTCGCCGAACGGCTCGGCGTGCCGCTGCGCGAACGCAATCCGATGCTTCTCGCGGCCGGATTTGCGCCGGTCTTTCCCGAGCGCAAGCTGGACGACCCGGCGCTTGCCCCGGCGCGACAGGCTATCGACCTCATCCTGAAGGGGCACGAGCCCTTCCCGGCCCTCGCGGTCGACCGGCATTGGACGATCATCGCCGCCAATGCCGCCGTCGCGCCGCTGCTTGCCGGCGTAACCGATGCGTCGCTGACGGATGGGCCGATCAATGTCCTCAGGCTGAGCCTGCACCCACAGGGCCTGGCCTCGCGCATTGCCAATCTCGCGGAGTGGCGTGCGCATCTGTTGGAACGCCTGCGTCAGCAGATATCGGCGACTGGCGATCCCGTGCTGGCAAAATTGCTGGAGGAACTGTCGGCCTATCCCGCACCGCCCGCGCCGAAATCGGCGGCTCCAGAACGGGATTTTGCGGGTATCGCTGTGCCGCTAGAGCTTGTCACCGAGGCGGGACATATCTCGTTTCTATCCACCACGACCGTCTTCGGCACACCCGTCGATGTCACTCTGTCGGAACTCGCGATCGAATCCTTCTTTCCCGCAAACCCGCAGACGGCGGAAGCCCTGAAGGCCATGCTGCCTTGCAGTTGAACGCCCGGCAAGTGCTCAGAATTCGACGCCCGGCTGGCCCTTGATGCCGGAGCGGAACGGATGCTTGATCAGCTCCATCTCGGTCACGAGATCGGCGATCTCGATCAACTCTTCCTTGGCATTGCGGCCCGTCAGGACGACATGCGTCATGTACGGCTTCTCGTCCCGGAGGAATTCGATCACATCCTTGATGTCGAGATAGTCGTAGCGAAGCGCGATGTTGATCTCATCGAGCAGCACCATCGAATTCCGCTCATCACGGATCAGCTCCTTGGCCTTTTCCCAGGCAGCGGATGCCGCCGCCACGTCGCGGGCGCGGTCCTGCGTCTCCCAGGTGAAGCCTTCGCCCATCGTATGGAACTGGCAGAGATCGGAGAAATACTTCTCGATCAGGTCGCGCTCGCCGGTCCACATTGCCCCTTTGATGAACTGCACGACGGCGCTCGGCTTGCCATGGGCGATGTGGCGGAAAATCATGCCGAAGGCGGAGGAGGATTTTCCCTTGCCCTTGCCGGTATGGACGATGATCAGGCCCTTCTCATCGGTCTTGGTCGCCATGATTTTGTCGCGCGCGGCCTTCTTCTTGGCCATCTTGTCAGCGTGGCGGGCATCGTCGTTCTTCGGTGCGTCCGCGCCGGTTTCGGCCAATTCGTCGCTCATTGCATTCTCCCTGATATGATCGATTTCTGTGCCAACGGCCCACCGCGCCAGAGGTAGAGCGCAACAAGCAGCTCATCTTCCGTGCGCATGGCATGGCGGATGTTCGAGGGGTGATGGATGATTTCACCGGACCAGCGCGGCAGGAACGGCTGCGCGTCCTTGCTCCACAGGGAGCCGTCGGTCAGGGGGATATAGATCTCCTCGGCCACATGATGATGATCCGGATAGTGGACGCCGGGGCCAAGCAATAGGAAGCCGCCAGCCATCTCCTCGCTCACGAAATGCCCGCGCGTGCCGAACAGCTCGACCCAGCCATATCGCTGCAGGAAATCCTCGCCAAAATCACCAATACTGTAGGTCTGGGCCCAATGCAGCCGATCCCCCGCGTGGGAGAGCCGGTCGAGCAAAGCCCCTTCCGCACCGGTGGCAACCTGATCAAGCCCGCGAAGATGGGAGACAACAGGCAGATCCCTCGGCGCGAGCACGCGCTCCTCGGTCGGCCAGTCAAAGCCTTCGATAAAATGCTGCAACAAGGGATCGCTGCGCGACTGCAGATAATCCCGAAAGGCGACCAGCAACTCGCCGACCGCGCTCATGCCGCCGCCTCCTTGCCCTTGCTCAAGCTTTCCAGATCGAAGCGCGCCGAATTGCTTCTCGGCGTCCAGAGCTTGCGATCGATCGCCTCCAGCAACCGCTCCCGCATGTCCCGCAACGCTGCCGGGTTCTTCTCCGCCATGAAATCCCGCACCTTCTGATCAACCACGAAAGCCTGATAGACGGCCTCGAAATGATGGTTGCGCACGGCACCCGTCGTCGCAGCGAAGGCGAAAAGATAATCCACCGTTGCCGCAATCTCGAAGGCGCCCTTGTAGCCATGGCGCATGATGCCATCGATCCACTTGGGATTGACGACGCGTCCGCGCACGACACGGCCGATTTCTTCCTCAAGCGAGCGGATCACAGGCCTTTCCGGCCTGGAATGATCGTTGTGATAGATCGAGGGGCGCGCGCCGCCGAGCTGCTCGGCCGCCGCAGCCATGCCGCCCTCGAACTGATAGTAGTCGTCGCTGTCGAGCAGATCGTGCTCGCGATTGTCCTGATTCTGCACGACCGCCTGGATCGACCGCAACCGCTCCTCGAAGACGCCGCGCTCGGCCTTGCCTTCTTCGCCGGCGCCATAGGCATAGCTGCCCCAGACGAGATAGGCTTCGGCCAGATCCGCACGCCGTTCCCATCCCTTCTCGTCGATCAGAGCCTGCAGACCGGCGCCATAAGCTCCGGGCTTGGATCCAAAAATACGATAGCCGGCGCGGCGGCTGGCAGAGGCGGTGTCTAGGCCAGCTGCTTCGAGCCGCGCGATCTCGCCACGCATGCGCGCCGCGATCGGATTGTCGCTCGCATCCTCCTCAAGCATGCCGACCGCACGGATCGCCTTGTCGAACAAGGCGATCTGCTCGGGAAAGGCGTCACGAAAAAAGCCGGAGATACGCAGCGTGACGTCAACACGCGGCCGCCGCAGCATGGCCGGCGGAATGATCTCGTAACCGGTGACACGGCGAGACGTCATGTCCCAGACGGGCTTGACGCCGATCAGCGCCAGCGCCTGCGCGACATCGTCGCCTCCCGTGCGCATGTTCGACGTGCCCCAGGCCGTCAACCCGAAGGAGACGGGCCATTCGCCATGATCCTGAACGTAACGGCGGATCAGCAACTCGGCCGATTTCTTGCCAAGTTCGTAAGCGGCCGGCGTCGGCACGGCACGGCTGTCGACCGAATAGAAATTCCGACCCGTCGGCAAGACATCCGGCCGGCCGCGCGTCGGCGCGCCAGAGGGTCCCGGTGGAACGAAACGACCATCAAGGCCTTTGAGCAGGGCCGAGATTTCAGCGTCGCCGCAGGCGAGGATGGACGGTTGGAGCTTCGAGGCAATCTCGCTGAGAACCATGCGGGTGTTTGGCCAGCTCTCGGGGCATGCCGTTTCGCCATCCACGAGTTCTGCGGCCAGAAGCTCGATGCGCTCGACGGTATCGCCCTGGGTGCGCCAAGGGGCATCGGAGATACTTTGCAGAATAGAGGGACGCGGGCCGGCCCATTCGGCGGCCATGTCGCAATCCAATGGGTCGAATGGTTTGCGTGGAGAGTTACCCCCCTCTGTCAGCTTCGCTGACATCTCCCCCACAAGGGGGGAGATCGGTGGGAGTATGCCGCCAGCCCCTCCTGTTTCATCACCAATCGCATCAGCGGATTCGATAGCAATTTGGGGCGATGTCGTGCCGCGAGCCACCAATCTCCCCCCTTGTGGGGGAGATGTCGCGAAAGCGGCAGAGGGGGGTATCACACCGTCAGCACTCTCCACGCCCTCGAACGCATCCCGAGCAATCGCCCGCTGCAGGCTCTGATCGCCACCCTCGCCCAGCCCGCGCGGCACTCTTGCCAGCGCCACCGTCAAATCCGTCAGTAGCCGCCCGGAAGGCGAAACGCCGAAGATGTGCAGGCCATCACGGATCTGCATCTCCTTGAGATCGCAGAGATAGGCATCAAGCTTGCGCAATGCCTCGTCTTCGCCCTCGCCCTTGGCGATGCCGGCATCCTGATCCAGCCCGATATCGGCGACGAGGTCGAGGATCTGCTTGCGCAACAGACGAATGCGGCGAGGGTCGCCGCCGGAAGCCTCGTAATATTCGTCAACGAGCGCCTCCAGATCCTTCAGCGGACCGTAGCTTTCAGCACGCGTCAAAGGCGGCGTCAGGTGGTCGATGATGACGGCGCTCGTGCGGCGCTTGGCCTGCGTGCCCTCGCCGGGATCGTTGACGATGAAAGGATAAAGGTTCGGCAGCGGCCCAAGAATCGCTTCCGGATAACAGACCTCCGAAAGCGCCAACGCCTTGCCCGGCAGCCATTCGAGATTACCGTGCTTGCCCATGTGGATGACGGCATGGGCATCGAAGGAGCGACGCAGGAAGTCATAGAAGGCGAGGTAGCCGTGCGGCGGCACGAGATCGGGAGAGTGATAGCTCTCCTTCGGATCGATATTGTAGCCGCGCGCCGGCTGGATACCGACAAGCACCTCGCCGAAGCGGGTAAACGGCAGGGCAAAGCCGCCATCGAGCGCGTAAGCGTCTGCCTCCGGCTCGCCCCAGCGCGCCGTGATCTCATCCTGAATCTGTTTGGGAAGCGACGAGAAGAAATCCTTGTAGTCGCTGAAGGAAAGCGTCTCGCGAACGACACGGCCATCATGCCCGGAATTTGTCGGGCCTTCCGCCAGATGCCGCATCAGCGCATCGCCATCGGCAGGTATATCGGCAACGCCATAGCCAGCCGCTTCCATCGCCTTCAGCACCTCGATCGTGCCGGCCGGCGTATCGAGCCCGACGCCATTGCCGAGGCGCCCATCGCGATTGGGATAGTTCGCCATCACAAGCGCAACGCGGCGATCGCTCGGCCGCGTATCACGCAGCCGCGCCCAATTAGCGGCGAGCCGCGCCGTATAGCGCATGCGATCTTCAAGCGGTTCGCTGGCGACGATATTGGCCTCAACCCTTTCGTCATAGCGGGCAGCGGCCTTGAAGGACACGGCACGGGCGAGAACGCGCCCGTCGACCTCTGGCAACGCCACGTTCATGCCGAGATCGCGGGCCGAAAGCCCCTGTGAGGACGCCTCCCATGCCTCTTTCGACGAAGCCGAGAAGATGGCCTGCAGAACGACAGCCTCACCCGTTTCCAGCACCGTCGGCTGGCGGTCCGCGCCTGGCGCCGAAACGGCAAAGCCCGTGGAATTAATGACCACGCCCGGCTTCAACTCGGTAAAGACGCTTTCGAGAATGCCGACGGAGACCGGATCTTTGAGGCTATAGGCAAAAACCGGCAGAGGCCGCATACCCTCGGTGACAAGCGCCTGCATCATGGCTTCGACAGGCTTCGTCTCACCACTCTGGACCAGCGCGCGATAGAACGAAATCGCCACAGTGGGAGGTTCGAATCCTGCAGGGACCGCCATCTCCGAAACGGAAACCCTCCTCCATTCCTCGACGCCGATCACGCCCCGGCCCGGCCACCAGATACCAGCCTTCATCAAGGGTGCGGCCGGCATGGGCTTCTCGGCGCCTGATAGCATCGCCTCGGCGTAAGCGAGAAATGCCGTGGAGTTCGCCTCGCCGCCCTCGATCAGATAGACCCAGAGCGCATTGAGATCATCGAGCGCAACATTGGAGAACGGCGTCAGCCCGGGATCGGGCTTCGAATCCCCCGGCAATACAGCAATCAACGCACCCTGACGCGCCGCACAGGCATGAAGCGCCTCCAGCGCATAATGAAAGTAGCTTGCTCCTCCCAGCGCCCGCACGATGATCAGCTTCGCATGCCGGGCCGTCCTATCGATATAGGTATCGACGGACATCGGATGCTTCAGGCTCATCAGGCTTGCAAGCCGAAGGGAACGGCCGCCCTCACCGTGAGCTGCGGCAATCGCCGCAAGCTCGGTGTCGGCGGCCGACAGAAAGACGATATCGCCGGGCGACTGCCCAAGGTCGATCGCCTCCTCGCCGTCGCTGATCGTTCCCTTCTGAGCCAGGAGGAGATGCATGGACTTCCCTTAGGCCAGCGCTTCGATCGCCTTGCGAACGATCGTCTCGTCCATTTCGTGCAGGCCGATCACGACAAGCCGGGTCGCGCGGGCTTCGCCCGGTGTCCAGGCGCGATCGAAATAGGTGTCGATGCGGCTGCCGACGGCCTGCAGCTGCAGGCGCATGGGCTTGCCGGGAACATCGACGAAGCCCTTGAGGCGCAGCACGTCATGCTCGGCGATCGCGCCCTTCAGCGCATCGACAAAAGCAACCGGGTCGGCAATCGGACCGAGTTCGACGACGAAGCTGTCGAATTCGTCGTGGTCATGCGGCGTGCCGTCCTCATGCTCCAGTTCGTGATGGGATTTGCGGTTGACGATATCGTCTTCCGTGCCGATGCCGAGACCGAGCAGAATTGCTGCCGGCACATCGCCGTTCTTCGCTTCGATGATCGTCGGCTTGCGGGCCGTGCGCGAGGCAACTTCGGCGCGGACGCGGCCTAGACCGTCACCATCGATCAGATCGGTCTTGTTGAGCACGATGAGGTCGGCGCAGGTCAGCTGATCCTCGAACAATTCTTCGATCGGGCTTTCGTGATCGAGTGAATCATCCTCGACACGGCGAGCTTCCACGGCGTCATGATCATCGGCGAAACGGCCGGCGGCAACGGCGGCGCTATCGACCACCGTGATGACGCCGTCGACGGTGACGTGCGTGCGGATGTCAGGCCAGTTGAAGGCGGCGACCAGTGGCTGCGGCAGCGCAAGGCCTGAGGTCTCGATGACGATGTGGTCCGGACGCGCATCGCGCTCCAGAAGTTTCGTCATGGTCGGGATGAAATCGTCGGCGACGGTGCAGCAGATACAGCCGTTGGTCAGCTCGATGATGTCGTCTTCGGTGCAGTTCTCCGCACCGCAGCCCTTCAGCACGTCACCATCGACGCCGAGATCGCCGAACTCGTTGATGATCAAAGCGATCTTCTTGCCGCCGGCATTCTGCAGGAGGTTGCGGATCATCGTCGTCTTGCCGGCTCCGAGAAAGCCGGTGATGACGGTGGCGGGAATTTTTTCCTGGTTCATATGCATCAACCCTTCATTTTCAGCGGCAGGCCCGCTGCGATAAAATAAACTTCAGCACTCGCCGCCGCGACCATCTGGTGCAGCCGGCCGGCATGATCGCGAAATTCGCGCGCCATGCGATTTTCAGGCACGATTCCCAAGCCCACCTCGTTGGAGACGAGAACGAGCCTTGATCGTGCTGTCGGCAAGAATGCAGTCAGGGCGGCAAACTCCGCCGCCATGTCGCGCTCCGCCATCATCAGATTGGTGACCCAGAGCGTCAGGCAGTCGACAAGCACTGCGTGCTGCTCCGCGTCAATCGCCGCAAGGCGAGTGACGAGATCCATCGGCTCCTCATGCGTCTGCCATTGATCGCCGCGGTCGGAACGATGCTGGGCAATGCGCTCGCGCATCTCGTCGTCCCATGCCTGCCCGGTCGCCACGTAATGACGGTCAAGGCCTGTATCCGAAACCAGAGATTCGGCGAATCGGGATTTGCCGGAACGCGCGCCACCGAGGACGAAAATGGCTCGGGAGGTCGAAGACGACATGCCTTATGCCCGCTCCCACGCACAAGCGAGGGTCGACAGCCTATAGCTGGAACCGGAAAACGGGCGTCTACACGCCGAAAACTCGTCTTGCGCCATGACAACCTCCGTGCTGGCAGCGGAACTTGCGTCCCAGAACAGGCTCTGTGCCCGGCACGCATGGCAGGTCTCCTGGCTCGCGGATAAGGCGCCGCGACGGGGCGGACCGAAACCGGTCGCCCCCGATCGTGCGCCAGCGGGTCTCTCTCGCCTTCCCGGCAATCCATCACGAAAAGGCGGACGATTCGTAGAATTGGAGGCGTCCAGCCCTGGTTGATCATGATGCCACGCCAGTGGCTTTTCCGGTTTGAGCCTGGCCCGCCCCGCTCGCCCCATGCGAACCATCGACGGATTAGACTTCAGACCGGACGAAAGACCCTGACCGCTCTACAGTCGCGGGGTCGGCTGTGATGAGAACGCCCGGCTTGGGTCCGTCCCGTCACATTCCCTTTTCATCCCATGCGGCGGATCGCCGCTCGGGAACCATTCGTTATATCGTCAATGATTAGGCTTTCACTTAGTTCAAGTCAATCAAGGGCATGGATGCGACCTTGGCCATCCTGATTGCGAAATCGGCGGAAAATTCCCGCAAAACCAACGGCTTTTTTGCCGTATTTCTTTGATGTTAGGAGTTTATAGAGGGTAAGTCCTCACATTGAGTAAAAACATATCGTCCGTTTCCCATGCTACAGAAATTCCAACCGCGACGCCTCGGCGTCTTTTCGGCCCTATTCGATCTCGCTCGGTTCAGGGCATTGCTGCGCCGTGGCGAGTTGGGACTCGTTTTCGCTGGCGCGCTGGTCGGAATAGCCTCCGGTTGCGCCGTGACGGCAATGAGCTATATCTCGCGCAAGCTGCACAGCGTCATCTACGGCATAACGGATTATGAGCGCCTGAGTTCGGCAGCAATGGCGATTCCCGACAAATCGGTATTGTTCATCGCGCCGGTCGCCGGCGGCATCATTCTCGGCATCCTGCTCTACATATTGTCGCGCACGCGCAAAAAGCCGATGGTCGACCCGATCGAAGCCAATGCGCTGCATGGCGGCCGCATGTCGCTCACCGATAGCATCATCGTTGCGGTGCAGAACCTGATCTCGAACGGTTTTGGCGCCTCCGTCGGGCTTGAAGCAGGCTATACGCAGATCGCCGCCGGCATCGCCTCGAAATTCGGCTACAAGATGCAGATGCGCCGCGCGGATCTACGCATGCTCGTCGGCTGCGGCGCGGCCGGCGCGATTGCCGCCGCCTTCAATGCCCCCCTCACCGGCGCCTTCTACGCCTTCGAGCTGATCATCGGCAGCTATTCGATACTGACGCTAACGCCTGTCGTCGTCTCGGCGCTGATTTCAACGATGATCGCAAGGCTGCTTGCCGGCGACGACTTCGCCATCGATATCGATCATTTCGGCGCCATCGTCCCGGCGGACTATCTTCCCGCGGTCCTGCTCGGCGCCTTCTGTGCCGGCATCGGCATCCTGATCATGCAGGGCGTCGCCTGGGTCGAAGAACTCGCGCGCAAAAGCTCGATCGCACCACCCTTCCGCCCTGCGCTGGGTGGCCTGGTCGTCGGATCTCTGGCACTGATCTCGCCGCAGGTCCTGTCAGCTGGCCATGGTGCGCTGCATCTCAATCTGTCCACGGACGTCACACTCGGCGCGCTGGTCGGGCTCTTCATCCTGAAATCCCTGGCATCGGCGGTTTCGATCGGCTCCGGCTTCAGAGGCGGCCTGTTCTTCGCCTCGCTGTTCATGGGCGCGCTGCTCGGCAAGATCTTCGCCTATTGTGCGCCCTATTTCGATCACGCCACGCTGACGCCGGTCGTCTATGCGGTGGTCGGCATGAGTTCGCTCGCCGTCGCAATCATCGGCGGTCCGCTGACCATGACCTTCCTGGCGCTTGAGATCACCGGCGACTTCCCGATCACCGCCCTGGTGCTCGCCGCCGTCATCACCTCTTCCCTGGTGGTGCGCACCACCTTCGGCTACTCCTTCGCCACATGGCGCTTCCATCTGCGCGGCGAAAGCATCCGCAGCGCCCACGACGTCGGCTGGATACGCAATCTCACCGTCGCCCGCATGATGCGCCCCGACGTGCATACCGGCAGTATCGACATGAGCATCGAGGAATTCCGCAAGAATTTCCCGATCGGCTCGGCCCAGCGCGTCATCCTAGTCGACAAGAACGAGAAGTATTCCGGAATGGTTCTTGTCCCCGACGTCTATGCGAGCCCGGTCGAGAAGGACGACGAAGAGCACGGCCTTTCCGATTTCATCCGGCTTCGCAACGAGTTCCTGCAGCCACAGATGAACGCCAAACAGGCCGCCGCCATGTTCGACCAGACGAAGAGCGAAGCGCTCGTCGTGGTCAACGACTTGATCGAGCGCAAGGTGATTGGCCTGCTGACGGAAAGCTATACGCTGCGTCGTTACAGCGAAGAACTCGACCGCCGCCGCCGGGAAGTGTCGGGCGAACTCTAAAGCAGCAAAGAACGCGGCGGCTTTCCGTTTGGAATTCGTGAATAAACAAAGAGATAGAGCGGTTTCGTAACTCGAGGAAAAACGGAAATTCTCTACCTCACGAGGCTGTCGAGCCAGGCGGGATCGAGCACGCTTTCCAGCTCCCTCGCAATATCGTCCAGCGCCGCATCGACACCGGCGCGATAATTCATTCGTTCACCGGAGAGGCCGAAACTCGCCAGCAGCTTTGCCCGGTAGGCGTCGCTGCCGAAGAGCCCGTGCAAATAGGTGCCCATGACGCGCCCGTCCGGCGATATCGCTCCATCGGGCCTACCGTCGATGACAGTCGAGGGCCGATCGCAGTCGGCGCCGTGCGTCACGCCGAGATGGATCTCGTAGCCGGACAGCGGCACGTCATATTCCCTCGATACCGCAAGGCTGTTGCGCACGGTCTTTTCCGGCGCCATCTCGGTCTCGACGTCCAATAGGCCCAAGCCGGGCGTCTCGGTCACCGATCCCTCGATGCCAAGCGGATCGTAGACGGTATGGCCGAGCATCTGGTAGCCGCCGCAAATGCCGATGACTCGGCCGCCTCGACGCACATGCGCGGCGATATCGCGATCCCATCCCTGCTCACGCAGGTCGAGGAGGTCACCGATCGTGGACTTGGAGCCGGGCAGCACCACAAGCCCCGCATCGGCAGGCAGACGCTCGCCGGGCCTCACAAAGACGAGATCGACGTCTGGCTCCGCCCGCAGGGGATCGAGATCGTCGAAATTGGCGATGCGCGACAGCACCGGCACGGCGACCTTCAACGCGCCAGAGGAGCCGCGTGCAAGCCGCTCCAATACGACGGAATCCTCGGCCGGCAGACGCGCCGCCGCTTTCAGCCACGGTACGACGCCGTGGCATTGCCAGCCCGTGAAGCCGCCGATAGCCTCTATGCCCTCTCCGAACAGCGAGACATCGCCGCGAAACTTGTTGATGAGGTAGCCGCGGATCATCCGCCGATCCTCTTCAGGCAGGATATGATAGGTGCCGACCAATGACGCGATTACGCCGCCACGGTCTATGTCGCCGACGAGTACCACGGGAACATTGGTGCGCGTCGCAAAACCCATATTGGCGATGTCGCCGCGCCGGAGATTGATCTCGGCAGGCGAACCTGCCCCCTCGACGATGACGAGATCGGTCCCTGCACGCATCGCGGCGAAGCTTTCCAGCACCGCACCAAGCAGCTGCGGCTTCAGTGCCTGATAGTCCCTGCCCTTGGCATGGCCCCAGACCTTGCCCTGCACCACGATCTGGCTGCCCGTCTCCGATTGCGGCTTCAACAGCACCGGATTCATATGCACGGAAGAAGGAACGCGCGCCGCCAGCGACTGCAGCCATTGGGCGCGGCCGATTTCGCCGCCATCCTCGGCAACGGCCGCGTTGTTGGACATGTTCTGCGGCTTGAACGGACGCACCCTGACGCCTTTGTTTGCGAACAGCCGGCACAGCCCCGCGACCAATACCGTTTTTCCGACATCGGAACCGGTTCCCTGCAGCATGATCGCTCTTGTCATTCCCCACCACCTCGAAATGCCGCAGCCACTGAAAACGCTAGATTCTGCCTTGATTTTGCCGCGATCCACGGTCGCTCGAAAGCGCGATGACGATACAAAAATGCATCACGTTCAAACATGCTCTGTTTGCGACATTGGATGACGATTTCATCCATTGTGAGTTACGCAGAAGAGGATTATCTCCATCGCGAAAACACACAACGAAACCGGCCGGTCCGGGTCGGAGGATACCCCAATGCTCTTCATCTTCAACAGACAGAATTCCATCCAGATCGCCTGGAACGGCAAACTCCCGGCACGCCGCCCGGAAAGCCGCCTGCAGCAGCTCGACACGCGTTTCGGCACGGTCGGCTTCATCCGCACCTATAATGTCGGCTGATATCGCGTCAAGCCGGCATCCAAGCATATGAAAGCCGCCATGCGACAGCATCGGCGGCTTTATTTTTTCGATCACTGCCAAGACGAGACTTTGACGGCTGCACTTCCGGCGGATGGCAAGCCGTCCCAAAATGGGACCCTTTAAAGCGCGAAAACCGCGTGATCCGGAGATCAACGCGGTTTGCCAAAAACGCCGGCTTCCCTGCACATACGCCGCAAGGTTCGCTTTCCCCGGTACGCAATACCTGATCCAGGGAGGCAGCGGATGTCCCCCGCCACGCATCGATTGATAAACCGACATCGTTACCGGACGGTTATTAAGTGCTTAAATTAGAGTGAATCTGAAAATTTTTTGAAAATTTTCTCCTCTGCGTTGAGAAATCGCAAACGACGCAAACAGGACATAAAACGTCTTTTAGGGACGCGATATTTCAGCGGTATTTAAATTTGCCCTGGCGGCAGGACGCCATCGAAGCCTTGCAACGTCCATTTTGCAGCCATGAATAGCAGAAAACAGGCTAATTCAGGCGCTTAATTAAGCTTCTCCAACAGGCGCGATAACTTCAATTGGCCGGCGGGCTGTTGATTTCTTCATTCAAATCCTTACGCTGCCTAATGTCGATGCAAAAAATGCCGGGCCGCGACAGGATTGCGCGGTCGCAAAAAGACCAAATGCACGACGGCAGCAGAGGGAACCGTACGGGCGTCGTCAGCGGCGTATGAACGGTTGCAATTGAACCGCGCTGACAAGGGGATCGACAGAAATCGAAAGCGTTTGGAGTCGATTTCCGCAACGTAACGAAAAATTGGGAGACGATATCAAATGAAGAAGCTTCTCGCTTCAGCCATCTTCGCATTCGGCGCCTATGCTTTGGCTGGCTCGGCGCAGGCCGCAGATTGCGGCAGCGTATCCATCGCGGAAATGAACTGGGCATCGGCCGGCGTTGCCGCCCAGGTCGACAAGATTATCCTGCAGAACGGCTATGGCTGTAACGTCACGCTGGTAACCGGCGATACCCAGCCGACCTTTACCTCCATGGACGAAAAGGGCGAGCCGGACGTCGCTCCGGAACTCTGGGTCAACGCCGTGCGCACCGCGCTCGACAAGGCCGTATCCGAAGGCCGCCTGATCGAAGCAGCGCCGCTGCTCAGCGACGGCGGTGTCGAAGGCTGGTGGATTCCGAAGTTCCTTGCCGACGCCCATCCGGACATCAAGACCGTTCAGGACGCACTGAAGCATCCCGAACTCTTCCCCGCCCCGGAAGATCCGTCGAAGGGCGCCGTCTATGACTGCCCTGCAGGCTGGAATTGCCAGATCTCCACGACGAACCTCTATAAGGCCCTTGGCGCCGACAAGCTCGGCTTCACGCTGGTCGACACCGGTTCGGCCGCAGGCCTCGACGGTTCGATCGCCAACGCCTTCGAAAAGAAGACCGGCTGGCTCGGCTACTACTGGGCACCGACCGCCATTCTCGGCAAATACGACATGGTTCGCCTGAGCTTCGGCGTGCCGCATGACAAGAAGGAATGGGACGCCTGCACCGCGATCCAGGATTGCGCCAATCCGAAGGTGAACTCCTATCCGGTTTCCGACGTCTATACAGTCGTGACCAAGGGCTTCGCATCGAAGGCCGGCGTCGCGATGGATTACGTCAAAACCCGCAAGTGGGATAACGCCACGGTCGGCAAGGTTCTCGCCTGGATGACCGACAATCAGGGTACCAACGAGGACGGCGCCAAGTACTTCCTCAAGACCTACCCCGACATGTGGACCAAGTGGGTTTCGCCCGACGTCGCCACCAAGGTCAAGGCTTCGCTCTGATCCGCGCTGTGGAATCGGCGGCAGGCTCGCGCTTGCCGCCATTTTCATGTTTACTGGTGGCGGCCGCGACGACACTCATATCGACAGAACGACACAGGCTCAGGTCGCAACGAGTGCAGATCGGTAGCCGGGAATGTAGTAAGAATTGATGGGCAGCCTGAAGAACCGGTCGCAGCGCTGCATTGCCATTCGCATGTGAAGGCCACACGAGCGGAGTGGGACAGAACCGGACTAAGAAGGGGAAATACATGGCTATTCAGTGTACGATCCTGCCGAATGTGCTCTGCAACTTTCCGGCAATAGACGAGTCGATCATCCGTCTCGCACGCAAGAATATCGATGACGGTTTCAGAGCGTCGGTGCGCGCCTATGGCAATCTTATCGATGCCATCGTGCAGCCACTGCAATGGTTTCTGAACTATCTCGAATGGGTTTTCACCAACACGCCCTGGTTCATCATACTCGTCGCGATGATGCTCGTCGTCTATGCCGCCAGCCGCAATCTCAAAATTGTCGTTGGCACAGCGATCTCCATGATCCTCATCGGCGTCTTCGGCCTGTGGACCGATACGATGACAACGCTTGCCATGGTGACGGTCTGTACGCTCATCGCCATCATCATCGGCTTGCCGATCGGCATATTGATGGCGCGCTCCGACAGGCTGCAATCGATCGTCAACCCGATCCTCGACGTCATGCAGACCATGCCGAGCTTCGTCTATCTCATTCCGGTCGTCGTTATCTTCGGCATCGGCAAGGTCCCCGGCCTCATCGCCGTCGTCATCTATGCCGTCCCGCCGATGATCCGCCTGACCAATCTCGGCATCCGTCTCGTCGACAAGGAGGTGCTGGAAGCAGCCGACGCTTTCGGATCGTCGCATCGCCAGAAGCTGTTCAACGTGCAGATCCCGCTTGCGCTGCCCACCATCATGGCCGGCATCAACCAGACCATCATGATGTCGCTCGCCATGGTCGTCGTTGCCTCCATGGTCGGCGTCGGCGGGCTCGGCAAGAATACGCTGCAGGCGATCAACAACCAGTTCTTCACCGTCGGCTTCCTCAACGGTTTCGCACTGGTCGCAATCGCCATCATTTTCGACCGCACGAGCCAGGCCTATGGCAGAAGGCTCCAGAAGCACTCGGAGGTCATTCATGGCTAGTCACGCGATCCAGATCAAAAGCCTCTACAAGATCTTCGGCCCGCGCGGACGCGATTATGTGGACCAGGTCAAGAACGGCTTGGGCAAGGCCGAACTCAACGAGACGCATGGCCATGTGCTCGGCCTGCAGGATATCAACATCGACATGCCGGCCGGCGCCATCACCGTCGTCATGGGCCTTTCCGGCTCTGGCAAGTCGACGCTGATCCGCCACATCAACCGGTTGATCGAGCCGACCGTCGGCGAAGTCCTTTATGACGGCGTCGACGTCTGCAAGATGAACGAAAACGATCTGCGCGAATTCCGCCGGCACAAGACGGCGATGGTGTTTCAGAAATTCGCGCTTCTGCCGCACCGCACCGTCATCGAGAACACGATCTATGGCCTGGACATCCAGGGCGTGCCGCGCGCTGAAAGCGAGAAGAAGGGCCAGTACTGGATCGAGCGTGTCGGGCTCAAGGGCTTCGAGAGGCATTATCCGAACCAGCTTTCCGGCGGCATGCAGCAGCGCGTCGGCCTTGCCCGCGCCCTGACGAACGATGCCGACATCCTGCTGATGGACGAGGCCTACTCTGCGCTTGATCCTCTGATCCGCGTCGACATGCAGACTGTCCTGCTCGACCTGCAGAAGGAGTTGAAGAAGACCGTCGTCTTCATCACCCACGATCTCGACGAGGCTCTGCGCCTCGGCGACAAGATCGCGATCCTGCGCGACGGCAAGGTCGTACAGCAGGGAACCGGCCAGCAGATCGTGCTGCAGCCGGCCGACGACTACATCACCGCCTTCGTCAAGGAAGTGAACCGCGGCCGCGTCATCCAGACCCAGACGATCATGAAGCCGCTCGCCGGCGAAACGGGCGGCACTCGCGTACCCGGCGACATGACACTGGAAGTCGCTGCTAAGCAGATCACCGAGGCAGGTCAGACCGGCGCGGTGGTTACCGATGCTGGCGGTAAGCCGATCGGGACGATCGATTTGCAAAGCATCATCGCATCCATGGTCACGCCGACGTCACACGAAACGGCGCAGATGGTCGCAGCCTAAAGCCATCGTTATCCGAGTGGAAAAGCGCCCTCATCAGGGCGCTTTTCTCTGCGACGGCGCTGCAGCGACATCAGATAGCCCCATCTCGCAGTTGTCTTCACATAAAGAAATGTTTATATCTACATATAACACCCGATGTATTCGAGGATACGCCATGACCGTCGCCATCAATCCCTTGACCGATCTTCTTGCCGAAAAGGGCGTTCTGCTTGCCGACGGCGCAACGGGCACCAACCTCTTCGCCATGGGCCTGGAGGCGGGTGAAGCGCCCGAACTCTGGAACGAACAGCATCCGGACCGGATCTCGAAGCTGCATCAGGATTTCGTCGACGCCGGCGCCGACATCATCCTCACCAATACCTTCGGCGGCACCCGTCATCGCCTGAAACTGCATCATGCACAGGATCGCGTGCACAGCCTCAACAAGACGGCGGCGGAAATAGCTCGCGCCGTTGCCGACAAGGCTGACCGCAAGGTCATCGTCGCCGGCTCCGTCGGCCCGACGGGCGAACTGCTGATACCGCTTGGCGCCTTGACCTACGAAGATGCCGTTGCGGCCTTCGTCGAGCAGATGGAAGGTCTTCAGGCCGGCGGCGCCGATGTCGCCTGGATCGAAACCATGTCTTCTCCGGACGAAATCCGCGCCGCAGCCGAGGCCGCCGCCAAGGTCGGCCTGCCCTACACCTATACCGGCTCCTTCGATACCGCCGGCAAGACGATGATGGGTCTGCATCCGAAGGACATCCATGCCGTCGCCACCGATATCGGCGCAGGACCGCTCGCAGTCGGCGCCAATTGCGGTGTCGGCGCTTCCGACATCCTGTCGAGCCTCCTCGACATGACCGAAGCCGACCCCGCAGCGATCGTTGTCGTGAAGGGCAATTGCGGCATTCCCGAATATCGCGGCGCCGAGATCCACTACTCCGGCACGCCGCCGCTGATGGCCGACTATGCCCGCCTTGCACGCGATGCCGGCGCCAAGATCATCGGCGGCTGCTGTGGCACGTCCTGCGACCATCTGGCCGCGATGCGGCAGGCGCTGGACAGCTACGTCCCCGGCCCGCGCCCGACATTGGAGACGATCATCGAACGGATCGGTCCGCTGCGCAACAAGACCGCTAACGAAGGCGGCGCCGCACCCTCACGCGAGCGCCGCAGACGGTCGTAACGAAACGAAAGAAAGCCCGGCAACCGGGCTTTCTCTTTATTATTCAATTACTTCCATAAAGACTTTCGCTCGGCAGCATCTTCAAACCATGCCGAAAGTGAATTCGCGCCTGCCGCTCTCTATTTCTCACCGCCGATGGCACGGCCTTCGGTGAAATGCGGAACGATGCGGCTGTCAAATGCCTTCAAAGCCGCGCCGATGGCCTGGTGCATATCGAGATAGCGGTAGGTGCCGAGCCGGCCACCGAAATGGACATTCGCTTCCGCTTCCGCACGCTCGCGATAGCGCAGGAAGACTTCCTTGTCCTGCCGCGTGTCGATCGGATAATAGGGCTCGTCGGCGCGCTTGGCTGAGCGTGAATATTCCCGCACCACGACCGTCTTCTCGTTCTGGTAGCTGCGCTCGGGATTGAAGTGGCGGAACTCGAGAATGCGGGTGTAAGGCACAGCCTCATCGGCATAGTTCATGACCGCCATGCCCTGGAAATCGCCGGTATTCAGCGTCTCCCTCTCGAAGTCGATGGTGCGCCATCCAAGCTCGCCCTCGGAATAGTCGAAATAGCGGTCGATCGGGCCGGTATAGACGATCGGCAGGTCGTCCGGCAGCGAGGATTTCAGCGAGAAGAAATCAACGCCGAGGGCGATCTGGATCTTCGGATGCTTCAGCATCCTGTCGAAAATCGCGGTGTAGCCGTCGACCGGCAAGCCTTCATACTTGTCGTTGAAGTAACGATTGTCGAAGGTGTAGCGGACCGGCAGGCGCGTGATGATATGTTCGGGAAGATCCCGCGGGTCCGTCTGCCATTGCTTGGCCGTGTAGCCGCGAATGAACGCTTCGTACAAGGGCCGGCCGATCAGCGAAATCGCCTTCTCTTCGAGATTCGCCGGATGGCGGCCCGCCATTTCCGCCGCCTGTTCGGCGATCAGTGCCCGCGCCTCATCGGGAGAAAGACGCCGGTTGAAGAATTGAGAAATCGTGCCGAGATTGATCGGCATCGAATAGACCTGATCGCGATATGTCGAATAGACCCGGTGCTTATAATCGGTAAATGCCGTGAAACGGTTGAGATAGGTCCAGACCGTTTCGTTCGGCGTGTGGAAGAGATGCGCACCATAACGGTGGACCTCGATGCCGGTCTCGCCATCAAATTCGCTATAGGCATTGCCGCCGATATGGCTGCGTCGGTCGATCACCAGCACGTTCTTCTGCAGCTCGTTCGCCACGCGCTCCGCAATCGTCGCACCGTAAAACCCGGCGCCGACGATCAATAGGTCTACCTTCGAAAAATCGATCATGCTTTCAAACTTTCAGTACCGGCAAATCTTGATGGCGGCTGCAACCGAATGCGTCAGTCAGACCAGGCAATCCGGGAGACGTCAGCGCAAAGGAAAGAATTGCGCTGACGGGATCGACCGATCCGTCGCTGGAGAACAGAGATGCGGGACGCTTACCAGACACCGGCATATTGCAGGGGCGTATACTGATAGGTCCTGAACAGTGCCGCCTGCTCTTCGACAGCCGCATTGACATTGTAGGTCGCGCCCAGCGGCCGGGTGTGGGCAACAGAGATGGCATCGATGATCCCCATGCGTGCCGCCGGCCGGCCGAGGAAGGACGGCCAGAGATGGTCGAGGCCATATCCCGATTCGACATCCCGCATGGACTCGATGCAGATATGCAGCGCGCGCCGCGAGAAGACCGGGCACATGATTTCAACGAACCCTTCGAAACGCACGACGCTGTTTGACCGCTGAACCGTCAGGGGATGGTTCGGGTAAGAGCCTGGCCCTTTCTTCAGCGATGGTTGCGCCAGATCCAGACCATGCTTGTGCGACAGGTGAAACATCCTGTTGATGTCTTCGCCGTCACACAGCAGATCGTCGTCCGGCAGCCAGATTCGCTCGTAGTTCCAGAGTGGGCTGCCTTCGTGGAAGAGGTCGTAGATGATCTTGAACTTCTTGGTCTTCGGAATATGCGCCAGATATTCGTAAGGGCTGCCGGAAACCTCCGGCGTCTCCGCGCCATAATAGCCGATGCAGAGATCCCAGTTGCGCGATGCATCGTCGATCTTCTCGAACCAGCGCGGATGAAGCGATTTCGAACCGGCCGGCACGACCACGAGATTAGGGCGCCGCAGCCCTTCCTGAGGCTGCGCCAGAAACTTGGCCTTGCGCTCGACCCCTGACGGCGTCGAAAACAGCGGATGCGGAGGGTGATCGGCAGGCACCAGCAGATAGGTGCTATCGACGCCCCCAATGACGCCGCGCCCGGCAAGCGCCATGAGATTGCCGCCCTCGATATGAGCGGAATCGAAAATGACGGAGGGCAACCCATCCCTGTCGATGAGGCAGAGGCGCCCGCCCATGACATGCCAGAAATCGACGGCCGGATCGAAATAATTGCCGATCATGCCATCGGGCGCCAAGACCATGAAGCGTGAGAATATTCCGCGATTAACGTCGCCGAGGCCCCAGAATGTGCCGCTCAACATGTCCTGGGTCACCGGCGGCGCATCGGACCATTGTATCTGGCTCGCCGGATGCGCTTCGTAGGCGGGCGTGTGCAGGCTGTTCGCTGCCAATGACATGTGGACTGTCCCCTAAATTCCGAACCCCAGGTAACGGCCCGATCCGAGGAAAGCAGCCAGACAATATGGCTCCCGGAGATTCGCTCGCGATCGAGCTCGTTTGATCGGCACTTTGGCCGTTATTCCTTTTGCGAAGCTTGTGGAGGAGATCGGAGGTCGCCTGCCGCCGAGGGGAGGCATTTCGGACAATCCAGCCTCGCGAAAGTTGGCCGGCATAATCTTGGGGCTGGAATTTCTACGCGGGGGCAATCGCGCTGGGAATATCGCCAAGAACGTCGGTGCTCGGCGGACACGAAGGTCGGTCGTGTCGTCCGTCAGGTCGAGACTAAGAACCACTCGTCTCATTTACGGTAGCAGAAGATGCATCAGAAGAAAAAGCTGGCCATAATCATCGAAGTCGATAGCTTCATCGGCGATATATTCCAACATCTGTCAAAGACCTATGAAGTCATGGCGATCCAGCCAAGCACTTTGAAGGAGATCGAGACGGCTGTGGAATGGGCCGATATCGTCTGGTTCGAATTCTGCAACGAGCTCTTCGTCCATGCGATCAACCAGAATATCAAGCGCCTCGGCAAGCGCGTCATCGCGCGCTGGCATCGCTTCGAGATCGTGGAATCGAATTTCCCCGAACGCATCGACTTCGGCGCCATCGACGATCTGATTCTGGTGTCGCATGACATGCTGCGCGTCCTGAAACTCAGGGCGCCGCACGTTACCCAGAAGACGCGCACCCATGTCGTGTGGAACGGTCTCAACCTCGACAAGTTCAAGCCGATCCCGTCGCTCGACAAGAAGAAGATCGCCTGGGCCGCCAAGCCCTTCATGCGCAAGAATCAGCCGCTCTTCCTGCAGATCATGCACGCGCTGGTGAAACGCGACCCTTCCTACACGCTGCATGTGGCCGGCGAGCAGGAAGAGTTCGTCATGATGCCCTATCTCAAGCGCACGACGGAAAAGCTCGGCCTCACCCGCAACGTGTTTTTCCACGGCTGGCAGCGCAACATGCCGGCGTTCCTCGCCGACAAGGGTGTCATCTTGTCGACTTCCGTGCATGAAAGCTTCGGCTACAATATCGCCGAAGCCATGGCCGTCGGCGCCCTGCCCGTGGTCCATGATTATCCCGGCGCGGAAGAGTTCTGGCCCGATGAAATCCGCTTCTCGTCGGTGGACGAAGCCGTCGAAAAGATCGTCAACGGCCAGACCCATCAGTGGATGCAATATGTCCAGGAGAAGTTCCCGCTCGCCAAGCAGCTGCGCGAACTCGATATCGTCATGGGCGATCGGGTGGCGGAGGTCGCAAAGCCGTTGGCTTGGCCTTCGCTGGAACAGAAGGCCGGTTCGAATATGAAGCGGCCAGTCCCGCTTTGGCTGGCTCAGCGACCGGCGCCCGCACCGCAAATCCCGCAGCCCGCACCCATTACGCAGGCGATATCGGTGCACCAGATTCGCGAGGCCATGCCGGTTGCCGAGGTGGCAATGCAGCCGTTGCAGCAGCCCTACCCGGCGCAGCCGCAGCCTGTCCCGCCGCCGTCCGTGGAACGGCTTGCCCCCGTCACGCCTCTGGAACAGCCGATGCGGCGATCGGAGGCTTCCCCTTCCTTCGACTCCACCGGCTATTGGGAAGGACGCTATCGCAACGGCGGCAATTCCGGCGCCGGTTCCTACGACGTGCTCGCCAATTACAAGGGACAATTCCTGAATAGCTTCGCCCGCAAGAAGGGGCTCAAATCCTTTGCGGAGATGGGCTCCGGCGATGGCAACCAGCTGAAATATTTCTCGTTCGACCGCTATACCGGCTTCGATGTCTCGAAGACGGTCATTGAACGCACGATGATGATGTACAGGGACAAGACGAACTACAACTTCGTCTGGCTGGGCGATCAGTCGCTGGATTGGGAAATGCATGAGGACGCCTACGACTGCGCCCTGTCGCTCGACGTCCTCTATCACCTGATCGACGACAATATCTACGTCAACTATCTCGACCAGCTTTTCTCCCTGCCCCAGCGCTATGTCGTCATCTACGCCTCCAATTTTGACGGCCCGGATATTCGCGGCGCTTCGCATGTGCGCCATCGCAAGTTCACCACGGATATCGCCAACCGGTTCCCGCAATGGACATTGCTGAAGCTCGTCGAAAACCCGTACAAGTTCAAGGAATCGACCGAGGCTGATTTTGCGATCTACAGCCGCGACGAATTTGAAAACGGGTTGGACCTGAACGAACTCGACGCCATCCGATAAACCAGCCTGAAACAGAAAGAGAGGCGCCGCGGTCATGCCGCGGCGCCTCTCCTTTTGTTGCGAATAGATCCAGAAGCGAGCGGTATCTTAGCCGGCTACCTTGGCGTCTTGCCAAGTACCAGATGCGGCGCCTGCTTCAGTCTCAACGCGATATCGGCGGTTTCGAACGACTGCCTGCGCACATTCTCATAGTCTGCCTGGCCATATCCTTCGTAGCATTGCCGGATCAGCGCGAAGAAACGCTCCCTCAGATCGAACGGCAATTGCGGATAGATCCAATCCAGCAAATCGAATTTGCTGCGGAGGAACCACTGATAATAGGCCTCTTTCATCCGAGGCTGGCTTGCAAACAGCGCTTCGACCTCTGCAAATGCCTTGAACACCTCGAAGCGCTTTTCCGTGAAGACGTTCGTAAGTTGCGCGCCGTCCTGATAAACACGATGGCCTATGAGGTAGCGGTTCATCATGCCGATCTTCCGGGCATGCAGATAGATATGCCAGTGAGCGTAGATGTCATTGTGGACGCGGGTCTCGGAGAAGCGGAGACCCGTCTCCTGGCAAAGCTTGGCGCTGACGATCTTGTTCCATGGGAAATTCACAGTGAAGAGCAGACGGCTGCACTGATCGAGCGTGAAAACGCCGATATCGGCATGGCCGACCAGCGCCTGCCAGGCGTCGTTGTCGATCGGCAGCATCGGATCGAGACGGCCGTTCCGGTCGGTAACATAACGATAGCGAAACACCATCACATCGCACGCGTTGGCTTCTATGTGGTAGACGACCTCATCGATCGAGCGATGAGCCAGCATGTCGTCGGCGTCGAGAAAATAGTAGTAGTCGCCACGGGCAGCTGCCATGCCGGCATTCCGGCTGTACCCCGCCCCGCCATTTTGAGGATTGCGCAGCAGCCGCACGCGCTGGTCGCCTTGAGCGTATCGCTCGACGATCATTGCGGTGGCATCGCGCGACATATCGTCGACCACGATCACTTCGAGGACGTCGCGGTTCTCCAGAACGGAGGCAATGGTTTCGCCGATGGATTCCTGCGCGTTGTAGGCGGGAATGATGACGCTGACTTTACTCACAGGGGTCTCCTGACTCTGACACGGACGCCGAACTGGGGCTATCGGCGCTCCATGTGCCTCTGGCTATGAGCCGCTTTTCGGGGCGAGGCAACCTCGAAACGGGCAATCACCTCCTGCCGGGACCGCAGGATGCGCTTGCCGGAACATAGGGAGCAGAACTTGCACTGAACTGGATCGCGGGCGTCTCCCGCAATCCAATCGATCAGAGCTCTCCAGCCCCGCGAAAGCAATCCGTCCTATGTTCAAATCAAAGTCAGCGCATGGAATCGCGTTGATGCACTGTGGAGAAATCGATGTCTTCTGCCCAAGTCCCCGTCCTTTCGATCTGCGTTCCGACCTATAACCGTCAGTTCATGCTCGAGCGGAACATCAATTTCCACTTGGAGGAATTCCGCCGGCTGGGCCTTCCCTTCGAAATCGTCGTCGTCGACGATTGTTCTACGGACGAGACCGCCGCCTACATCCAGTCGATTTCGCATCATCCGGAAATCAGCGCCTATCGCCGGGCAAGCAACTCCGGCTTCCTCAGCAACTATGCCTTCGCCATGCAGCGAGCCCGCGGCCACTACGCGGTCTTTCTTGGCGACGACGATCTGCTGATCCCGGAAAAGGTGGTCGAGTATCTCCGCATCATGGTGGACGATAAGAACATCGGCATGATCCAGGCGCCGTGGCTTCTGGTCGATGGCCGTCCGGGCGGCGGCGACATGCAGCCTTTCTATCACCTCTCCTATCCGACGCGTCACACCAAGGGCGACTTCCGCTCGATGCTCGAATTCATTCTCGACAAGCACGTCTTCCCCGAATTCATGATCATTCGGCGCGACGTTCTGACGAAGTCAATCTCCAGCCCGACGCCCTTCATCTTCTGGGCCTTCCTCTACACGACCCGCGCTCTGGACAAGGCCGACGTGCTGTTCATGCCGGAACCTTTCGCCCGCGTCACCGCCGTCTCCAACGATCCGCGCCTGCAGCAGGGCAACAAGGAATGCATGTTCCAGTGGGACAGCTACAGGGGCGGCCTCGAATATCTCGCCTCGCAGGCGCTGCGCGATAATCGCTATCCACCTGACTATCGCGGCTCGCTGATGCCGCGCATCACCGAATTCATGCTGCAGCGTCAGGCGGTCGCCATGAGCCTGCACGTCAATGCGCAGAACTGGGTCGAAGCCTACATCATGTATCACCGCATGGCGGCCTACCTGCCGACGCCGCTGCCGCCGGAATCCTACGACCAGATCCGGAAGCTGGCGGGCATCTCCACCGCCGCGACGGAAGCGATCGCCTTCAATGGCGAGCCAGTCATCATCGAGCCGATCATCGACGATGCCACCCTAAACCTTCTGCCGCAGTCGATCCGGCAGCATCTGTCAAGGGAGGCACCGCAGACCGGCAGCTACGACGGCAAGCCGCGTGCCTATCTTCGTTTCACCGAGGATTTTCCGGCCAATCCTGGCCCGAAGGACGGCCTCTTCAGCATCCTCACCTATATCGATCAGTTCGTCTGAGATTTGGTCGCGATAAACGAGGGCTCCGCGATGCCAATGCGTTGCGGGGCCTTTTGCGTTTCCGGTACCCGTCAGCCCGGCAACATTTCCGTCACGGCAATGATCGGCCCGAGCGGAAATAGGCTGTCACGCCTCTGCCATTCCGGAATGTCGAGGCTGGAAATGCTGCCGTCGAGAAACAGCGCATTCGGGCATTTCAGATCGTCGCGAAACAGCGTCGCAAAATCGTGGAAGCGCACCGGGCCATCGGAAATTGCAAACACGACCTTGCCGTCAGCGGTAACGCCGACGCCGTTTCTTGTCTTGAGGCTGGTGCTGTCGGCCAGAAACGACGGATGGAGCTTGCCATCGACGACCAGCATCGGGCCGGATTGCGTCGCGTAGAAGGGCTTGATGCCGGACGCCGCGAAGGCTTTGCTCTCCATGACCCCGGCTTCGCCCGAGCCAAGATAGAAGACGCCGTTCGGCAGCAGATGGAAATTGCCCCATCCCTTGTTTGTGTTGATAGCCTTCACTTCGCGACCGTTTTCGATGAAGAGGCCGACGGGAGACTGATCGTCGAGATACATGCCGCCGTTCATTGCAAAGCGCACGTAGATGCGATCCTGACGCAGATCGTTTTCCAGCGCCCGGAAGGAACCGTAAGGCCTACCGCTGCGATCGTTCTGAAAAATCTGGATATCGTCGCTGGCCGGATCGAAGCTGCAGACGGTATAGCCATTGCCGAGATGCTGAACCTTGCGGCAGCTTTCGCCGGCCGACGCGGTGGCGGCGCAGGCAAGAACGGCAAGGATGACCATCAATCGAATCAAGCGCATAGCTCCGCGTGAATAGCACAGACTTAGGAACGCATCGCAATACGGCGAAACAGGGAATGCGTGAAGATCAAAGCTGGAGTGCCGCCATGTGGAATGCAAGCTGTTCGGCGGAATAGCGATAACCCGCGCCGACCGGACAGGCATTGCGTGCAAGACAGCCGCTGACCATGCAGCCGGCCCGCCCTTCCGGCGTGCGCAAATGCGAGCGGCACCCCTGAACATGGAAACCTGCCGCACCGACAGCATCGACAGGACAGACCGCCATGCAAGGCTTTTCGACGCACAGATCGCATGGGTGCCGGGAAGAAGTCGCCATCTCGACATCCTCCAGCACGTCGGTAAAACCCAGCGCGCCGCGATATCCATGCCATAATCCATAAAGCGGATGAATCAGTATACCGAGCGGCGAGGCCTTCAAACCTTCGGCTCGCATCGCCCACTGCTGGAATGGTTGCCAGGGAGGGTCCGAAGGAAAATAGGCCGTGGCCCCCAACTCGCTTGCGACCGGCCGGATCATCGCCTTCGACCAATCGTCGAGGGGATCTTTGCGCATCCTGTTGGCGGGCATATCCAGCCACTTCGAAAAGGCCGGCCAGATCGAGCCGCCGATATTGCCCAGCAGGACGACACTTCGGGCGGATGTGCCATCGCTCAGATGCGGCCCTTCGCCTTCACTAAAGGACAGGCAACCGCGAACGAAAACTCCGTGGACGCCAAGCGCCGCACGGAGCTGTTCGACTATGGCGGGGCCGCGGCTCACCGTGGCCCCTTATACTGATAGTGCGGCCGCCAGACCTCCTTCTGGATCAGATCGGCAACACGCGTCGCACCGCCTTGCTCCCTGGCGGCCTCGGGCTCTCTTCAGGTGAAGGCGTCGGGCATGGAGTCCTTGCGCTTCTGGATATAGGCAATCAGCGCCTCATCGACGGCCGGATCGAGCGGCGGCGCTTCGTAGTGATCGAGCCAGGAGCGGCAAAGCGCGTTGGCCCGGTCCTCGATGCGCTTCTGGCCCTCGATCTCCCATTGTTCGAAGGAGTTGTTGTCGGCGAGGGCCGAGCGATAGAAGGCGGTCTGGAAATTCGCCTGCGTATGGCCGCAGCCAAGATAGTGGCTTCCGGGGCCGACTTCGCGGATGGCATCGAGCGCCTGACCGTTGTCGGAGAGGTCGATACCCTCAGCCATCTTCTGCATCATGCCGAGCTGATCCTGATCGATCATGAACTTCTCATAGGACGAGACAAGGCCGCCTTCGAGCCATCCCGCCGCGTGCAGCACGAAATTAGTTCCTGCCAGCAAAGTCATGTTCAGCGTGTTGGCGGATTCATGCGCGGCCTGGGCATCCGGCACCTTCGACCCGCAAAGCGAGCCGCCGGTACGGAACGGCAGGCCGAGACGGCGGGCGAGCTGGGCCGCGCCATAGGAGACAAGCGAAGGCTCCGGCGTGCCGAAGGTCGGCGCGCCCGACTGCATCGAAATGGATGCCGCGAATGTGCCGAACAGGACCGGCGAGCCCTTGCGGATCAGCTGCGTGAAGGAAGCGCCCGCCAGCACCTCGGCCAGGATCTGCGTCAGCGTGCCGGCCACCGTCACCGGGCTCATCGCGCCCGAGAGAATGAAGGGAGACACGACCGAGGCCTGATTGTGCCGCGCATAGACCTTCAGCGCGCCAAGCATGGTCTCGTCGAACACCATCGGCGAATTGGCGTTGATGAGGTTCAGCGTCACGCAGTTGTTTTCGACGAAATCGTCGCCGAAGACGATCTTTGCCATCGCGACCGTATCTTCGGCGCGCTCGGGCGCCGTGACCGAACCCATGAACGGCTTGTCGGAATATTTGATATGGCTGTAGACCATGTCGAGATGGCGCTTGTTGACCGGAATGTCGACAGGCTCGCAAACCGTGCCGCCCGACGAATGCATCGACGGCGCCATATAGGCCAGCTTCACGAAGTTGCGGAAATCCTCGATCGTCGCATAGCGGCGGTTGCCTTCGAGATCGCGCACGAAGGGTGGGCCGTAGACCGGCGCAAAGATCGTCGCCTTGCCGCCGACATGGACGTTGCGGGCGCTATTGCGCGCATGCCAGGTGAACTCCTTCGGCGCGGTCTTCAGAAGCTCGCGGCAAAGCCCCCTCGGGAAATGGACACGCTGCCCGCGCACATCAGCGCCGGCTTCCTTCCACAGAGCGAGAGCTTCGGCGTCGTCGCGAAACTCGATGCCGATTTCTTCGAGAACCGTCTCGGCATTGCGCTCGATGAGTTGCAAGCCCTCTTCATCGAGTACTTCGTAGACGCCGATCTTGCGGGTGATATAGGGGAGCGAAGGGCCAGGGCCGCCGCCGCTGCGCGACGCGCGCCGTGCCGCTGCACCCCTGCCCTCGCTACGAGAACGGCGCCCGCCGTCGCTTCCTGCAGTCGGTTGCTCAATCATATCGTCCATGATGTTCCCTCACTCCTGCGCATGATGCGTCTATCATGCCCCTATGCTATCCGATTCCGCCAAGCGGACGTTTCTTTATGCGCCAGCAATTAGCATAGGACAGACATCGATAGACAATATCAACTGTTCTTCATCCGTCGCGATTGATCAGCGCGACGTCGCATTCGAAAAGAGTTTTGGCAGAGTTCAGGTCTATCGATAATAACGGCAGTGTTTTATACAAGCCTCTGATGCATTGCACGAAAACGGGATGGAGCGCATGTCTGACGACGAAATCATTCTCGCGGAACTTTCTGACGAAGAGCTCGTGCAACAGATGCATGACGACCTCTACGACGGGTTGAAGGAGGAGATCGAGGAAGCGACGCAGATCCTTCTCGACCGCGGATGGACGCCCTACGACGTGCTGACGCAAGCTTTGGTCGAAGGCATGCGCATCGTCGGCATCGACTTCCGCGACGGCATTCTGTTCGTTCCCGAAGTTCTGCTCTCGGCCAATGCGATGAAGGCCGGCATGGCCATCCTGCGTCCGCTGCTGGCGCTGACTGGCGCACCAAAGCTCGGCAAGATGGTGATCGGCACCGTCAAGGGCGACATTCACGACATCGGCAAGAATCTTGTCGGCATGATGATGGAGGGCGCAGGCTTCGACGTCATCGACCTCGGCATCAACAACCCGGTCGAAAACTATCTTGACGCGATCGAACGCGAGCAGCCCGACATTCTCGGCATGTCTGCGCTGCTGACGACGACGATGCCTTACATGAAGGTCGTCATCGATACGCTGAAGGAAAAGGGCCTGCGCGACGATTACGTCGTCCTGGTCGGCGGCGCCCCGCTGAACGAGGAGTTCGGCAAGGCCGTCGGCGCCGACGCCTATTGCCGCGACGCCGCCGTCGCGGTCGAGACCGCCAAGGAATTCATGAAGCGCAAGCACAACAGCCTGGCCGCCGGCGCCTGATTGCAGACAACCAAAGGCCGGCGACAATCAACAGCTTGCCGCCGGCACATAGGCATCCCACATTGGTTATTGGGCAGCCTTCTTGACGGTATGACCGGCGTCCTCGGTCGCATTGACCGCATTGGCGGTATCTCTGCCCATGCCGCGAATGGTGTTGGCACATGAAGCAAGGACCATGAGGACGACGCAGGCGGTAGCAATTTTGGTAAGCGTCGGTGCAGTCATGATTGGGAACCCCCTCTGAGTGGATATCGATCAAAGAAGAGCGGAGAAAGACCCTCCGCGCAGTAAACGCATAACAACGCAAAAAGTTCATGTGATCGCGTGCGGCGCAATCGCACGCGAAATACTGGCGGTCACCAGAACAAACGGGCTCGATTACATCGATCTTCACTGTCTTCCCGCAATCTATCATTCCTATCCTCAGAAGATCGCTCCGGCCCTGGAAGAGGCGATTGCGGATGCTCGCTCGCGCGGCTTCGATAAGATCTTCATCGGCTATGCCGATTGCGGCACCGGGGGCGATATCGACCGGATCTGCGAGCGCGAGGGAATAGAGCGTCTTTCCGGCCCGCACTGTTATTCCTTCTTCACCGGCAACGAGGCTTTCGCAGCTCGAGACGATGATATCACGTCGTTTTTCCTCACTGACTTTCTCGCTCGTCAGTTCGAATCCTTTGTCGTCGTCCCGCTCGGTTTGGACCGGCATCCGGAGCTGCGCGACATGTATTTCGGCAATTATCGCAAGGTGGTCTATCTCTCGCAGGAGGAAGATCCCCAACTGCAGGCAAAGGCAAGGCAAGCTGCCTCCTACCTCGGCCTGGCCTATGAATATCGATACACCGGTTACGGCGATCTCGCCCGCGAATTGCTTGCGGTCTGATTACGACATCGGCGTCGCTTTTGGAAAAGATTTCGCTTTACCGAGACAGGCCCGCTGAGCAAGACAAGGGTGTTCGACCAGACTTCGAAACAGGCTGGCATATAGGACAAAGCGTATCATAGATGCTGACGAACGAGGTTTTTCCAGCTCGTCGTTTTTTGACATATGCCGCGTCGTGGCGAGCGCAGTCCGACGATCGGCCGACGTGCATTCTGGCGTGAAGAGGAGATTTGTGCATGGCGGATCGCATTGTCGTCTACTGGCGGGACATTCCGGCCCAGGTGATCATCAAGAAGGGCAGGCAGACGGCAAAACGCGAGCTTTCGCTGCGCTTCACCGAAGCAATCGACATGTGCGCCATGCGCACGGGCGCTGCCGAAACGGATGATTACCTGGCCGAATGGCGCAAGGCGGAGCCGGTGCCCGTCTCTGACGATCTCGAAGCGGAGGCCGACAAGGCGGCAAGCGAACTTGAGGCGGCTTACGATCGCGAGCGGCTGGTGGCGCTGGTGAAGGCGGGAGGCCGCGACAATGGCTGAGGCCGTCCAGAAGCCAGGCAATGCCGCCGCCGGCGCAAAGGCCGCCAGTGGCGCCTTTACGCCGGCCGGCGTCTCGCCCAACCGGCGCGCCCGGCGCAAATATACGGTTCGTCTCTGGGCCGTGCGTCATTCCCGCTTCTTCGAATGGTTTTATCGTCGCTTCGCCGACGCCTTTCTCCTGCTTCATCCTCTATGGAAGGCGTTCGGTTATGACCGCGTGGAGCGCCCGATCACCTTCATCGAACGCAATGTGAAGGGTTTCCTGTTCGATTGCCGCATGTGCGGCCAGTGCGCGCTGTCATCGACAGGCATGTCCTGCCCGATGAACTGTCCCAAGCAACTGCGCAACGGCCCGTGCGGCGGCGTTCGCGCCAACGGCAATTGCGAGGTGGAGCCCGACATGCCCTGCGTTTGGGTGCAGGCCTGGAACGGCTCCCGGAACATGACCGAGGGAGATGCGATCCTGAAGGTACAGAAACCGGTGAACCAATCGTTGCGCGAGACGTCCTCGTGGCTTCGCGTCACGGCGGAAGCGGCAGCGGCCCGCGAAGCGGCGAAGGGGGAAGCCTGAGCGATGGCGCCGATCGATGAAAACCCACTTGGCGTCCATCTGCCGCTCGATCCCCTGCCCGGCCATTACTCGCTCGGACGTCTGGAGCGTGTGCTTCGCCGCGGCGAATTCGCCGTCACGGCCGAGCTGAATCCGCCCGACAGCGCCAATGCCGAAGATGTCTATGAGCGTGCCGCGATTTTCGAAGGATGGGTGGACGGCATCAACGCTGTCGATGCCTCGGGTGCCAATTGCCATATGTCCTCGGTTGGGATCTGCGCCCTGCTGACGCGCATGGGCTACGCGCCCATCATGCAGATCGCCTGTCGCGACAGAAATCGCATCGCCATTCAGGGCGACGTGCTGGGTGCCGCCGCCATGGGCGTGTGCAACATCATGTGCCTGACCGGTGACGGCGTGCAGGCGGGCGATCAGCCGGGCGCCAAGCCGGTCTTCGATCTCGATTGCATGTCGCTGCTCGAAACCGTCCGCATCATGCGCGACAACGCCAAGTTCCTCTCGGGCCGCAAGCTGACGTCGCCGCCGAAACTCTTCCTGGGCGCCGCGATCAACCCCTTCGCACCGCCCTATGATTTTCGACCCTATCGGCTGGCCAAGAAGATCGAGGCCGGCGCGCAGTTCGTCCAGAGCCAGTATTGCTACGACGTGCCGATGTTCCGCGACTATATGAAGAAGGTGCGCGACCTCGGCCTGCACGAAAAATGCTTCATTCTCGTCGGCGTCGGTCCGCTCGCATCGGCAAAAACCGCCCGCTGGATGCGGTCGAACGTGCCGGGCGTCCATATTCCCGATGAAGTCATCAAGCGCATCGAAGGCGCGCAGGATCAGAAGAAGGAAGGCAAGCAGCTCTGCATCGACATCATCAACGAGGTGAAGGAGATCGAGGGCGTTTCCGGCATTCACGTCATGGCCTACCGCCAGGAAGAATATGTCGCCGAAATGGTGCATGATTCCGGCGTTCTGAAGGGCCGCCAGCCGTGGAAGCGCGAGGCGGGCCGCACCGATGCACTGGTTGCCGAAAGGCTGCACCAAATCAGCGAAGGCCGAGAAGAAAACCAGCAGGCGATGGCGGAGCTTGCAGCCCATCATACACCGCAGCAGACGCATTGATTTCGAAAGATCGCAGCCGCTTGGCGGAGGAGCCGGCCGGCTTGTAACCCAAATCACCGCACGATAGACCAGCTATCGGGCCAACGGACCAGAGGACCTGACATGACGCGTACCATCGTTGCCTCCGCCACGCGCGAGATCATAATTGGCTTCGACCAGCCTTTCTGCGTGATCGGCGAACGCATCAATCCGACGGGCCGCAAGAAGCTGGCCGCCGAGATGATCGAAGGCAATTTCGAGACGGTCATCAAGGACGCGCTGGAACAGGTGGCCGCCGGCGCAACCATGCTCGACGTCAACGCGGGCGTAACCTCCGTCAACCCGAATGAGACCGAGCCGGGCCTTCTCGTGCAGACGCTCGAGATCGTGCAGGGCCTGGTCGACGTACCGCTCTCGATCGACAGTTCGGTCACGGCTGCCATTGAAGCAGCCCTCAAGGTCGCCAAGGGCCGGCCGCTGGTCAATTCGGTGACGGGCGAAGAGGAAAAGCTCGAAGCCATCCTGCCGCTGGTCAAGAAATACGACGTGCCCGTTGTCGCCATCTCGAACGATGAGACCGGCATTTCCATGGACCCGGACGTCCGCTTCGCCGTTGCGAAGAAGATCGTCGAGCGCGCCATGGATCACGGCATCAAGCCGCATGACATCGTCGTCGATCCGCTGGTCATGCCGATCGGGGCGCTCGGCGATGCCGGCCGTCAGGTTTTTGCGCTCCTGCACCGCCTGCGCAACGAATTGAAGGTCAATACGACCTGCGGCCTTTCCAACATCTCCTTCGGCCTGCCGCATCGCCACGGCATCAATGCCGGCTTTATCCCGATGGTTATCGGCGCCGGCATGACCTCGGCGATCATGAACCCCTGCCGCCCGCAGGAAATGGAAGCCGTGCGCGCCGCCAATGTGCTGAACGGCACCGATGCCAATTGCACCAACTGGATCATGACCTATCGTGATCACAAGCCGGCAGAAGGCGCGGTTGCCGCACCGGCGACGGCTGCTCCCGCCGCCGGTGGCGGCCGACGTGGTGGCCGCGCGGCGCGTGCCGGCGCGGGAGCTGCGAGGGAATAGCGATGACCTATCCGAGCCGCCGCCTTTCCGAAGATCTCGCCACCTTGTGGATCGAGGCACCCATGGTAATGGGAATGCGCCTCTCGCAAATGTGGATGACGGCCCTGACCGGCGGGCGCGTCAACACGGCCGAATTCAACCGCATGATCACCGAAAAGATGGCGGCGGCGGGTGAAAGCGTCATCGCTGCGAACATGGCGATGGCTGAGCAGAATATCGCGGCGATGACCGCAATCGCGACCGGGCGCAAGACCTCGACCCAACGGGCGGCGAATTCGATCGCCCACGCGGCCGTCAAACCATACAGCAAGCGCGTTCGCTCGAACGTGCGGCGCCTTAGCAAATAGAAAGGCTGATCCGTGGCCGAAGCCAGCGACAGCGCAAAACCCCTCGTCCTCTTCATGCCTTCCGGCAAGCGCGGCCATTTTCCGGTAGGAACGCCCGTACTCGAGGCTGCGCGGCAGCTCGGCGTCTATGTCGAAAGCGTCTGCGGTGGTCGGGCGACCTGCGGACGCTGCCAGGTTTCGGTGCAGGAGGGCAATTTCGCCAAGCATAAGATCGTCTCGGCCAACGACCATCTTTCGCCGATCGGGCCGAAGGAGCGGCGCTACGCCGAGGTGCGCGACCTGCCCGAGGGACGCCGCCTCTCCTGTTCCGCCTTGATCCAGGGCGATCTCGTCATCGACGTGCCTCAGGATACCGTCATCAATGCGCAGGTGGTGCGAAAGGCGGCCGACGAGCGTGTCATCGCCCGCGATCCAGCAGTGCATATGTGTTATGTCGAGGTCGAGGAGCCCGACATGCACAAGCCGCTTGGCGATCTCGACCGCTTGAAGGCGGCGATTGCGGCAGACTGGAAATACGACAATCTCGAAGTTGATTTTCATCTCATTCCGCATGTGCAGTCGATCCTACGCAAGGGCGAATGGAAGGTAACCGCCGCCATCCATCGCGATCAGGACAGCGAGCGCCCGCGCCTCATCGCGCTCTATCCCGGCCTGAAGAACGAGGCCTACGGCATCGCCTGCGATATCGGCTCGACGACGATCGCCATGCACTTGTCGTCGCTGCTCTCGGGCCGAACCGTCGCATCGGCCGGCGCCTCCAACCCACAGATCCGCTTCGGCGAGGATTTGATGAGCCGCGTTTCCTACGTGATGATGAACCCGGACGGCCGCGAGGCCATGACCAACGCGGTGCGCGAAGCCTTGAACGGATTGATCGACAAGGTCTGCACCGATGGCGGCGTGTCGCGCGAGGATATTCTGAACGCCGTCTTCGTTGGCAATCCGATCATGCATCATCTCTTTCTCGGCATCGACCCGACCGAGCTTGGCGGCGCTCCTTTCGCACTTGCCGTCTCCGGTGCTGTGCATTTGAAATCGGCCGAGATCGGCTTGCCGATGAATACAGGCACCCGCATCTACATGCTGCCCTGCATCGCTGGCCACGTCGGCGCCGATGCCGCCGCCGCCACGCTCGCCGAGGGGCCGCATCGCCAGGATGAGATGATGTTGCTGGTCGATATCGGCACCAATGCCGAAATCGTGCTCGGCAACCGCCATCGCGTCGTTGCTGCCTCCTCCCCGACCGGCCCCGCTTTCGAAGGCGCCGAGATTTCGAGTGGCCAGCGCGCGGCACCCGGCGCCATCGAGCGCGTGCGCATCGATCCGATAACGCTGGAACCGCGCTACCGCGTCATCGGCATCGAGCCGTGGTCGGATGAGCCAGGTTTCGAAGAAGCCGCAGCCAAGGTCGGCGTAACAGGCATCTGCGGCTCGGCCATTATCGAGGTCGTCGCCGAAATGTTCCTGACCGGCATCATCTCGGAAGACGGCGTCGTCGACGGCTCGATGGCGGCGCGCTCGCCGCGCATCCTGCAGAACGGCCGTACCTTCTCCTACCTGCTGCGCGACGGCGAACCGCGTATCACGGTCACCCAGAACGACATCCGCGCCATCCAGCTCGCCAAGGCGGCACTTTATGCCGGTGTCAAGCTGCTGATGGACAAGCAGGGAATCGGGCATGTCGACCGCATCGGCCTTGCAGGCGCCTTCGGCACCTTCATCGATCCGAAATATGCGATGGTGCTGGGCCTGATACCCGACTGCAATCTCGACAAGGTCAAGGCCGTCGGCAATGCCGCGGGCACCGGCGCGCGCATGGCGCTGCTCAACCGCGGCTACCGTCGCGAGATCGAGGAAACAGTCAGGAAAATCGAGAAGATAGAAACAGCGCTTGAATCAAAGTTTCAGGAGCATTTCGTCTACGCCATGGCTCTGCCGAACAAGGTGGACAGCTTCCCCGAACTCAGCAAGGTCATAACCTTGCCGGAGCGCAAGCAAGCGTCGGATGATGGCGGAGAAGCCGGCGGCCGCAGACGTCGCCGCAGCCGCGAGTAGAAAACAACTGGCCGCGTGTCACGCGGCCATCTTGCGCCCGATTTCGACGAAAGCCTGGCGAATGCTGTCGGCCACCGCCTTCATAGGCCCGGTCATCTGCGAGGCCGTCAGCAAACGAATGTCGAACGACGTCAGTTCCGGCAACCCTTCATTCGGTCCGAGGATCTCCATATCGTCGGTGATGTAGGAGCGCGGGAACGGCGCGACGGCAAGGTCGGAAACGATCGCCGCGCGCTGTGCCATCGTATGCGCGCTGAGATAGGAAACGCGATAGGCGCGCTTCTGCCGCTCCAGCTGCGCCATCGCTTCCGACCGCCAGATACAGCCCTCTTCCCAGATGGAGATCGGCAGCGGATCGCGGCGATAGGCGGTGCCGCACTTGGCGCCGGCCCAGACGAGGCGCTCCGTATAGATCACCTCGCCTTCCGTCGGGAAAGGCCGCGTTGCGCAATTGATCAGCGCCAGATCCAGCCGCTGCTCCTCGATGCGCTTTTTAAGCTGGATGCTCATATCGACTGTTACATCGACCATAATACCGGGGTAGCTTTCGGAAAAGCTCTTCAAGATACTCGGCAGCAGTCGCTCGCCGATATCGTCGGGGGCGCCGAGACGCACCACGCCGCTAAGCTCGGGCATGATGAAGCGCGATACCGCCTCGTTGGAAAGCGCCAGAATGTTGCGGGCATAGGAAAGCAGCATCTCGCCGTGCTGCGTCAGGCTAACCGAGCGCGCGTCGCGCAGGAAAAGCGTGACGCCGAGCTGCTCTTCCAGCTTCTTGATCTGCATCGAAACGGCTGACGGCGTGCGAAAGACAGCATCGGCCGCAGTCGAGAAATTCCCCGTTTCGGCGATCGCGACGAAGGTACGCAGAACTTCATTGTCAAGCAACGGTATGGGCCGGCGGAACGGTACGGTCATATCGGTTACCTTTCAATTTTTCTGATCTTAAGCACCATATCATTTCATTTGTCTGAATGTCAATGAAGCACCATATTAGATGCAATGGAAATTCACGCAGACAGCCTTAAAGGAGCAAAGAACCATGGCTGGCACGGCATTGGACGAGACCTCTCGCCTTTTCACCCTCTTGCGCGTTCGTAAAATTCAGAGGACCGCGCAGCACACGCTCGACGAGATCGCCACTCGCTTTCCCGCTCATCTGATCGATGACGTCAATGCGCGCGGCCTTCCGCCGGATCGGACCCTGTGTCGAAACCAATCGAAAGCGACTCTCCTAAGGTATTGACTTCATTTGATCGAATTCAAAAAAGTCGATTCTCTGGCGCGTCGCCCACCTTATCGCCATCAGAAGTTTGACACGAAGCTGGATAGTGGCAACCGCTCTTTGCCAGAAATTCATTGAACGCAGCTCGATGCATGATTTTGGGCTGGGAATGGACCGACAGTATCCCCTCTTGCCTCAACTGCTTGAAAATTGAGGCACTCGATCTTTCGGGAAAGTTCAAAAGCGCCAAGCATCTAGTTATTTCCGCACCAGACACGTATTGCTTCCGGAACTGTCGTACCGCGGAGAACGTCAGTTCGCCTGGAAGGAGAAGCCCGCTACTCAACAACGCCGATATTTCGCGTCCTACGCCGATGTAGAAAGCGGCCTCACCATTCAGAAGTGCGACTTTGTCAAAAGCATCCGTTGCCTCACCCCGATCAAAAAGTTGGGTCACCAGCATCGCGTTCTGAACCCTGAGCCTTCGTACCAACGGGCCGCTACCTGGCACGACGGCTACCGGCAGTCTACCGGTAGCTACATGACGCAACACACCTGACCAATAAATGCCTCCGCTCCTTTCAGCGATGGCAAGGTTGTACACCGAGATACCGCCGCCTTCGAATTTGTCCGCTACGCGTCCAATCATTGTCGCCAAGTCTACGTCGTTATTGCCTTGAAACAATCTCCTCAAACTATGGTCTGGACACAACGCGAGTCCACTTTCATACAACTGGACAAGCTCGATAAGCGGCAACCCAGTAGACTTATGCTCTTGAAGCACTGACCGAGAACTAGCGGCAAGGGTGGCAGCGTACACAAGCCTTTCCTCCGCAATCTGGGTATCGAAACCGCCTGATTTCCAGGTTCGTCTGTCTGGGAGAACGTGATGATATCCATTGAGAGCCTTCTCTTTGGTGAGGTCGCGTGGGGCAGTGCCCGATCGAATTTGATTGCGCAACATTTGGACGAAATCACTTCCAAACAGAAAATAGTTCGCCTGCACAGCTTCAAAAATAGGACTTCTGAAATCGCGCCTTCTCCGCAGGGGTTTCGTCATGCTCGCTACCTCGTCATTGAGCTCGAACAACCCTCGGGGCCAAGTGCGAACCGCCGCCGTGGACTTATCAAGTGCGAAAGGTGAGCATGCTGACTTTCGAGGCGCGCCGCTCGCTCTGTCTAGCAAAAACGCCATCAAAACGATCAGTTCGAAGATCTGGCCGCGATCAAATGACCGAAGCTCTGGATGGATCGATTCCGGTAGCGACCGATCTGGCGAGAGCCCTGGCTCGATCAGCGAACAGCACAACTGCAGATTCTCGTAAGTGTCGAGCTCCACCACGGGCTGAGGATAATCACGCAAATCCGTTATGCCGCGACTGCTCTCCGAGCCGTCTGCGCATGTTTGGCACGAGTAAAGTCCCATGGTCCGCGAAAACTTCAGTTGGACATTGCATACCGGACAGCGGTCTAGCAGGTGCTCGAAATTCGTGGGATCGAACCCGATAGGTAGCACTGACCAGATGGCCCTCATGTAACCATGTCCAGCGAGGAAGGTAGGTGAAACCCTTCTATGGCCGGCGAGACGTCCGACTTTGAGGGGAGCACCAAAAAAAGACACGACGCCCTTTCCGCCGTTCACATAGCGAAGCGGTCTGATATCGCCTGGCCCATTAGGCGTTCCAAGAAAGTCGCTCAAGCTTCTATCATCGATCGTTAGGTCAACGAAGTTTCGTGGCTCGAATATTCGCTTTGGGTCACACCCCACGATTTGCCAAAACTTGGAGGCCGACTGATATCCGTTACGGCTCATGGCCCGAAAAAATATCTCTGGAAGCCCCTCATCCGATTGCGGTGTGACCGATATGGGCATGCGCCGCCCTAGCAACTGGCTTCTTCGTAATGCGACCGAAACCGACGGCTCAACGGGGTGACCGAAGAACTCGCCCCGTGGGTTGGGCACGATTATGGTATTGTTTACGTGCAATTGTTGCTCCTGAGTTAACGACGCTGCGCGATAGTTTGAATGGAAAGGAATCGCGTCTTCCTCCACCGGTCAGAGCGATGGCGGCGTGTACTGTCGATACTGTCGACGTTGATCGAGGCGATAGCACCGTCGGGAAGTACGTGGAGTGCTTGAGCTCCCGAGGGGGCGTCTTCCTTGCTTCTTAAGATTATTTGATGAACGGATTTGGGAACAACGCGATCACGGCTGGCCGCGACCAGAGCTTGAGATTGCCTGCCAAAAGGCTTGGTACTCCTTCATCGGCAAGCAACGCACGGACGTTGCGCCGCTCCGAACAGATACTCAACGACAAGAAGACTTCCGCATCTGACGGGAGCATCCATCGCTTCTTGAATTCGGCGACGTCGGCTCCGGAGGCGTTTCTCGCCAACATTCCGGCATGGACTAAGCTATTGGTCGTTGCCATCGATTTCCCGATCGCCACTGACATCTCCTGTCGTGTCATTGGGATTAGATCCGAAGGCGATCGATCGGAGAAGCTCGACATAATTTTGCGCAGGCCTTCAAAATCGTTGGTTCGCATCCTCCTTACGAGAGGAACTCTTGAAGGGCCTAGCGTAACTTCCAGATCGCAATCAAAGATCGCGTTCAGCACAGCAACCCATCCGCTACCGTTTAGATGTCCGAACGCCGACGCAGCGGAAAAAAGATCAAGCTGACGACCGTGATCGAGAGTGTCCGCAGCAGCTCGACGTGCGACGGCGAAAAGCGAGACGTCGAAAGCCCGGCAGGGCGGCGCCCATGCTCCTTTCATCAGGGCATCCATTTCCGGCAGCATGCCGGCGCCGTATAGGTCGATAAGATTAGGAAGCGGCAATCCAAGGTCGGCGGCAATCAGCCGTGCCTGTCTGTCGTGTCGCAGCAGCGTCACGATGGCTTCGATCTGGGAGACAGCGTCGACGGAATTAATCAGTCGTTCGAACGCGCGCCCCGAGTGACGAATGGACCAGCGCAGTCTCACTGGTTCGTCGGGCGCACATGGCTGGGCCAGGCGAACCCTGCGCGCCGCGCGTCGTCGTTTGAATTCCTCGTCTTGCGACTTGATCACGCCACGTATCTCTGCAGGAAGTCTCGTAACGAGATGTAGTCCGTCAAGCGCCGATTTGCGCCCAGTCCAAGCTGCGGCGACGTCGTTCTTGAGTGCGTGGTAGCCCTCAGGCCAGTTGAGTAGGGCACGCGCCCCCTGCTCGATCGAACGAGGTCTCAGGGCGCGACCCCAGCCTGATGGCCTTTCTTCCAACCGGCCGGCGATCTCGACGATGAGTTGGAAAATGGCTCCTGGACGGCTGTTCGACAGATCAGGATGGAGGCAACCTCTTTGCCCTATACTCAAATCCAAGAGCTCCGCTACGAACTGGATCGCCTCCTCGTCCTCGATATCGACGTCCGGCTGGGGAAAATCACGGAGGTCGACGCCGCCCTTGCTGGGATTTGCATTGTTTGGGCATTTGTCGCAGAACGAAGGGCCGAACGTACGCAGCCACCCAAGCTTCCGCGTACATACGGGGCAATGATCAAGAAGCGCTTCCTTTGTCGACAAATCGAAACTGAACGGCCGGAGTGCCCACAGAGAGTTCTGACAATCATTCAACCGCAGAGTTCGCGGTGCGACGCGCCGCTCCTTTGCAAGGTGACCGCGCCGAATGTCGATGCCGAGAAGTTGCACCCAGTCCTTTCCAGCCATTCCCTTTTGCGCAAGTAGTTGCTTGACGTGCTCGGTATCCTTGCGGATGCCGAGCACGTCGACGAGGCGGTCCAGATCTTCGGCGAACCCCTCATGGACGCCTTGTAAGCTGCGGAACGACCTCGATCGGGCGAGCTCCACGACCAAGCCCGTAGATTGGAACCCGTTCGTCGAGGCGGCCCTGAACGCGACTTCTTTGATGCCCTCCTTCGGGTTAGGGCACGAAGATATCGCGAGAACGCGCCCAATGTTGCGCGCCCGACCTTCAAGGTGTTCGACCAAGCCCTGGTCCGCCTGTGCACTACGCATCGAGCATCTCCGTAGAAGCTGCCTTCAGTTGCTCCTGCTCTCGCTCTTCCCGTTCGAATGGATTGTATTTAGCCAGGCCATTGAAAATGGTGTACTCGGCCGACGCGGCCTTGAGGTGCTCCCAACCAACGTTATCGGCGCCCTCTTCGAGCGCGTATCGGGCCGCCAGTGCGACGATGTTCGTTGTATGGCCAAAGTAGCCGCCCGATGCGAAGAAAAGGCACCTCGGTATGGCTCGTGTGAGGAAGTTGCTGCGGACTGGAAAGAGGCCGAGACTTTTCAGTTCCAGGCCTAGCAGCGCGCAGAACTCCTTATAGGCCGATTGATGCGCCTTATTTTTCCAGGTCAGCGGTCCGATGAAAAGCCTTTCTTTGCATCTGGCCCTGATCTGGAGGTCGCTGAATACCTTCCCCTCCGCTTCGCCGGTTCCAACGAACACCACAGGGCAGCCGCCGAGGAGGAAATCCTTCAAGGTGTTGTGAACCCTGGTGGCTTCCATATGTATCGAACCAGACTTGGCCCCGATCTTCAGGTGATTCATTTCGTCGAAGATGAGAAGTTCGGTGCCGAATTCCCAGATGTAGTTCAATATACGTTCTTTCTTGTGGCCCTGCGTCCCTCGCTGCGGTTTGGGGTCACCAAATGCACGGAGGATGTCTTCCAAAAGCGATGTCAGGGTCGATGTGCCGCTGACCGAAACGTAGATGACCTTGCGCTGGAGCTGGACGACGAGATTCCGCGGCGTGCCTTCCGGGAACAGGCCAGTCTCCAAGCAGTAGTCGACCACTGTCCGACATCAGCGCCCTTGAGACAGAATTGGTTTAATTGAGAAGAGAGGATTTTCGGCTCATCGTAGCTCTATCAAAGGAAGCGAAGATGAGA
>NZ_RAIN01000010.1:0-243350 GCF_003610155.1 Rhizobium sp. WW_1
TCGGTGTGGCAGATGCCGGTCGCCTTGACCTCGATCAGCACTTCGCCAGCGCGAGGCCCCTCAAGCTGAACCGTCATCACCTCAAGCGGCTTGCCAGCCTGAACCGCGACTGCTGCTCTTACGTCCATCGTCTCATCCCTTCATGCTATGGTTTGTTGGCGCGACATTGCCATGGCCGCCCATTGCAGCTCAAGCCAAAATCAGACACTTAGCGTCGCAATTATCATGTTTTAGCCGAGCAATCGCTGCGCGGCTTTTCGCGAAAGAGCGGCGATTGTCCGTATCTTGATCAGGCAAATTCCATGATCACGGCATCGACAGCGAGGCTTTCGCCCGGCTTGGCGTTGATCTTGCCGACGACCAGATCACGCTCTGCGCGCAGGACGTTTTCCATCTTCATCGCCTCAACGATCGCGAGCGTTTCGCCCGCCTTGACTTCCTGCCCCTCGGCAACGGCAATGGCGACGACGAGACCAGGCATGGGGCAGAGCAGGAGCTTCGACGTATCCGGCGGCAGCTTGAGCGGCATCAGCTTGTCGAGTTCGGCCTGACGCGGCGTGAAGACCTTCGTCCTGACGGAGATGCCCTGCCAGTCGATGCGCAGGCCATTCAGCACGGCGCGGATCTGGGCCGTCAGCTTACGGCCGCCAATCGTGCCGACCCAGACGGCATCGCCGGGGCGCCAGTCGGTTGACAAGGTCACGGTCTGACCGCCGATCTGCATGTCCATTTCAAGCGGAATGGTCACGGCACCTTCGGGGAGTGCGACCGGAATATAGTCCGAACCGATCTTGACGATCCAGTTCTCCTGTAATGTGCCTGATGCGGGGCGCAAGCGGTCAGCATGGCGCTCCCGGCGGTTGGATTCGATCAGGCTGCAGGAAAGGGCGATTGCAGAAAGCAGGGCTGTCTGCTCCTCGTCCGGTGTCACGGGTGCGAAACCATCAGGATATTCCTCGGCAATGAAGCCGGTCGAAAGACGGCCTTCGCGCCAGCGCGGGTGCTTCATCAGCGCGGAGAGGAACGGCATGTTGTGCTCGATGCCGTCGACGACGAAGCCATCCAGGGCTTCGCCCATCGCTTCGATCGCTTCCAGCCTCGTCGGAGCCCAGGTGCAGAGCTTGGCGATCATCGGATCATAATACATCGAAATTTCGGCGCCTTCGAAGACGCCGGTGTCGTTGCGCACGACGGATTTCTCAGTTCTGCCTTCACGCGGCGGGCGATAGCGCGTCAGGCGGCCGATCGAGGGCAGGAAATTGCGATAGGGGTCTTCCGCGTAGAGGCGGCTTTCGATCGCCCAGCCATTGAGCTTGATATCCGCTTGGCTGAACGGCAGCTTTTCGCCGGCGGCGACGCGGATCATCTGCTCGACGAGATCGATGCCTGTCACGAGCTCCGTCACCGGATGCTCGACCTGCAGGCGGGTATTCATTTCGAGGAAATAGAAGTTTCGGTCGCGATCGACGATGAACTCGACCGTGCCGGCGCTTTGATAATCCACGGCTTTGGCGAGCGCCACGGATTGTTCGCCCATGGCCTTGCGGGTGGCCTCGTCGAGGAACGGCGAGGGCGCCTCTTCCACGACCTTCTGGTTCCGGCGCTGGATGGAGCATTCACGTTCGCCGAGATAGACGACATTACCGTGGGCGTCGGCCAGCACCTGGATTTCGATATGTCGGGGATCGACGACGAACTTCTCGATGAAGACGCGGTCGTCACCAAAGGAGCTTTTCGCTTCGGAGCGGGCGCGCTCGAAGCCGTCGCGCACTTCGTCCTTGCTCCAGGCGATGCGCATGCCCTTGCCGCCGCCACCGGCAGACGCCTTGATCATGACGGGATAGCCGATTTCGCCGGCAATCCGCTCGGCATGATCGGCGTCATCGATGATGCCGAGATGGCCCGGAACGGTGGATACCTTGGCGGCATTGGCGAATTTCTTCGATTCGATCTTGTCGCCCATGGCTTCGATCGCCTTCGGCTTCGGACCGATAAAGATGATGCCTTCCTTCTCCAGCGCCGCGCAGAATGAGGCGCGCTCGGAGAGAAAGCCGTATCCCGGATGAACGGCCTCGGCGCCGGTCTCCTTGCAGGCGGCGATGATCTTGTCGGCGACGAGATAGCTTTCGGCGGCCGGTGCCGGGCCGATATGGACGGCTTCATCGGCCATCTCCACATGCAGGGCATCCCGATCGGCATCGGAATAGACGGCGACCGTCAGGATACCCATACGGCGCGCCGTCTTGATCACGCGGCAAGCGATCTCGCCGCGATTGGCGATCAGGATTTTCTTGAACATGCAATCTCCGCCCAAATAGTCTATTCAGTCAGTGTTTTAGCCACAAATTACGCCGTCGGTCCATGCGCAAGATGTTTGCATTCACGCCGTTTTCTCCAATCGCGACTGAACGCGCTCCCGCCAGATGATGAAGAGACCGGAACCGACGATGATGGCGATGCCGATCCATTTGGAAAAGTTGGGAAAATCTCCGAAGATCCCATAGCCGAGAACCGTCGCGGAAATGATCTCGAAATATTGGAACGGGGCAAGCAGCGAGAGCGGCGCCAGCCGGAACGCTCTGACAACAAGCATGTGCGCGTAGCCTGAGATTGAACCGAGGATCAGCAGCAGCACAAGGCCAAGGGCGGAGCCGGGCAGGGACGGTTCGAAATCCGCTATGCCGGCCGACGAGCCAGCAAGGAGAGCGAATGCCATGAACAGCGTACCGCCGGCGCCCGCCATGATCTGCATCGTCAGAGGCGAATCTGCCTCGCCGACGGCGCGGTTCATGAAGAGATAGAGCGCATAGAGGAACGCGCAGGCGATCGGCAGCAAAGCCTTCAGTCCGAAGACGGCAAAGCTCGGCTGGATGACGATCATCGCGCCACCGAAACCGATGGCAATCGCCAGCCAGCGTTTCCAGCCGACCCTGTCGCCAAGAAACACGGCCGAAAGTGCTGTCAGCATGAAGGGTTCGACGAAATAGATCGCGAAGACATCCGCCAGCGGCATGTATTTGACCGCGGCGAAGAAGAGCAGACTGGCGGCCCCGTGCAGAGCGCCGCGCAGCAAATTCATCCACGGGCGTTTCGCGGAGAAGGCCGACCGTCCTGCCTCGGTCGCCAGCAGCGGTAACATGCACACGAGCTGAAAGAAAAAGCGATAGAAGGTCACCTGTCCGGGCGACATGCCTTCGAAACTCGCCATGTATTTGGCGATCGCATCCATCGTCGGCAGCAGGATCATGGCGCTCGCCATGATCGTCATGCCTCTAAGCGGGTTCTGCTGCGTGGAAACGGCGGAGGAGACGGACATGCCCGAACATCAAACACAGGAAGGGCATGCAATCAAGGCGCGATCGGGTGCCTGCCGCAAGCTCAGGAGCGGTCGCTGGAAAATGTCACACTTTTCCAATTGGGACAGATCGTGATGGCGAGATGACGCCCTTAGACCTATCTGGAGCTTTGGAAACGGCTAAAACATGAATGCGCCGCACAAAACCGCCGGCGCGACCAGGAAAGGGATCGCACCGATGTTCAAGCGAGAACAAGAGACGACCGTTTTTTCGGATGAAGGCGACGATACGCTTGGCGGCCGCTTGTCCATGGCTCGCGATGCCGCGGGCATCAGTATCGAGACGCTATCGAGCCAGCTCGGCGTCAGCGAGGAGACGATGCTTGCGTGGGAATCCGACCGCGCCGAGCCCAACCCGTCCGCTCTGGTCAAGATGTCGGCTCTCTTCGACGTGTCTCCGGCGTGGCTGATGACCGGTTCGGGTGACGGGCCGGGAGAGGACAGCGACGAGCGCGCATTGGAAGCCGTCCGAAACGAGCTTTCGCGGCTGCGGACGGCCTACCAGGAGATCGGCCGGCTGATCGAAACGACGACAAGCCAGCTCGAGCGGCTCGACCATCAGATCAGGCTGCGCAATCTCGGCAAGGACGTGGCGCACTGAGCGCGGCGTCCTTTGACGCTTATGGCGCATGAGGTGCTTGTTCACCTTCTTGAGCAGGGATCTCCCAAATGCTGATCAAGCCTTCCATTGAGCGCCCCTAGCTCAGCCGGGCAATCGTATCGTCGAGATTGTCGATCGCGAGCTGTTCGCGGGCGATCATGCCGTCGAGATCGATCGCTTCGCTAACCGCTTTTGTGCTTCCGCCCTGCATCTTCATCGCCAGCAGCTCGTTGCGATGGGCGATCTTTTCGCCTCTGATTTTGATAAGCTTCAAGCGAAAATCATCATTCATTTCAAATCCCTCCGTTTGAATGAATTATCCGCCGTTTCCGGACTGCCGTTCCTCCGTCAGGCCGTCTCCGTTTCCTTCAGTCGTGTCCGCGTCCGCGATAGGTGGTCGGAACGCCGGCCTTTTCATGGCATTGAGCGAGCGTTTCCAGCCACTCTCCAAGTCCGGCCGGCACTTCGGCATTTCCGACCTCCATCGCCTCCACCCATGACAGGTCGCATTGCAGCGCGCTCGCCAGATTGATCGGCGTCCAGCGGATGTGCAAAAGGCATTCCGAAAAGCGTTCAGGGGTCATGCATGCTCCAATTTCTAAAGAGATTTCACGGTGCCAGAGAGGCGCGCGAAGTCAAGGGATCATCGAAGACCGCCTGCTTTTGCGAATCGAGCCGGAAGAACTGGACGAGACGTGGACGGGGCTCCGCTCCGTCGCGATGATTGAAGGGTCAATCAAGCAGGTCAGGTCAAAAAGGGCATGATATCCACGCCGTCGCCGGGAAAGACGGTGATGTGAGGATGGTCCTGGAAAAGCCTTGCGGCGGCATCGGCAGTTTCAGCCTCAACCACCAGGTAGCCGCAAAATGGGTTGACCGCATCGGCGATGCCGTTCCTGGTGATGCGCGTCGTCTTTCCCACCATGCCCCCGCGATCGAGTATAGATGCTGCGTTTCTCTCTTCCCACGCCGCCCACTGCCTGATGCCAGTGGCATCGACAGCATCCTGCTCGGCTTTGGGTCGGCTTCGAAAGGATGCAAGGTCTTCGGGCTTCATTGTGTAAACGGCAAGGAAACGGGGCATGAGCCACCTCCATGATTTCAATGATTGCCAGCTTACACGTCGTTCGCCTGAAAGCACCTCATGGAATTCCATCGCGGCGCAAACCTTCGCGGATACGCCAATTCTAAAAACAAAAAACCCGGCCTAAGCCGGGTTCTTGGTGCGGTCGAGAAGACTCGAACTTCCACGGGTTGCCCCACAGCGACCTCAACGCTGCGCGTCTACCAATTCCGCCACGACCGCATCGTGGTAGGCCGAATTGCTCCGGCGCGGCTGCATGTAGCAAAAGCATTCGGGGGGCACAAGAGCGATGTGTCAGTTTTTTTAAATTCCTTCACAGCTGCCCCGATCATGTCCGCGCGGACCGGGTGGAAACGCCTTACTTGTTTGAATTCCTGTCCGAATAACACCATATGTGGACAACTCGTCGGCGCGCAGGATTTCCACAGGCGCGGCCTGCGGCGCGCAAAGGACTGCCATATGCTTCGCACCGAACTTTCTCACCAGATGTTTCCCGTTCAAGGCACGCCGCCCGTCCGCTGGCGGATCAGCGATCGCCTCGTGCCCTATGAGGAAGCCGTTGCCACCATGGAAGCGGAAGTGGCCGCGATTGCCGAGGGGCGGGCGCCGGAGCTTGTCTGGCTGGTCGAACACCCGCCGCTTTATACGGCCGGTACGAGCGCCAATGCCGCCGATCTCATCGAGCCGGATCGATTCCCTGTCTTCGCGACCGGCCGCGGTGGCGAATATACCTATCATGGGCCGGGGCAACGCGTGGCCTACGTGATGCTGGACCTGAAGTGTCGGCGGCAGGATATCCGTGCCTTCGTCGCTGCGCTCGAGGAAGTCATCATTCGCACGCTCGACTCGATGAATGTGCGCGGCGAGCGGCGAGAGGATAGGGTCGGCGTCTGGGTCAGGCGCCCGGAGAAGCCTGTTCTGCCTGACGGCACGGTCGCCGAGGACAAGATTGCCGCGCTTGGCATCCGCGTGCGCAAGTGGGTGACGTTTCATGGTCTCTCGCTGAACGTCGATCCCGATCTCGGGCACTTCACCGGCATCGTTCCGTGCGGAATCTCCGCCTATGGCGTCACCAGCCTTGTCGATCTCGGCCTGCCGGTCATGATGACGGATGTCGATATCCGCCTTCGCGACGCCTTCGAGCAGGTTTTCGGCGAAACGGTCAACGACGCGTGAGGCCGATCTGTGATCGGATTCACGCGCTGCAGGATTGTCTGCTGAATTTCATCGCTGAAGGGGACAGGCCGTACGACCTGTCCAATTGACCGCGAAAAACTGCTGCCGGTTACAGGGAGGGGTCTTCGATATCCTCGACGACGGGCACTATCGACTCATCCAACGTGCCTCGTTTCGATTTCTCCAAAAGATCTATCCTGTCTTCTGCCTTGAGCAGATCATGCAGCTTCTGATCGCTGAGTATATTGTCATGATTGTCATGCGAGGTCATGCGGGTAACTCCTTGACCTCTGCAGGCGAGAGCGCTTCGTCTCTCTCAGCCGTCGGTGCCTACGGGTTCGGTAACCAACGATAGAATCACCCTACGCTCATTTGGGAGTTGTGGCGAATCATTTGGCGCTCAAGTTGACCGGCTGCGTCGTGCCAAGAAAGTAAACGGAAAGAAAAATGCCCTGGAAGGGAGAGCATCCAGGGCACAGAGAGGGGAACTGCATGAAAGCAACTAGGGCGATGCGACAGCAGTTCAAGGCCCCAAACTGACGATAGGTTGTATCGGGCGTGCAATCGCTCTTATTCCTCGCGAAACAGTGATCGACGGCAAGTCCTCGATGCCTTTTGGCCCCGGCGTGGCGGTGATACCGTCGCCCCTGAGATCAGCGAAGATGCCGATGGTTCCGCGCCATCACGCCGAGGCGAGGTGCCTGGCGACGTTCCGTTCATCTCACGCGCGAAAATTGCCGAGTGGCAACGTTTTGCAACACAGAAAGAAACGGAAGAAACATTCCGAAACTAGAAGCATTCCCGAACGAAATTCGTTGGATGGAGCAAGGACATGAGAGCCGCCGTTGGCATAACCCGTTATTGGAAGACAGGCTGGCAGACCCTGTTTCTCGTTGCAGTCACTGCGCTGCCGGTCATGGCGCAGACTGCCGATAACAATCAAAATAGCCAGAACTCGGCTTCGAGCTTCAGCTATCGGCGCGCGGATCTCGGCAGCGGCTATTCCACCTCGAGCATTCTGAAAATGCCGAACAACTCTTCCTACTTTGTAACATGCAATTGCGACGACCGGACCTTGCAGGACCTGACATGTCCGACCCCGTCTTATGCATGCACCTGTGTTCCCCACGCCTATCTGATGTGCCAATAGGCAAACCGGGTATTGATATGGCCAATTCTGCATCAATAATGCTGATCGTGATCTGCACTACCTTGTGCCTTCCGTTGGCGGCACTGGCACAGCAGAATAACCAGACGCCGCAGAGCGCCGGCTCGAATTATCCTTTCAGCGTGGGTTCTCGCCCGGCCGATGTCGGCACCGGCTTCTCGATCTATAGCGCGACGTCGGCGACTGCGGATCAGCAGTTCCGCGTCCAATGCAGCTGCCAGGATTTCAGCCTTGCAACCGCAACCTGTCCGGCGCCACGCTACGAATGCTATTGTAGCCCGAGCGCCGCGCTGACCTGCGAGTAGCTGGATCGAGGCCACCCATGTGCCAGGCCGGCACGGCGGCCTCTTCTGCCTTTGGTTGAGTTATGCGCGCTCGCGGAGCGCCATCAAAGATTGCCGATCAGGCCAAGCCACTCTTTTTGATGGTTATTTTTGTACAGTTTGCGTTCATGTTCGTCCGCATATGGTGTCTTCCGTCGCCCCCAGATCGCGCGTCGATTGACAATCGATATGGACGATACGATTAATAGTTTCGACATTCGTCATAGAGCGGAGGATATGCCAATGACAAGTCGTGCCATCCTGTTGATGTCTCTTGCGTCTCTCACAGTTGTAGGCTCGATGGGCCTCGCTTCTTCGGCTTCTGCGCTAACCATGAAAGAGTGCAGTGCCAAATATCAAGCCGCTAAAACCGCTGGTACGTTGAACGGCCAGAAGTGGAACGACTTCCGCGCAACGCAGTGCAGCGCCGATGCCAGCGCCACGACGACCGCGCCGGCAGCCACCGCACCAGCCGCTACGACGACGCCCAAGACGGCGAAGACGACTGCGGCAGCCAAGGTCGACGCCAGCGAGCCCGACGCCACCAAGCCGCCGGCAGCCGAACCGGCAAAGCCGACGACGGCAGCTCCCGCCGGCGTAACCTTCCCGGCAAAGGTCGATACCAAGTATGCCAGCGAGACGCCCGGCAAGGGCCGCTTCCATACCTGCGTCGACGCCTACAATGCCGCCAAGGCCAAGAATGCGCTCGGCGGCCTGAAGTGGATACAGAAGGGCGGCGGCTATTACAGCCTTTGCAACTCCAAGCTCAAGGGCTGATTGCCACAACGAGCGATTACAGAACGGGCGCCTTCGGGCGCCCGTTTCTGTTTGCACACGTCAGGCGCGCAACTTTTCCCATTTCTTCACGAGTCGGTCGCGCTTCAGCTTGGAAAGCCGCTGCAGCCAGAAAATGCCGTCTAGTTGGTCGATCTCGTGCTGGATGCAGCTGGCCAGAAAATCATGCGCATCCTCTTCGCGCAGTTCGCCATCGATCGTCTGATAACGAAAGCGGATAGATTTCGGCCTGACGACTTCCTCCGTCGCTCCCGGCATGGAAACGCTACCTTCCATATGCCGCATCGTCTCCTCCGACGACCACAGGACCTCCGGGTTGATATAGGTCCGCACACCGTCCTCGCGGCTGAGTTCGATCACGACGACTCGCTTGAGAATGCCGATATGCGGGCCGGTGATGCCGACACCGGGCGCAGCTCGCATCGTATCCAGAAGATCGCTCGCAAGTATGTGCAGATCGTCGTCGAAGGCGGCCACCGGCGCGCAGGCAGTGCGCAGCCGCGGATCGGGAAAGCGGATAATGGGAAGGGCGGGCACGGCACTCTCTATCGGATGAACGAATACAATCGAGCGGTCAGGATAAGGGGAAGATTGCGGCATTGCCACAGTCTAAATGGCTGGATGCTTTTTGAGAGATTTCTCAATTATCCCGTTGTTTTCTAACCATTTTAAATGAACAATCCGGTTGTCATTAACAGCACTCAAAGGCGCAATCGTTGTACTGCGGCGGTTCGAACGCCACCGTTACCGATTCGCAAATTACGCGGGCGAGGCGGATCTGCTTCGTTGACCAAGGCCATCGATCTTGCTGGGAATTCGCCTACTGCGCCTTGCGACCCGACGATTTGTGCTGCACAGGCGGTCGGGAATTGACTGCAAACCCGTGAAAATTGACTATTACGTAAAAGTCAATATTATGGAGCTTAGCAGATAGGGGCGGATTCTTGGTCGACGGATACTATAGCATAACGGAGCTCACTCGGGAATTCGGGGTTTCGACCCGGACGCTGAGGTTTTATGAGGACGAGGGCCTTATCCACCCCGAACGGAGAGGCCGTACGCGCCTGTTCCGCGCAGCCGACCGGCGCCTGATCATGGAAATTCTGCGCGGTCGCCGCATCGGCTTTACCATTGCCGAAATCCGCGAGATCATCCAGGTCTACAAGGAGCCTCCAGGCGAGATCGGCCAGCTGAAGCTGCTGATGAAGCGCGTCGATGAAAAGCGCGACGAGCTGCGCCAGAAGCGCAAGGATATCGACGATACGCTGAGCGAACTCGACAATGTCGAGGAAGCCTGTCTTGGCCGCCTGGCCGAAATCGGCGTGGGAACGTGACCCTCTCAATCATAGTGTGAACGGACAATATCGCAGCCATAGTTCCGGCAAGAACGCTTTCTAAGAACGAAGCGCTCTTGGAGGTGTGACGTGGCAACACGAATCTCGTCTGTCTTTGCTGTCCTCGCTGTCACTATCCTCTTAAGTCCTGATTGCGGTTCCGCCGGCGACAAGGCGCAGCCTGATGTGCCGGTTGCCTACGGCGTTCTGATTGACGGCAAGGAGCCGGTCTACGGCCAACAGGTTTGCCATATTCATTCTCGCTGCCAACTGGTCGATGACCAGAAGACCCACGTCGAAGTGAGCGTGACCATCGAATCCACCCAACGTCTATCGGGCGAAATCAGCATTCAGTGCAGCGAACCGGACTGCTCTTTCCTAAACGGCAGAACATCTGCCAGACTTGAAAGTGCAGCCGGCGGAGAAAGAGCTCGTCGCTTCGAACTCTACGCTGGCGAAGATGCTTCATTCACGAACGATCTGGTCTATCGAACGAGAGCGAGTATCGGTCGTATTTTGATCCTCTTCTGAAAGCGAGGAGTGGCAGTTTGCGTGAATCTGCGGAGCGCTTTCGATCCATGAATAGGCTAGCGATATTATAGGGATTTCAGGAGCTTGATCATGAAAAGACAAGGTGTGCTGGAATCCCACAATGTCGGAAAAACCTCGAGAGGCTCGAAGCCGATCGCCTCATAAAATTGCCGGGTGTTGGCGTAATTGGGGTCTGAATTCGTGGCGGCGACGGTTTTGACGGTCAGATATCGTATTCCGCTGGCGACCAGATGGTTTTCCGCATGCGCAAGCAAGCGACGACCGATTCCCTGACGATGTTTGTCCGGCAGAACGCCAAGCACGAAGGCTTCCGCTGCGATATCGCCATGCTGCTTTAGGGATAGAAAGCCGATTGGCTTCGCGTCCTTGTCGAATATCGCGAACATCGGCAGGTGTCTGGCTTCCGAAACATAATTTTCACGGGCCTGCCTTCGGCCAAACCATTCGGGTAATGTCTCCAGAATCTGCCGGGCTACGGTCTCCCGTTCATCACTCACAGCTTCAATTTTCACAGCTCGGAAGACCTCGCCAGATAGTCCAGCCTCATAACCAGCGCCGCGTGCGCCTGCAGTAAAATTCGAATTCGCAGCCGAAGCGCGAGAGGAGATGCATCTCCTCGCAGCGGATGACGAGCAACGTCGTCAAGGCTGCCGCCGCTGCGGCCATCGCCAGGAACCAGAGATTGCCGATCAGCAGGCCAAGCCCGGCCGTGAGCAGCGTATAGCCGAGATAGGTCGGATTGCGGGTAAAGCGAAAGGGGCCTGTGGTCACGAGATGGGCCGTGCAGCGCTGCGTTAGTACGGTCGTGCGGCGCTCCAGCAGCGTTTTGACCGCCCAGACATTCAGCGTCACCGCAAAGGCGGTCATGAACGCACCGACAAGCCACGCCACGAGCGCCCAGACGAAGGGCAAGGTCAGCGGATACCACCGTTGCAGATAGAGCGCCGCCACGACGGCAAGGCTATAGAGCAGCGGCGGCCACGGAAAACTCAGCGACTTCGAACGATAGGCATTCATAGAATAACCCTGTCATTGCGCTTCATCCGTGCATTGTATCGCGATTCGGCTGACGCGTTCATCGCTATCTGCTCTGATCGCCCCGGATTCCAGGGGCTTGAAGAGATTCTGGGCCTGCAACTTGTCGAGCGTGCATTGGCAGAAGCTGCGACACATGGCTTCGCTGCCCGACTTCGTGCACGAGGCAGTGCATTGCCTGATATAGCCGACCGTCTGGTCCTGCGGCGGGGCCGGCGCGACCAGCGACAGAAGATAGACGAGGCCAAACAGCACGGGCTGGTGAACCAGATAGAAGATCAGGCTGTGGCGTCCGGCGCGGGCGATGAGATTGCGGCCGGGGCCGAACTTCGCCAGATGCTTGAGCCAGCCGAGAGAGGTCGCCAATTGTGCGATGCCGAGGCCGAAGAGGAACGGCGTCAGCCATGGGAAGAGCGGCACATAGTCGTTCGAGCGCTGGATGTTTTCCGAAAGCCCGACCCACCATAGCCAGGGCGCGTCAAAGAACGTCGAGTGCAGCGACAGCGGCGCAACGACATTGTCGATGACGACGCCGACCGCGAGCAAGGCCGCGATCAGGAGCGTGGCGAAAGCGGGCAGGCGCAGGAACAGCAGTCCGATCAGGCTTGCTGCCGCGATACTGTGCAGGATGCCGAAGAATATCCATTCGTCGCGCATTCCGATGAAGGTGACGATCGAGATCGCGGCGGCGGCCGCAACGATCATGCCCAGTCGCCGCCAGTAGGACCGCCAGCGAATCTCCGGCGTATTGGCAAGGACGAGGCTGAAGCCTGCCAGGAACAGGAAGGTGCCGGCGATGGCACGGGCGTAGAGCTTCAGCCAGCCGGTTTCCGCCGTGCCGGAATCGAGATAGCCGAAGAATTCGAAATCCCAGGTGCAGTGGTAGCTCGCCATGGCCAGCAGCGCGACGCCGCGCGCCGTGTCAAGAATGCCGATGCGAGGCGTCTTTTGCGGAGCATCGGCGCTCTCGGCGATGGCGGCCATTACGGGGGTCCTTCCAGGCATGAATTCAGATATTTTGCGTCGGTTCGCGCCGGCGCGGGCTTGTCATGGCATATCGTTGTCCATGATGGCCAGACGGGCATCCGAAAAAAACTGCCGACGGATCAGGACGATGATGATGAACATCGTCGTTGCCATGAAGACATAGGGGCTCAGGAACCAGCCGAGATAGCCGATGGACAGGAAGATCGCCCTGAGGCCGGCGTTGAAACTGCGCGCCGCGATGATGTTCATGCGCACGACGCGCTCGGCCGCCCGTTCGGCGCCCAGCGGATCGAGAATGGCTTCCTCGCGCATCGGCAACGCGCCGAAGAGGATGGTGCAATAGTTGAACAGGCGGTAGGCCCAGCCGAATTTGAAGAAGGCGTAGCCGAAGAGACAGGCAAGCCCGGCCACCTTGACTTCGAATGCGGTGCGGCCGCTGTTGAAGATGAAGGGCATGTCGGAGAAGAAGGCATTGATCTTGTCGGTGGCGCCGAGAAGCGCGAAACAGCTGCCGATGGCGAAGATCGATGTGGAGGCGAAGAAGCCCGTGCCGTTCTGCAGGCCGGAGAGGATCTGCGTGTCGATCATCTTCAGGTCGCGGCGCAGCGAATTGTAGATCCATTCGCGCCGACGCTCGTTCATCGCCAGCGTCAGGCTGGTGCGATTGAAGAAGCTGGCGCTGCTGGTGATCCAGTTCAGCGCGACCCAGAGAAAGATGAAAAGGGCGAGGGCGACATAGTCCGCAGTCGTCATAAAGGGAGATTCTCCAGATCAATCCGATGTGGACTGTAGCTCAGCGCGTGCAGCGCGCAATGGCCTTCTGTTTGCGTCCCCGAATGCCTATATGTAATGTCGCTGCCATGAAATCCGATGTCGGCCAATCGCCGTGCAAGCTTACCGATATAGCGTAGCCTTGCCAGAAATCGATTTGCCTGGGAGGCACTAAAAGTCCATGTTTCTTTCAGTTTTCGATGTGTTCAAGATCGGTGTAGGGCCGTCCAGCTCACACACGATGGGGCCGATGTCGGCCGCGAATCGCTTCCTCGACCTCGTACTTTCGAATGAGTGGCCGCGCCCGTCTTCGAACGTGCATGTCGATTCGATCAAGGTCAGCCTGCATGGCTCGCTTGCCCATACGGGCATCGGCCACGGCACGGGCAGGGCGGTCATTCTCGGCCTGATGGGCGAGCGGCCCGACAATGTCGATCCCGACCATATGGATGCCATCATCGATGAGGTCGAGCGCAGCGGGCGCATCACGCCGCCTGACCATCCGGCCTATCATTTCCAGCCGAAGACAGATCTCATCTTTGATAAGAAGGTGCCGCTGCCCGGTCACGCCAACGGCATGAGCTTCTCCGCCTTCGACAAGGACGAGCGTCTGCTTGTCAAACGTATCTACTACTCCGTCGGCGGCGGCTTCGTCGTCACCGATACGGAGCTGGAGCAGATGAAGGCTGACCGCAAGAAGCCTGCTGCGGCGGGCGAGCGCGTTCCGTTTCCCTTTGCCAGCGCCAAGCAGATGCTGGAAATGTCCGAGCGCTCCGGCCTTTCCATCGCACAGATGAAGCGCGCCAATGAAGAGACGCGCATGAGCGCCGAAGACCTCGATGCCGGCCTCGACCGCATCTGGGCGGCCATGAGCAGCTGCATCGATCGCGGCCTCAAGGTCGACGGCATCATGCCCGGCGGCCTGAAGGTGCGCCGCCGTGCGCGCGCCATTCATGACAAGCTGCAGGAGGAGTGGCGCAGCAACCGCATCAATCCGGTGCTCGCGAATGACTGGCTCAGCGTCTATGCCATGGCCGTCAATGAGGAAAATGCAGCCGGCGGACGCGTGGTCACGGCGCCGACCAATGGCGCGGCCGGGGTTATTCCGGCGACGATCCGCTACTATCAGCATTTTCATGAAGATTGGGATCAGGACGGCATCCGCAACTATCTGCTGACGGCGGCGGCCGTCGGCGGCATCATCAAGCACAATGCCTCGATCTCGGGCGCCGAAGTCGGCTGTCAGGGCGAGGTAGGTTCGGCGGCTGCGATGGCGGCTGCGGGGCTTGCTGCGGTTATGGGCGCTTCGCCGGAGCAGATCGAGAATGCAGCCGAAATCGCGCTGGAACATCATCTCGGCATGACCTGCGATCCGATCGCCGGACTCGTTCAGGTGCCGTGCATCGAGCGCAATGCCCTCGGCGCGGTCAAGGCTGTTACCGCCGCCTCGCTCGCAATCAAGGGTGATGGCCAGCATTTCGTGCCGCTCGACGCCTGCATCGAGACCATGCGCCAGACCGGCTACGACATGAGCGAAAAATACAAGGAAACCTCGACCGGCGGCCTCGCCGTCAATGTCGTGGAATGCTGAGTGTGGACGCCTGATCTAAAAGCTTGACGCTGCCGGCCAAAAGGACTTCAACGGCACTATGGCTTTGCATCTCATCAAATTGTGCGTCGGCGCGGATTCGATCGAGGATCTGCGCGAGTGGGTCTCCGAGCGGGCGATGAACGCCATTGCGGCCGGACTGGAGCCCCATACGACGCATACGACACGGATGGTGCCGAAGCGGGTGGAGGAGCTGCTGGATGGCGGCTCGCTCTATTGGGTTATCAAGGGGCAGGTGCAGGCAAGGCAGAAGCTTCTCGGTATCGAGACTTTCACCGATGCGGAAGGCATTCATCGTTGCCGGCTGATCCTCGATCCGAGCGTCGTCGAGACGACGGGTCAACCGAAGCGGCCGTTTCAGGGCTGGCGCTATTATCCGCAAGACGACGTGCCGCGCGATCTCGATAGCCTGGGCGCTGCGGCTGAACTGCCCGCCGATCTTCGGCGGGAACTATCTGAACTCGGTTTGCTTTAGGCTGGCGAGAGCGACGCAGCTTATCAGCAAGCTTGCGAACCACTCTATCTCGTTGTTTTCAAACGGACATGTGCGGAAAACCGACCTGCAGTTTTCCGCAAAACCGTTTCAACGCAGCCGCATCATGATCGGCGCGCGTCCGGTCGGCGCCGTGATATGCAGATGAATATGCGCTTCAGGCTGAGAGTAGCGCCAGGCGCGTGCGCCGTGGCAAAGAAGGATGCCGATCAGATCCTTCGTCTTGTTGCGCGGACGCGAACGGCTGAGACCGAGGTCCGCCAACCGCATCGCCGCCTCATGCAGCGGATGAAGAGCAAAGCTCTTCTGTTTCATCTTGCCCCCGCCGTCGAGCGAGAAACCGGGAAAGTTCTCGTTCATTGCCATTTTCAAACCCCGTACACGTTACAAACTCAGGGCCGGTCCGTTTGACATTCGGAACCGGAAGATCGGGCTTAGTAGAAGGCCCGAGCAATCTTCAAACCAGGCAGCGCGGAAACGCCGCCGCATTTCTATTCCACACTGGCCCAGCACTTCACGCCGGCTCGCTTGAGCGCCTTGCAGGCATTGACTGCCTGGCTCTGATCTTCAAAGCCGCCGAAGCGGGCGCGGTAACCGCCATCGAAAGCAACCGCGTAAGGCTTGGCCGAACGCAAGGCTTTGCCGCCCTTGCTCTTCGCCGTATCGAGCAAGTCGGTCGCACCATCCTTGCTGGAGGAGATGCCGATCTGCACGACCCAGCCGGTCGGTCCGCGCTCAGCCTTTTCGGCCTTCGCGACCTTCTCGGTTTTTTCGGCGCGCTGCAGCTTGACGAGCTTCGTATCGTTCTTCGAAGTCGAAGCCGTCGTGATGGTATCGACTTCGTCTTCATCGGCATCGTCCGAGGACCCGGCGGATGCTGTTTCATCGTAAGCGGAGCGCTGTTCGGGCTTTGCTGCGAGCAGCGGATTATCCGACTGCGGCGTTACCGCCACGAAAGCCGCCGCGCTCGACGGGCGCGCATCGGCAACCTGTACCGTATTGTCATTCTTGATCTTCGCACGGCTGATATCTGCCATGCGCGCGCTGGCCGCCTGGACATTGGGTGCAGCAGACGACGCTCCGGCGATGACATTCGATGCAATATGCTTCGTGGACGCCGCGGGCAGATAGGCGGCAATCAGCTTGCGCATCTGGTTGTCGCGAGCAGGCGTCGAGGCGCCACCAAGCACGACCCCGACGATAGAGCGGCCGTCGACCTTGACCGACGTTGCAAGATTGTAGCCCGCAGCGCGAGTGTAACCCGTCTTGATGCCGTCGACGCCGCGAACCGAACCCACCAGATGATTGTGGCCAGGGATGACGCGATTGCCGAGGCGGAAACTCGTTTCGGAAAAGAAACCGTAATATTGCGGAAAATGTTCGCGCAGGGCGATGCCGAGGCGAGCCTGATCGCGCGCCGTGGTCATCTGGGCGGTGTTCGGCAGGCCATTCGGATTGCGGTAGGTGGTGCGCGTCATGCCAAGCGCGCGCGCCTTGTCATTCATCATGCGGGCGAAGCCTTCCTCCGAGCCGCCAAGCATTTCGCCAAGCGCCATGGCGGCATCATTGGCTGATTTGGTGACGATACCGAGGATCGCCTCGCGAACGGTCACGGAGCGGCCGGCACCTATGCCGAGCTTGGTCGGCGCCTGGCCGGCGGCATTCCTGGAAAACACGACGGGAGTATCGAGAGTGATGCGTCCGGCCTCGAGCGCTTCGAAGGTCAGATAAACAGTCATCATCTTGGTCAACGAGGCAGGATAGTGCAGCGTATCTGCGTTTTCGCTGTAGAGAACATTGCCGGTATTGGCGTCTATGACGATGCCGGCATATTTCGGGCCGGCAGCGCTTGCATCCACGACGGTCACGGTGATCGTCGCCGTCGCGATCGAAAAACCAAGAAGCGCTCTCGCCAGAATCTTACCGGTTTGAGACGACGAAACGGAAAGAATGGATCTGGACACTAAATCACTCTCTGCTTGCATTTACATTCTCGATTATCCGGCCGCCGCCTCCATGAACGGCCAATCCGTTCGACAGTAGAGGCTTAGCGTTACCAATCGGTTTATGATGAACAGGTGGTTTCAGGTTTCTGTGCCATTTTAGCGGCCATCCACAGCCGTTGCCAAAGGTATGGCAGTGTCGGAAAGGCGCGCCTTGATGAAGCTCTGGACGGCAGTATCCATGGCGCGCCAGTCGCCGAGCTGGTTGCTGGAGAACCGGTAGAGAACGCTCAGATCCTTGCCGAGCTTGACGTCCCGCTGACAATCGCCGCTGGTCGCCAATGCCGGCGACGAGGGCAGGAGGCAGCGCACGACATAATCAGGCTCGCCGGGTCGCGGCGCCGTCAAAAGGATTTCGTCGTTGTAGCCGGCATCCGCGCGAAGCCGATGCGCGGTCAAGCCGAAAGGACCGGCATAGGCGGCGCCATCCATCAGTTGCGAATAGATCGGCTCCAGCCGGCCGGACATGTCGCGGGACATCGTGCTCTGGCTGATCTGCAGGAAGATTAAGGAGGACGATTGCGAGATATCGTCGAAGCGCATCCGATCGGCTTCGCTGTAGCCCTGCATCTGCGGCCAGGTCAGATAGAGATCGACGCGCTCGGCGGTCCCGTCAGCGCGCTCGCTCGGAAAGCGAATGGTGTTTGCGGCAAGGTGCATCGTGTCGTCGCCGATCGTGACGGAGATCGGCCTGGTATCTGTCGTGTGGCCCGCCAGCGAAATTTTCTCGCCAAGCCAATGGCCGGCGACGGATATGGCGACGGTGAGGGCGGCCAGAACGGCAACGCCGGCCGTGAGCCGATAGACAAAGCCGCTCGATATCAGCGGCCTTTCTTCGATCATTGCGGCGGATGACAGAGGAGGAGCCATACTCTTGCCTTCATTTCCTTCCGCCCGGTCACCATCTTCAATGGTAAAACCTCGCGGCACCTGACTTTTTTGAGTCTCGTTGGAAATGATGATTGGCGCCACGATAGTTAACCGACAGTTAAATATGCGTCGTAACCCATGCTAATGGCACATATAATTCTCGAAGAGTTTTCAGGATCAGCTTCGAGCCGAGCCGCGCAATGAAAAAGAGCCGTTCCCCGGGACAGTGGGAACGGCTCAGAGGCACCGGCCTGGACAGAAATCAGGGGACGAGACCGGGCCTCGGACTTCGACCATCGACGCTAGGTCGCCGATGATCCCTTGAGAAGAGCGTCTATTTCAAGCTGCCGACTGCGACGGCCCGGCCGTCCTGGATCTTGACCCAGCGGGCCGGATGATCGGCGGACTGACGCTTGAGGAAGGTATATTCAGTCTCGGACCAGAGCTTCACCTTGTTGCGCATGTTGTCGAGGATGAAGTCACCGCGATCGGTACGGACGGTCAGCACGGCATGACCTTCACCGTTCGGCTGCAGCACGACGGTCATAAGGAGATCGGAAGGCGAGAAGCCGGCATCGATCAGCTGCTTGCGCTTCAGGAGAGCGAAGTCTTCGCAGTCGCCGGCGGTGGTCGGGATCGCCCACTTTTCCTCGACGCCGTAGAGTTCCATGTCGGTCATCGGCTTGATCGTCGTGTTGACGGTGTAGTTGATCTTCAGGATCGTCTTCCAGTTATCCTGGTTGAGGATGACCGGGCCGGCATCGCCGCCGGAATAGGCGCATTCCCGCGGGTTTTCCTTGCAGAACTCATAGTGGCCGATCGGAGGGGCGGCGTCGCCGGTGATCGTCATGTTGGCGGGCGCAGCCTGAGCGGCGCTGAAGAAGCCGAGAGTGGAAAATGCCAGAGCGGCCAAGCCGCGAAGTACGAGTTGAAAGTTCATGTCCCTGTCCCTGTTTTATTGGGATCAGAATGACACGCATGATTTTATCTGACGCAAAATTACACAGTCAAATTAAGGACTTAGTTTATTCAAATCTGGATCAAACTTTCATAAAACACGCGGAAAACTTGATTCAAGTTTGCGGCAAATTCGATTAAAATTCTAACGATCTCGGTATCGGATGCCATGACGGGCGAGTCCCGTATCAAGCTGTTTTTGAATAGTTTCCCACAAACGGAATTCTTAACGGCGCGATGCGGTTTCGACGAATGCCCGTGTCATAACGATACAGCGCTGGCCCGACGAGACGCGGTCAGGCTATTCGAAATGCGGACATCAGCCACAACCTGTCCCATTTCGAGAAAGGCGATCCGAAAAATATTTTTGATTTTTATCGCTTGATGTTGCCACGGAGCGCGTCAGTTGCGTGGACGATCGCAGCGGCCATCTCCGCAATATCCGACGAATGAGCGGCATTGGCGACAATCACCAGCCTTGCCTCCGGCCATGCCTGCGACAATTCCCAGGCGGTGACGAGCGGCGCTTCAAGATCCATGCGACCCTGGATCATCGTGCAGGGGATGGCGGCGAGCCGACCAATGTCGCGCAGGATCTGACGGTCCTCGAGCCAGGCCAGATGGTGGAAGTAATGAGTGATGATGCGGGCGCGCGCCGTCAGATAGCGGTTGTCGGACCAGCGCTGAGACAGGGTTGCGCGCGGATCGATCAGGATCGAAGCGGCCTCCCATTCATGCCAGTCTCTGGCCGCCTTCACATGGATTGCGGGATCTGGATCGCACAAGAGCCGGTAATAGGCAGCGACCAGATCGCTGTCGCGAGCCTCGTTGGGGACCGAAGCCCGAAAACGCGCCCATTCGCCGGGAAAGAAGCGGCCGAGGCCGTGATAAAGCCAGTCGATTTCCGATTGTCTCGTCATGGTGACACCGACGAGAAGCAAGCCTTCCACCCGTTGCGGATGGGTTTCGGCATAGACGAGCGCAAGCGTGCAGCCCCAGGAATTGCCAAAGACGATCCAGCGCTCCACGCCGAGCCGCAACCGCAGTTGCTCGATATCTGCGATCGTATGCCATGTCGTGTTGATCGAGAGATCGATATCCGGTTCCGATGCGTGCGGCAGACTGCCGCCGCAGCCGCGCTGGTCGAACTGAATGATCCGATAATGTTGAGGGTCGAAATAGCGCCGGGCTCCAGTCGAGCTGCCCGAGCCCGGACCGCCATGCAGGACGAGGACGGGCATACCTTCCGGGTTTCCGGACTGCATCCAGTAGATCCGCTGGCCGTCGCCAACGTCAAGCAAGCCTTCGTCGAAAGGCGTTGTGTCAGGGTAGAGCATTGCCGTCACGATTCAGGAGAAAAGCCAAGCCTCGCTATTTCGCGACGCGATGTGACGGCAGGATGACAGGATCAGAGAAATTCGCGCAAGGTCTCGCGTGACTGCAGCGAGAGGAATTCGATCGCGACACCTTCCATGAAGTGGCGCACGACGCGGCCGCGCATATTGCCGAGACGCACCGGCGTCCCGAGCGCGGGGCGTGCCTCGATGTCAACTGCCGCGCCGGACAAGGACAAGTCCATGATACGGCAGGCATATTGTGTGCCGTCCTCGAGCGTGAGGTCACAGCGGGTATTGCGCGGCGTCAGACGATCGTGGCGACGGTCTTCGGGCAGGCCAAGCTCATGCTTGTTGGCAAGCCAGGTCAATTGCGCGGCAAGTTTTTCACGCTTCCGCTCGGTCGCGTTGATCGACATGGTGAAGCCGCGGGCGTCAACGGCAACGACATTGCCTTCGACGCGGCCAAGATGATCGATATAGGCAATGACGCGCTCATCCGCCCGCGGACGTCCCAGGCAGGTGACATGAAGATCTCCGGGCGACATTTCCGTCACCAGGCACTCGAATTCCTCGTAATTAGCCAGCATCAGGCGACCCTGCATATTGATCGGAACCCGCTGAAAGGTTCTCTGATCATTGCGAACGGCTTTGCCCGTCATCTGATTGGACCGCGTCGCAGGGGCTGGCTGGAAAGAGTGCATGGAAGCGTCTTGAACCCTATTGCATCTCTTCCAACTATTAGCGGCAACTTCTTAAAGTAAGGTTGTCTTCGCTGATGCACAGATCAGAGATGATCACCGATTTTGTTCCGCGCTGGATCAATTTGGGTTCTATCGCGCCCATTTTTTGCTTGAATCAACTTTCGACGCATCCATTCGCCCAGGTTAGTGCTTCCCTGGAGCGGCAGAAGATCGGTCGGATCGGGATGGGGTGGCGTCTCCGCGAGCCGGGTAGGGCGTTCATAAAGCAGACGGCTGCGGTCGAGCGCCAGAAACTCCAGCCGTTCGTTGTCGAGCCATGTGGTCTGGGCACCGGGGGTAAGACAGCCCAGCAATCTGTCGCACCTGTCGCTTGCGGTGCGAACCGGCAGCAAAATCATCTCGAAGGTCATGCTGCGGCCGCTGATGCAATAGCCCGTCGCATGGACCGATGCGGGAACCACATGCGTCATCACGCCGGCGGCGATGCGCACCGGATCGTCCTGCTGGCTGCCGGCCCAGAGTGCCGCGAAGTTCTCGCCGCGGATCTCGCGCCCCATGAGGTTGCAGATCGCCGTGCCAGCAAGCCGGAAACGCGGATTGTCATCCACGGTGTTTTCCAGGATGAACAGCTCGGGAAGAATGTGGCTCACCGCCGAGGGTTGTATCAAATTGCGCATGGGCGCATCCGCGTTGCCGCGTATGTGTTCCCAATAGGTAAATATATCTATGCTCGTCTTCTGGCGCATAATGCGTCCGTGTCCCATTTCATTGCAAATAAGAGGCATTCATTGCCTTCGATCTCTACCTTGCGAATTCCGTGCCAGAACCGGGTCGTTAGGGTTAATGAATGGTTTGCATTGCTCCGCCGGATGGTTGGTGTAGGAATTTGTTCATCACTTCACCAAGTGATCGACAGCACGAATTTTCGGGTGCCGGGCTGGCCTTCGAGGTCAAATCCGGAGAGGAGCGCCCACCATGCCGCCCGATATCACGGGCGGCTTTTTTTTTGATTTTCGCTGCGCTATGTGTCGATGATCCTATCGATGAACCGAGAAAAACATGGACGATGAACAGCTGCCGCGCCCAGAGCCGGAAAATCCGCGGCCGCAGCAGCGAACTCCGGCCTTCAACCTGCCACCTGCCATTCTGGCGAGTCTTGCCGTCCTGATTGTCGTTTTCGCGGTCATGAACCTGCCGTGGTGGTCGGACGATACGCTGAACTGGATATACTTTACCTTCAGCTTCATTCCGGCCCGCTATGCCTTTCCCTTGTCGCAGCAGGGGCTGGAATGGCTTTGGACGCCCATCACCTATTCGCTGCTGCACGGCGGGATCGAGCATATTGTCTTCAACAGCCTTTGGCTGATGGTCTTCGCCGCTCCCGTGGCGCGGCGTATCGGCGCTCTGCGCTACTTCGTTTTCTGGGTTTTCTCGTCTGCGGCCTCCGCCTTCATGCATGCCGCGCTCTACTGGGGAGACCAGACGCTGCTGATCGGTGCGTCCGGGGTCGTATCGGCGCTCATGGGGGCGGCATGCCGCTTTGCCTTTCCCGCCATGGACGGTCGCCGGGTCTCCATGCGCCAGGCGCATCTCAACCCGCGCCTCAGCATCTTGGAGTCGCTCAAAAGCCGCACCGTTGTCGCCTATATCGTCATGTGGGTGGCCGGCAATGCGCTCGTCGCCTTCGGCATCAACCTGGCGGGCGACAGTTCGCAGCCGGTGGCCTGGGATGCGCATATCGGCGGATTCCTCTTCGGATTTCTGCTTTTTGCACCCTTCGACCGGCAGCCGCCAGTTGAAATTGAGGAAGCTTTACCACGCGATGAATGAGCTGTTGCTTTCTCGCTGACGCAGGCGCACGATTGGCATCCGTCGGTCGTGGGATGAGGAGATCGACCGACCGACGGGCAGGCGCCGGTTTGAGCTCCGGGGGTGGTTTCGGAACATATCGGACGCTTCAAGTGTTCATCATGCTTTCGAGATGGGAGGATCGAATGTCAGTTTCCGTAAAGGCCATACTTGAAGCCAAGGGCCGCGACGTCATCACGACAGGCGGCAACACGACTGTTGCCGAGGCCGCGAAAATTCTCAACGAGAATAAGATCGGTGCCATCGTCGTCGTCGGGCCGGGCGGCAAGATCTCCGGCATCTTCACCGAGCGCGATGTCGTCAACGCGGTTGCCAAGAATGGCCAAGAATGCCTTGAAAAGCCGATCGCATCGCTGATGACGGCCAAGGTGTATCGCTGCAAGGAAGATACGACGACCGACGAATTGATGGAACTCATGACGATGCGCCGCTTCCGTCACGTTCCGGTCGAGGAAAAAGGCAAGCTTTCCGGCATCATCTCCATCGGCGACGTGGTCAAATGGCGTATCCGTGAGATCGAACTCGAGGCCGAGCAGATCAAGGCCTATATCGCCGGGTGAGAGCGTAAGCTGTTCGGTGCGACCGAAGCAATCGACCTTACAGGTCGATTGCCGCGACGTATGGCTGCGGTTCGAGGCGAATGGCCGGATCATACCATATCGACAGAGCCTCGCCATTCTCGGAGGAGCCGTCCGAAGCGATCTAACGACGCTTGATTTCCGCCTTAACGCGCATACGCTTCCTGCATGCGCCGGATTTCGGTCAATCTTGCCGAGGCTTCTTCGTAGCCGCGCTCTATCGCTTCGCCGGCACGGTGAAATTCCGAAAGGCCGACATCGCTGAGGCGCGGATGCAGCGCCAGATCGGGCGGGTCGCCGGCGAGGCGGGCGCGCGCAATTCTATCCTGTATAATGTTGAAAGCCTGCACCATGACGCCGGTCATGCCGAGTTTCATGGCGGGTACATCCTCACGGCGCAGGAGATCCCCGTTCGGCGGGCTGACATTGTGCTTGACCACGGCGGAGCGGCCATAGAGATCGTAGTGCAGATTGACCGCGACCACCAATGGCTGTTCATAAGTCCGGCAGACAGAAACCGGCACGGGATTGACCAGGGCGCCGTCGACCAGGGTCCGGCCGTTGGAGCGCACCGGCTCGAAAATGCCGGGCAGGGCATAGGACGCCCGCAGCGCCGTGATGAGGCAGCCGTTCGCGATCCAGACTTCATGTCCAGTATTCAGCTCCGAAGCGACCGCAACGAAAGGACGGTCGAGATCCTCGATCGAAAGGCCTTCCAGATGCTCCTGCATGCGTTTGGTGAGGCGCATTCCGCCGAAGAGCCCGCTGCCACCAATGGTAAGGTCAAGAAGGCTCGCAATGCGGCGCATCGTCAGCGACCGGGCGAAGGCCTCGAGTTCGTCCAGCTTGCCGGCGAGATAGCAGCCGCCGACCAGAGCGCCGATCGACGTGCCGGCGATCATGCCGACTTCGATGCCGGCCTCATCGAGAGCGCGCAGAACGCCGATATGCGCCCAGCCTCGCGCGGCGCCGCCGCCGAGCGCCAGGGCGATCTTCACTTTCTTGGGAGGGGCAGGAGGGAGAAGCGGGTTGGACGTATCCTGAGAGAGGCCTGAACCGGTCGAGCTTTGTCCGCCGATGTGACGATTCAACCCCCAATTCAGCATTTGACGCCTCCTCCGAGGCTCCGTGTGCCTCGGCTAAAATACTGTCCCTTTTTCGTTTCTAAATCGTATACTGGTTGTGGCTTGTTGAAACACCATCACCGATAGATCTATTGCTTGTAGACATCTTCCGGATTGAAATGCAGGTGGTCGTCAACCACGCTCAGCACCGGCTTGCCATCTTCAAGCTCGACCGTACGATAGAAACAGGAGCGGCGGCCAGTATGACATGTCGCATCATGTCCGGCGACCTGGACTTTTAGCCAGATTGCATCCTGATCGCAGTCCGTGCGGATTTCCTTCACCGACTGCAGGTTTCCGGATGTCTCGCCCTTCTTCCAGATCTTTCCGCGCGAGCGGCTGAAATAATGCGCCGTGCCCGTCTTGATCGTCAGCGCAAGCGCCTCGGCGTTCATATGCGCGACCATCAGCAGTTCGCCGTCATGCGCATCCGTCACGATCGCGGTGATCAGGCCGCGATCGTCGAAACGCGGCGTGAAATCGCCGGCATCCTCCAACTCGGATTTATCTTCGGAAGGAGCATTGAAAATCAGGTTCATCTCCGGCTCTTTCGTTGAAGCCCGGTCAGCGGCCCCGGACCAAAGACATGAAACGGGCCTGTTCGGCCGGATCGGCCTTGAAGGCACCCGTGAACGTCATCGTCAGCGTCGAGGCACCCTGCTTCTTAATGCCACGCATGGACATGCACATGTGTTCGGCATCGATGAACACGGCAACGCCGCGCGGACTAAGCGACTCGTCGATGGCATTGGCGATCTGTGCGGTCATGGCTTCCTGCGTCTGCAGGCGGCGCGCGAAAATATCGACGACACGGGCGATCTTTGACAGGCCGAGAACACGGCCATTCGGCAGATAGGCGACATGCGCCTTGCCGATGATCGGCACCATGTGATGCTCGCAATGCGAGAAGAACGGGATATCACGCTCAAGGACGATGTCGTCGTAGCCGGAAACCTCTTCGAAAGTGCGGCCAAGTACGTCCTCGGGATTCAGTTCGTAGCCACCGAATAGCTCGCGATAGGCCTTTGCCACGCGCGCAGGCGTATCGAGCAAGCCCTCACGCTGCGGATCGTCACCGGCCCAGCGAAGCAGAACGCGCACTGCGTCCTCGGCTTCCTTCTGCGACGGGCGTTCGGAATCATTGGATTGCGGAAAGTTCTTTACAACGGCGTCCATTACCTGTGGTTCTCCTGATCCGCGGCGCGGATATCATCTTGTCGGACTCGCCACTGGTATTCCCCGACATACGGAGATTGTCCACCTTTGGCGGGCTCCGGGGCGTTCTGGCTGGCGAACAAGCCTGCCGTCCTGCACGGTTTCCCATCAAACTTACAGAAGACCATTGCATTTCGATGATCTTCGAACGACATACATATAGTATGACATTGTCCCTGTGAAAGTGTCCTAAACGGACACGCTGTGTTTTTTGTTACGAAACGCAAAGCGGGTGCATCGGAGCAAAATCTGTGATGGACGACATCTACAACAGCAAAATCCTGGAGTTTGCCGGCAATATCGGCCGCATCGGTAGCCTTTCCGACGCCGATGCCAGTGCCCAGGCCCATTCCAGACTGTGCGGTTCTCGCGTAAAAATCTGGCTGAAAATGGACGGCGATGTGGTGACCGATTTTGCCCATGACGTCAAGGCCTGCGCGCTCGGCCAGGCGTCGTCGTCGATCATGGCCCGCCACGTCGTCGGCGCCTCAGCGGATGAAGTGCGCAAGGCCCGCGAAGACATGCTCGCCATGCTCAAGGCTGATGGCGAGGGGCCGGATGGCCGTTTCGAGGACATGCGCTATCTGAAGCCCGTCAGGGACTACAAGGCCCGTCATGCCTCGACCATGCTGACATTTGACGCCGTCGTGGATGCGATCGGGCAGATCGAAGCGGCGCGCCAGGGCGGAAACGCCAAAACGGCCGCAGCTGTCTAAACGGGCCGCAGACCATGTGCCAATTCTGTCTGATGCAGGACGACGATGAAGACGAGGGCGGCGCGGCTCCTTCGAAGCGCGCGCGGCACCATGCGTCACCGTCCGGAGACAATGCGCTGAAATCGCGCAATTATTCCGGCCCCTTCCGCAAGACGCCCGACCGGCTTTTCGGCATGGGCCTCATTCGCCTCTATCAGCTGACGCTTTCCGGCTTCATCGGCAATTCCTGCCGCCATATCCCGACCTGCTCGGAATATGGCTACGAGGCCGTTGCCCGGCATGGTCTATGGGCCGGCGGCTGGATGACGCTGTTTCGCGTTGCGCGTTGCGGGCCGGGAGGCACGAGCGGCCTCGATCCTGTGCCCGACGAACTGGAGCGCCGCTATCACTGGTGGACGCCCTGGCGCTATTTCCGGCTCGGACAAAAGGCCGCCTGACCATATGGCTGTTTATGTCGCGCTGCTCTACAGCATCGTTCTCGGCTCGGGCCGCAGGGTCGTTATGGCCGATCTCAAGGCGATGGCGGAGAGGCTTGGCTTCCGCAACGCCCGAACACTTGTTGCAACCGGCAATCTGATTTTCGAATGCCAGCCACGGTCGATTGCCTCGATCGAGGCTCAGCTTGAAGCCGGCTTTGCTGCGACCTTCGGCAAACAGGTCGATATCATCGTGCGCGATGCCGATACATGGTTGAGGCTTGCTGGCGGCAATCCCTTCCTCGACGGCATCGGCAGCGAGGTCATTGTGCGAGTGATGCGCCAGCCGCTCGAACCTCAAACCCTCGATGCGCTTGGGAAATATCGGCAGGATGAGCGCATGGCGATCGTTGATGGTGATCTGTGGATCGATTTTGGTCTCAAGGCCAGCGAGACGAAGCTGCTGCCGGCCCTGACGACGAAGAGGCTTGGTGTCGGAACGATGCGAAACTGGAACACCGTGCGCGGTTTGGCCGAGATGATCGGCCGCTAATATCGCTTTTTCTTTACTAGATCGCGAAATAAAGCTATCAGGCGCGCGGATATAAGTAAGTGATTACTTAGTCCGCATTTTGAAACCACCCGCATTCGTTGGCGGGACTGGACAAGGAGAATATCGATGTCCCAACCTATTTCCCTGACATTTCCCGATGATTCCGTGCGCAGCTTCGCTGCCGGCACGACCGGTCGCGATGTCGCCGAATCCATTTCCAAGTCGCTGGCCAAGAAGGCTGTCGCGATTGCCATCGACGGCACCGTGCGCGACCTTTCCGATCCGGTCACCGACGGCAGGATAGAGATCATTACCCGCTCGGACGACCGCGCGCTGGAACTCATCCGCCACGACACCGCGCACGTTCTCGCCGAAGCCGTGCAGGAGCTTTGGCCGGGAACGCAGGTGACGATCGGCCCGGTCATCGAAAACGGCTTCTATTACGACTTCGCCAAGAACGAGCCCTTCACGCCGGATGACCTGCCTGTCATCGAGAAGCGGATGCGCGAGATCATTCTGCGCAACAAGCCGTTCACCAAGGAAATCTGGTCGCGCGAGAAGGCGAAGGAAGTCTTTGCCTCCAAGGGCGAGCGCTACAAGGTGGAGCTGGTCGACGCGATCCCCGAAGGTCAGGATCTGAAGATCTATTACCAGGGTGACTGGTTCGACCTCTGCCGCGGTCCGCATATGGCCTCGACGGGCCAGATCGGCAATGCCTTCAAGCTGATGAAGGTTGCCGGCGCGTACTGGCGTGGCGACAGCAACAATCCGATGCTGACCCGCATCTACGGCACGGCATTCGCCGAGCAGGCGGATCTCGATAACTATCTGCACATCCTGGCCGAAGCCGAGAAGCGCGACCATCGCCGTCTCGGCCGCGAAATGGACCTGTTCCATTTCCAGGAAGAGGGCCCCGGCGTCGTCTTCTGGCACGGCAAGGGCTGGCGCATGTTCCAGACGTTGGTGTCCTATATGCGCCGGCGGCTGCAGGGCGACTATCAGGAAGTCAACGCGCCGCAGGTACTCGACAAGTCTCTTTGGGAGACCTCGGGACACTGGGGCTGGTATCGCGACAACATGTTCAAGGTGACCGTCGCCGGTGACGACACCGACGACGATCGCGTCTTCGCGCTGAAGCCGATGAACTGCCCCGGCCATATCCAGATCTTCAAGCACGGTTTGAAGTCTTACCGCGAACTGCCGATCCGGCTTGCGGAATTCGGTGCGGTCCATCGCTACGAGCCCTCGGGTGCGTTGCATGGCCTGATGCGCGTGCGTGGCTTCACGCAGGACGATGCGCATATCTTCTGCACCGACGAGCAGATGGCGGCCGAGTGCCTGAAGATCAACGACCTCATCCTGTCGGTCTATGAAGACTTCGGCTTCAAGGAGATCGTCGTCAAGCTCTCGACCCGCCCTGAAAAGCGCGTCGGCTCGGACGAGCTCTGGGATCGCGCCGAAAGCGTGATGATGGACGTGCTGAAGACGATCGAGGCGCAGTCCGAAGGGCGCATCAAGACCGGTATTCTGCCGGGCGAGGGCGCGTTCTACGGCCCGAAGTTCGAATATACGCTCAAGGATGCCATCGGCCGTGAGTGGCAGTGCGGCACGACGCAGGTCGACTTCAACCTGCCGGAGCGTTTCGGTGCGTTCTACATCGACCAGCATTCGGAAAAGACCCAGCCGGTCATGATCCATCGCGCCATCTGCGGCTCGATGGAGCGTTTCCTCGGCATCCTGATCGAGAACTTCGCCGGCCACATGCCGCTCTGGGTCTCGCCGCTGCAGGTCGTTGTCGCGACGATTACCTCGGAAGCCGACGCCTACGGCGAGGAAGTCGCGGAAGCGCTGCGCGATGCCGGCCTCGATGTAGAGACCGACTTCCGCAACGAGAAGATCAATTACAAGATCCGCGAGCATTCGGTGACGAAGGTTCCTGTCATCATCGTCTGCGGCAAGAAGGAAGCCGAAGAGCGCTCGGTCAACATCCGCCGCCTCGGCAGCCAGTCACAGACCTCGATGTCGCTCGACGAAGCCATCGCGTCGCTGTCCCTCGAGGCAACGCCGCCGGACGTTCTGCGCAAGCGTGAAGCACGGCGCGCCAAGGCCGCTTGACGGCCACCCATATCTGACGGCACCTTCAGGGTGCCGTCAGAGAACTGACATACAGCTTTCATATAGTTGATGAATCAACGCGTTGCTGTGGCTGCAACATGTGACGCAACCGAACCAAAGGAGCGGGGCAGCCCCGTCGCGCACTTGGAATTCAAAGAATTATCCTACGCCAATGAACGGGATACGCGCATCAAGCGCTGGTTCATTCGCTCCATCGAAGGGCTTTCCGGCCGCGACCGTTATGCTCGGCTCTACGATATCTGGCGCACCGATATCGTCGGCAAGAGCGAGCGGGTCTTCGGCAAGATGCTCGATCTCATCGACGTGCGCCTGCTGATCAAGGGCGAGTGGCCTCCGAACCAGATCCCCGAGGCGCCGATCGTCATCGTCGCCAATCATCCCTATGGCATCGGCGACGGGATCGCGGTACTGGCGCTTGCCGAGCAACTGGGACGTCCTTTCAAGGTCCTCATCAACAACGAATTGTTGAAAGTACCCGAGATGCTGGACTATTCGCTGCCGGTTTCCTTCGAGGAAACTAAGGAAGCGATGGCGATCAACATGAAGACGCGGCATGAGGCAGTCAGACTGCTGAAGGAAGGCACGACCATTATCGTCTTTCCCGCGGGCGGTGTTGCAACGGCCAAGAAGGGCTTTGGCCGGGCGGAGGATCTGCCCTGGAAGATATTCCCCGCCAAGCTTATTCAGGCGGCGCGCGCGAGCGTCATTCCCATCTATTTCGAGGGACAGAACGGCAGGCTGTTTCATCTGGCGAGCCGGATCTCGATGACCTTGCGCATTTCGCTGCTGATCCGCGAGTTCCGACGCCTTTCCGGCAGCACGATCACCGCCCATATCGGCGCTCTTCGTAGCTGGGAAGCGCTCAGCGAGGGCAGTGACCGCAAGGATTTGCTGACGAAGCTTTATGGCGCGGTCTTCTCCATGGCTCCGCCGAGAAAAGTGCTGCGACGGAAGGCAGGATAAGCGGGAAGGGCGACGAGCTTCTCATCACCGGGCGGCGACTGCCAAGATCACTTCAACTTGGCTCGCCGATGTCAATCCATGCTATCGCCGTCATCGCCGCCGGCGTTGGGAGCCAATTGCTCGTAGGTCGGCAAGGGCTGCTGATTGGTGGTTGCCGGCGGTGTCTGGCTCTGGCGCATTGGCGGCATCTGGATCGGCAGCTGGCGGGCGGGCTGTTCGTCATCAGCGTCCTGCGGCTGCTGTTGCTTCATCAGCACTTCCACATCCGCGTTCATGCCTGCGGCAACGGTGAAGTCGCGCTGATAGATCTTGTCCTTGTTGCGGGCGACGGCGGTATAGCGCCCTTCGGCAAGCACCATGGTCGGAAAGGCGCTGACGCTTTCCCCGACAATATCGCCCGCCGATGTCAGAATCGACCAGGCGGTATCGGCGATCGCCTCGCTACCAGCATCGGACACCAGCTTGAAGGTGATCTTTGCCGCCCTGTGCTGGATGGTTGCCTCCGTCACCTTGCCGGCTTCCACCTGGATATCGGCGCGGATGACGGCGTTGACCTCGCCATATTCGGACACGATATGGTAGGTGCCGGCGCTGAGGCCGACCAGTGTGTTCGGCTTGACGTCGTCCATGACCAGACCGCGTTCACCGTCTTCCTTCGCTTCACTCGAATAGATCGAGAAGCTCAGCTCCTTGGGCGGGATACGGACATCGGGGCCGGATACGGCGTTCAAGACCATGCCCCCAGCATCGAGAACCATCGTCTGCTTCTGGGTATCGCCGCTTTCAGGCACGCTCAGCCGCTTGGTAACGCCGGCACGGCCGAAGGAGACGTTGACGAAGTAATCACCGGGCAGAAGGTGGAAGGAGGCGGAGCCTCCGCGCGAACTGGCAACCAGCGGCAGCTTGCCGTCAGCGCCTGCTATCGGACTGAAGACATACCAGGCAAGGCCCTGCTGCTGCGGGCTGCTCTGGGGCGTCAGCTTGGCTTCGAGAGAAACGTCGCGCAATGTCCGGGCGGCCGAATTCTCACCATTCGGCGCTGCAAAGGCATTGAGCTTCGGCATCTTGACGCTGCCGTCAAGCTGCTTGAACTCCTTGAAGGCCTCCTGGCCAGAGGCGGCAGTGCTCAAGCCCGCAAGCATCGCGAAAACCGCGCTCAACCGGCGAGCGGATGAAATGCCTGACATGGATACCCAACCGATTGACTTCCGATAAAACACACGCCACTTCAAAACCAATGCGGTGGCAAATTCAAGACCCACTTCCTACCACAAGCCAAAATGAAGGCAGTTCCTCAATGAAAACCGATATCAAGCTGGTCGACTATCTCGCGGTGCGTCGATCGATCCCCGCGTTCCAGATGTCGGAGCCAGGGCCGGACAAGGCGGAGATCGAGGAGATTCTCCGGCTGGCCTCACGCGTGCCGGATCACGGCAAGCTCGCGCCCTGGCGCTTCGTCGTCTATCGCGGCGAGGAGCGTGCGCGCATCAGCGAGGAACTGCTGAAGCTCGCACTGGAAGCCAAGCCCGACCTGTCGGAAGAAATGATCCAGGTGGAGCGTACCCGCTTCACGCGTGCCCCTGTCGTCATCGCAGTCGTCAGCACGGCCGCGCCGCATTTCAAGATTCCGGAGTGGGAGCAGCTGATGTCGGCCGGCGCGCTTTGCCTGAACCTGCTGATCGCAGCCAATGCCCATGGCTGGGTCTCCAACTGGCTGACAGAATGGTTTGCCTTCGATGAGCGTGCCTATCCGCTCCTCGGCGTCAAGCCGGGCGAGAAGGTCGCCGGCTTCATCCATATCGGCTCGACGAGCTTTCCGCCGGTCGAGCGTCCGCGCCCGGAACTATCGGAAACCGTCACCTGGGTCGGCGGGGACGCGTGATGTTCTATACGACGGATACCAATCGCCATGGCCTGGCGCACGATCCCTTCAAGGCGATCGTCGCGCCGCGGCCGATCGGCTGGATCGGCAGCAAGGGCAGGGATGGTTCGCTGAACCTCTCTCCCTATTCCTTTTTCAATGCGGTCAGCGATCGGCCGAAGCTGGTGATGTTCTCTTCGGCTGGGCGTAAAGACAGCGTGCGCAATGTCGAGGAAACAGGGGTATTCACCGCCAATCTCGTCAGCCGCCATATCGTCGAGAAGATGAACCATTCCTCCATCGCCGTGCCCTATGGCGTCAACGAATTCGAGCTGGCTGGCCTGACGGCGACACCGGGCAAGCTGGTGGACGCACCCTATGTCGGCGAAGCCTTCGCGGTTCTCGAATGCCGGGTGACGGAAGTGCTGGAGCCGAAGGGCCTTGATGGCGAGTCGTCGGAAAACATCATGGTCATTGGCCAGGTCGTCGGCATCCATATCGATGAGACGATCATTCGCAACGGCAGGCTGGACATGGCGCTTGCGCGTCCCGTCGCCCGCATGGGCTACATGGATTATAGCGAGGGCAGCGACGTCTTCGAGATGATCAGACCAAAGGCGCCCTGAGGCACGCCGACCGCATCGATATGCGAAAGGTTAATAAGCAAGGTAAACGTCCCGTAAACCTTTCCCCGATAGCGTGAACCACATGAATTTACGGGGCAAGAATCGCCTCGTTGATATCGGGGCATTACGTGATCATAGAAGCATTTCTTCGGTGGGCAGAGACCGCTAAGGCAGAAAGCAGAGCCAGGGCGGCGAATGCGCTCGGCAGAGCCTATCTGCAGTCGGAAATGCCGCAGGAAGAGCGGAACGCCGCCAAGATGGCGATGACCTATCTGCTCGACGATCCATCCCCTCGCGTGCGGTTGGCGCTTGCCGAGGCCGTCGCGCATTCGGCCGGCGCGCCGCGCAACGTCATCCTGTCCCTTGCCGAAGATCAGCCTGAGATTGCAGGGCAGATCATCCTGTTTTCGCCGGTATTTACCGATGGAGATCTTATCGATCTCGTATTGCATGGCAGCGACGTGGCGCGGGTTTTCATCGCTTCACGCGGACAGGTGCCCTGCGCCGTTTGCGCCGCGCTTGCCGAGATCGGTGGAGAGACCGAAATCCTTTGCCTGCTTGAAAACGACGGCGCTCAACTTTCACAGGTCTCGCTCAAGCGCATCGCGGAGCGCCTGGGCGATTGCGCGGATATACGCGGCTTGCTGCTGTCGCGGGACATGCTGTCTTCCGATGTCAGGCATCTGCTGATGGATAAGGTTAGCGACGCGCTTTCGGAATCGGCATTCGTCCAAACCTTTATCGGCAATACCAGACTGCAGCAGGTGACGCGTGAGGCGACCGAATCCGCGACCGTCGCGATCGCCGGAACGACGCAGCATGAGCAACTGCCGGATTTGGTCGAGCATTTGAGGCAGAATGGCTGGCTGACGCCGGCTTTCCTGATGCACGCATTGTGCTCCGGCAAGGTTGATTTCTTCGCCTGCGCGATCACCAGCCTTTCCGGCTGCGACGAGCGGCGCGTGCGCTCGATCATCTCCAGGGGCCGGCTCCATGCCATCCGCGCGCTCTACGAAAGCGCTGGTCTTTCCCGTGATATCAGCAGGGTCTTCGTCGAGGCTACGATGATCTGGCGTGAATCCTCACGCAAGAACGGCACGGCTTTGCTGGAAGACGTTTCTTCGCGCCTGATGCGCAAATTCCGCCTTGCGGAGCCGGCTCCGGCGGCGACGACACAGCTCCTCGACATGGTGGAGAAGCTTGCCAATGCCGAGCGGCGACAGGCCGCGCGCAGCTTTGCTGCACTGGCGACACTCGCTGCCGCGTGATATCCAGCGGGCGTTCTATTTTCCGAGGTTTATCTTGTCGCTGACGATTGCTATCGAATCCCCACGTCAGGAAGGCGTTATCCGTCTTCTCGACATGTCGAGCGCCTATGCGGAGTCGCTCTATCCGCCCGAGAGCAACCACATCCTTGACCTGACTTCGCTGGAGAAGACAGAAGTGACGTTCTGGGTCGCGAGGTTAGAGGATATGATCGTCGGATGTTGCGCATTGGTGGACGCCGGCGACGGCACGGCGGAGCTCAAGCGCATGTTCGTCGATCCTGCCGCCAGAGGCCGTAGAGTGGCGCGCAAGCTCATGGAGACGCTCGAAACGGCGGCGCTCGAAAGAAGCCTTTCAGCGATCCGGCTGGAGACCGGCATATATCAACCCGAAGCGATCGGCCTCTACCGGAACTTCGGCTATCTCGAAATCCCGGCTTTCGGCAGCTATCAGCCGGACCCGCTCAGCCTGTTCATGGAAAAACGGCTGCCCTAAACCAGTCAGCGGATCAACGTTCGGAAGCGTCCCGCACATGCAACTGGAGTTCGGGCTCCTGCGCATGCTGCTCTTCCGTCAATTCGGCCTCGCGAATCCATTCACGCCAGATTGCGACGATGATCGCCATCAGGACCGGGCCGATGAAGAGGCCGAGGAAGCCCATCGTCTTCACGCCGCCGACCAGACCGAAGAAGGTCGGAAGAAACGGCAGCTTGATCGGCCCACCGACAAGCTTCGGGCGAAGCGTCTTGTCTACGATGAAGAGCTCGATCGTGCCCCAGAGGAAGAGGGCGATACCGGCCCAAAGCGAACCGCTGGCAACGAGATAGATCGAGACGAGGGACATCGAAAGCGGCGCGCCGCCCGGCACCAGAGCCATGACGCCCGTAAGAACGCCGAGCGTGATGGCGGAGGGAGCGCCGGCGATCCAATAGGCCACGCCGAGAACGATACCCTCGCCGATGGCAATCAGCGTCATGCCCATGACCGTCGAACTGATCGTCGCCGGCACAACGCGGGAAATCCGCTCCCAGCGATTGGGCAGGATACGTTCGCCAAGCAGATCGACCTGGCGAACGAATGTCGAGCCGTCGCGATAGATGAAGAACAGCGCGATCAACATGAACAGCAAGGTCAGCATGACATGGAATGCGCCACCGCCCGCGGCCAGTACCGCGCGGTAGATGTTGCCGATATGGGCGCCGCTTACGAGTTGAGCCAATTCGCCGAGCGAGCCCGGGCTGCCGACATATTGCGTCCACTGCTCGCCGAGCCAGGAGCCGATGACGGGCAGGGCCAATATCCATTCGGGCGTCGGCGCCCCCTCGCGATTCACATGGATGGCCCAGGCAAACCAGTCACGCACCTCGCTGGCCATATAAAGGGCTGAAAGCACGATCGGCAGGACAAGAAACGTCACGATGAAGGCGATGGCGATGGTGGCGGCAAGCGTCGTATTGCCGCCGGTGCGGCGTACGATATCGCTATAGAGCGGCCAGGTGGCAAAGCCGATCACGGCTGCCGCCAGAACCGGAACGAGAAAGCCATAGAAGAAATAGATGCCGGCAACGGCAATCAAAATCAGCAGCCAACGCGCCGCGGAAATGGATGGTATCAATGGCATGCGCGCATGCGCACTCGGCCCCAGCCACCGATGCTCCTTTGGCTTATGACGTTCAAATACACCCACCGGACTTACTTTGCCCCTCTTTACTAGATCACCCGGTTATGGGGTATGATCTTGGCCGTTTCAAGAGCAACGGCTTCAAAGCCTCTTTATTATGCGGCCATGACATTAACACGACTGGCGCAAGATATCAGGAGGGGCGTCTGATGATCTTGAAGGCGAAAAACTGCGTTTTCTGCATCGGATTGAAATTGTTGTCGGCCACCAGGATCAGCAGATCGGTGCCGTCCTTTGACTTGCCGAAGGTGATGCCTTCGATATTGTCGGGTGCAAGACCGAGCGCGCGCAGATCCAGGATTTGCGTCTTGCGCACGGGCACGATGCGCTGATCTGTCTTCGCAAGCGACGGGATATGGGCGACGTCCGTGGCGCCATCGAGATCGAACATATTGATGACGACCGAATTGCCGATGCCTTGCGCGAAGCCGCGCTCGATCGACAGGAGACGGTGATCGTCCAGCGCCATGATCTCGGACAGACCGAAGTCATTCCAGCCGCTCGCCGTCGAAGGCGCCTGCGGAATGGGCGAGATCGGATAGACATATTGCGCCTTCTGCGCGCCGGTCGCCGCATCGTAGCGGATGAGACGTGCAAGCGCGCCGTTGGTCAAACTCGTGATCGGCCCGTCCTGATAGAGAGCCGATTCCGTGGCCACCAGCACGTCACCGCCGGCAAGGAATGCCAAGCCTTCAAACGCGAGATTGTCGCGGATGCCCGCGCTTTTGTCCGCGGTTGGGGCAAAGCCGTCGGGCAATGAGAATTCGCGAAGGAAGCTGCCGTCGCGATTGGCGACGCGCACGAAGGGCGACAGCAGCGCCTTGCCGTCGCCTTCGCTGGTCCAGTAGATGCCGTCCTTGCCGAGCCGAATGGCCTCGCCGTCCACCTTCTTGATTGCGAAAGGCTGGCCGTCTTTGTCCTTTAGTGTGACGTGATCGACGACGGCGACACCCTTCAGGCCGCTGGCGTCGACATCGATGTCGACATTATAGAACCGCGCCGGCGCTTTCTCAGAACGGTCATCGCTGATTGCGATATAGCGGCCGGTCGAGGGATCGAAATCGATGCCCGACAGGCCGCCGACCTCAACGCCATTTTCCATGAAGCCGGTGGGAATGTCGTGATTGCCGAGATAGGCGAGGCTGATACCGGCCTTGCAGTCGCCAAAGGGACAGGGCACGTCGATCGTCGTTCCGATATCGAGCGCATAGGCCGAATGGCCAAAGAGGAGAATGGCGGCAGTGGTCAGAAATGGCTTCAACATGGCGAAATCGTCAACCCGATCAGTAAAATGGAGGCATCAAGAGCGATGCCGCCATCTACACATTCATCCGTGACGCCTGCGTAACGGATATCCGACAATCTGATTAAATTTCGCGAATCCGTCAGACGCGGCAATTTTTGGTTGCTCTTTCGTCAAATATTGGGCGTCAGATATCGAGATCCTCGGCGAATGCAGCCCGTTCCTGGATGAACCGGAAGCGGGCCTCGGCCTTGGTGCCCATCAGATTGTCGACCGCGTCGCGGGTTCCCTCGAAATCGACCTCGTCGATCTCGACGCGCAGCAAAGTGCGCTTGGACGGGTCCATCGTCGTTTCCTTGAGCTGCGCCGGCAGCATTTCGCCGAGACCCTTGAAGCGGCTGATCTCGACCTTGGCTTTGCCCTTGAATTCCGTCTGCATCAGTTCCAGACGATGGGCGTCATCGCGGGCATAGATGGATTTCGAGCCCTGCGTGATCTTGTAGAGCGGCGGCACGGCCAGGAAGAGATGGCCCTGGCGGATCAGCTCCGGCATTTCCTGATAGAAGAAGGTGATCAGCAGCGAAGCGATATGGGCACCGTCGACGTCGGCATCGGTCATCACGACGATGCGCTGATAGCGAAGATCCTCCTCGCGATATTTCGTGCGCGTGCCGCAACCGAGCGCCTGGACGAGATCAGTGATCTGCTGATTGGCGGACAGTTTTTCGCGGCCGGCGCTGGCGACGTTGAGGATCTTGCCGCGCAGCGGCAGGATCGCCTGGTTGGTGCGGTTGCGCGCCTGCTTGGCCGAGCCACCTGCCGAATCGCCCTCGACCAGGAAGAGTTCGGCGCCTTCGGCGGCGCTTTGCGAGCAATCCGCCAGCTTGCCGGGCAGGCGCAGCTTGCGCACGGCGGTCTTGCGGTTGACTTCCTTCTCCTTGCGGCGACGCATGCGCTCTTCGGAGCGTTCGATCACCCATTCCAGCAGCTTTTCGGCTTCGCCCGGATTGTCGGTAAGGTAGTGATCGAAGGGATCGCGCAGAGCATTTTCGACCAGGCGCTGGGCCTCCACCGTCGCAAGCCTGTCCTTCGTCTGGCCCACGAATTCGGGCTCGCGGATGAAGATCGACAGCATGCCGACGCCTGATATCATCACGTCTTCGGTCGAGATATTGGCCGCACGCTTGTTTTGCGTCAGCTCGGCATAGTTCTTCAGGCCCTTGGTGAGCGCAATTCGGAAGCCGGCCTCATGCGTGCCGCCTTCGGGCGTCGGGATCGTGTTGCAATAGGAATGGATCTGCGGGTCGCCGCCGTACCAGGTGATCGCCCATTCTAGCGAGCCGTGACCGCTTTCCTTTTCCGACTTGCCGGCAAAGATCTCGCGGGTGACGGTGAACTCGTTGCCCATCGTCGCCTTGAGATAGTCCTTCAGGCCGCCGGGGAAGTGAAAGACGGCCTTCTCCGGAACATCACCACCTTCTGGCACAAGCTCCGGATCGCAGACCCAGCGGATCTCGACACCGCCGAACAGATAGGCCTTGGAACGGGCCATGCGGAAGACGCGGGCCGGCTCGAAGCGGGCGTGGTCGCCGAAGATCTGCGGATCGGGGTGGAAGCGGACGCGCGTGCCGCGCCGGTTATGCACATCGCCCAGTTCTTCGATGCCGCCGACCGGCAGGCCGCGCGAGAAGCGCTGGCGATAGAGCTTGCGATTGCGGGCAACCTCGACTTCCATATCGTCCGACAGCGCGTTGACGACGGACACGCCGACGCCGTGCAGACCGCCGGAGGTCTCGTAGGCCTTGCCGTCGAACTTGCCGCCGGCATGCAGCTTGGTCATGATGACTTCGAGCGTCGACTTGCCGGGGACCTGCGGATGATTTTCGACAGGAATGCCGCGGCCGTTATCCGTGACGGTCAGATAGCCCTGACGATCGAGATAGACCTCGATGAAATTGGCATGGCCGGCAACTGCCTCGTCCATGGAGTTGTCGATGACTTCGGCGAAGAGATGGTGCAGCGCCTTCTCGTCCGTGCCGCCGATATACATGCCGGGGCGCATGCGAACAGGCTCGAGCCCTTCGAGAACGCGGATGGAGCTCGCACCGTATTCCTCCGACGACGAAGTCGTCGGGGCCGCGCGTTGTGCGGGCGCGACGGCGGGCTTTTCTGCCTTGGTGACCGGCTTTTCCGCTGCTTCCGGTTTCGGCGAGCGGGGGAGGCCGGAGAAGAGATCGTTGCTGTTATCCATAGAATTTCAAGCTGCTCAGATTTGTTCTGGTGGGGCCAGACCCCTTTATTATCGCATTTGTCGCCGGTATTCGCGAATCACCGTGATTCTGCCAGAAACGGCGCAGAAGAGCGATGGCGCCCCATGACGGGGCAGATTCATGAATGAGATTTGCGTTGCCGGGTGAAGAATGGCAAGCCCGTTGGCCGATTTGAGGAAGTATCCGCATGCGAATGTCCACAGCTCATTTGCCCGTCCTGTCCGCAATCTCGGGCATTTTGCTTCTGGCGACCGTCCAAGGGGCGGCAGCCGACATGCTGAAACCTTTCAAGGATGAGCTCTTTTCCAATCAGACGGTCATCGAGAGCCACGACAACGGCGCTTTCCAGACGATCGACTATCAGGAAATGCGAGATATCAACGGCCGCGACCAGATTCCGGAAAAGCGTGTCAAGCCGGCCTATGTCGATACCGGCGTGCGCTGGAAGGCGCAGGAAGACGAGACGCTGCAGCTCGGCGACCGCAAGGTCGATGTCACCCGCATAGGTCCGGCATCGAAGCAGGCCTTTACCGTCATCTTCATTCATGGGCGCGGCGGCGACCGCCGGCTCGGCTCCAACGATTATACGTTCGGCGGCAATTTCAACCGGCTGAAGAATTTGGCTTACCGTAACGGCGGCACCTACTACGCGCCGAGCGTCAGAGGTTTCGACAGCAACGGCGTTGCCGATATCGCGGCGCTGATCCGTTATTCCTACGAGCAGTCTGGCGGCAAGCCTGTCATCCTGACATGCGCGTCCATGGGCAGCTTCATTTGCTGGGGCATCACCCGCGATGCCGAAAGCGTCAAGCGCCTGAAGGGCATGGCGATCCTGAGCGGCGTTACCGATCCGGATTTCACCAAGAGCGCCTTCTACAAGGCGAAGCTGCCGCTCTGGTTCACCCATGGCAGCAGAGACCCGGTCTATGCCGCGGCGGATCAGCAGGCTCTATTCGAAAAACTCTACAAGGCGCATTATCCCTCGCGCTTTACGCTTTTTGAGACCGGGAATCATGGAACGCCTGTGCGCATGACCGATTGGCGCAAGGTGCTCAATTGGATTGTCGATCCACAGGCATCCTGAAACATATCGCCCAATTCGGCATATTTTCCGGATAAGCATTTTTTCAAACGATTTGAACCGGTTTCGGCCGCATCCGATAACTTTCCTTTGCTCCTCCTTTTTGTTAGTCCGATGGATGAAATAGGGGGAGACATCGGAATGACGAAGACCATACGGCCGCTCCTGGCCGGAAACTGGAAGATGAACGGCACGCGTGCGAGCCTCGACCAGATCAAGGCGATCGCGGATGGCGTCAAGGCGCCGTTGTCCGAGAAAATCGATACGTTGCTCTGCCCCCCGGCGACCTTGCTCTATGTCGCGACCGCACTTTGCGACGACAGCCCGCTCGCCATCGGCGCCCAGGATTGCCATCAGCAGGTCTGTGGCGCGCATACCGGTGACATCTCGGCCGAGATGATTGCCGATTGCTTCGGCACCCACGTCATCGTCGGTCATTCCGAGCGCCGCAGAAATCACGCGGAAAGCGACATGCTGGTGCGGGCCAAGGCCCAGGCAGCGCATGATGCCGGTCTCATCGCCATCATCTGCATCGGCGAAACCGCCTACGAGCGCAACAGCGGCCAGACGCTCGACGTCTTGAAGCGGGAGTTGATCGGCTCCGTGCCCGACGGCTCGACGGCCGCGACGACCGTAATCGCCTACGAGCCGGTCTGGGCGATCGGTACCGGCGTGGTCCCGACCAGCGAAAACGTCGAGGAGGCGCATGCCTTCATGCGCGCAGAGCTTATCGAACGCTTCGGCAAGGAGGGCGCAAACATGCGAATCCTTTACGGCGGGTCGGTGAGCGGCGCCAATGCACGCGATCTTCTCGACATTCCGCATGTCAACGGCGTGCTCGTCGGCGGACAGAGCTTGAAAGCGACCGACTTCCTTGCCATTTATGCCGCATTCGAACGGCAGTTCGCCTGAAGCAACAACTTGCCCGGAGTTCCAGCCTTAAAAGGGCTTGGAATAGGCGAGAGCCTCATGTAAAGAGCCGCGAGCTTTTATTTTTGATGCCCGCACCGGGCAGGACTGGATCTATGCAAACCGTACTGCTTGTCATCTATCTCATGGTTGTCGTCGCCCTTATCGGCGTGGTGCTGATTCAGCGCTCCGAAGGTGGCGGCCTCGGCATCGGCGGCGGATCGGGCTTCATGTCTGCGCGCGGTACAGCCAATGCGCTGACGCGCACCACGGCCATCCTGGCCACGCTGTTCTTCGTGCTGGCACTCGGCATGAACGTGCTGTCGCGCTTCGAGGCCCGCCCGACGGATATTCTCAACCGTATCCCGAGCACGGCTGGCCAGGGCAACGGCATCCTTGATTCGCTCGGCGGCCAGAATGGCGCAGCGCCCGCAACCACGCAGCCGAAGCCGGCTGACAATAGCGGTGTTCCGAACAGTGGTGCTGTCGCTCCGCAGTCGCAGGCAACCCCGCCTGCCACGACGAACCAGGCTGCCCCTGCAACCACCAATCAGCCGGCGGCTGCAGCACCTGCACAGCAGGCTCCGGCCGCGACCGGTCAGCAGACCGCTCCGGCTACGACTACTCCCGCGCCGGCCGATAACGGCGGCGTCCCGACCGGTAAGTAATTCCGGTCGCTGAAGATCATCCCCGGCAGGTCCTCGGATCTGCCGGTTTTGTTTTGTCCATATTCCGCGTTCTGTAGCCAAAATTCCGGAAACGAATTTTAGGGCTAGCGGAATCATTTGTGAAAAGGTATCCGGTGACTCCCATGGCGCGATATGTATTCATCACAGGCGGCGTGGTTTCTTCCCTCGGAAAAGGAATTGCGGCTGCGGCTCTCGGAGCGTTGTTGCAGGCTCGTGGTTATCGAGTCCGCCTGCGCAAACTCGACCCCTATCTGAACGTGGACCCGGGCACCATGAGCCCGACCCAGCACGGCGAGGTCTTCGTCACCGACGACGGTGCGGAAACAGACCTCGATCTCGGCCACTACGAGCGCTTCACCGGCCGCTCGGCCACCAAGACCGACAACATCACCACCGGTCGCATCTACAAGAACATCATCGACAAGGAACGCCGTGGCGACTATCTCGGCGCAACCGTTCAGGTCATTCCGCATGTCACCAACGAGATCAAGGATTTCGTGACGGAAGGCAATGAGGACTATGATTTCGTCATCTGCGAAATCGGCGGCACGGTCGGCGATATCGAAGCCATGCCGTTCATGGAAGCGATCCGCCAGCTCGGCAATGACCTGCCGCGCGGCACTGCGGTCTACGTCCATCTGACGCTGATGCCCTATATTCCGGCCGCGGGCGAACTCAAGACCAAGCCGACCCAGCATTCCGTCAAGGAGCTGCAGGCACTCGGTATTCATCCCGACATCCTGCTCGTGCGTGCCGATCGCGAGATCCCGGAAGCCGAACGCCGCAAGCTTTCGCTCTTCTGTAACGTGCGGGAATCTGCCGTCATTCAGGCGCTCGACGTCGCCAACATCTATGACGTGCCGATGGCCTACCACAAGGAAGGCCTGGACAATGAAGTGCTGGCCGCCTTCGGAATCGAACCGGCTCCGAAGCCGCGCCTGGAAGAGTGGGAAGAGGTCTGCAACCGTATCCGCACGCCGGAAGGCGAGGTGACGATTGCCATTGTCGGCAAATATACCGGCCTCAAGGATGCCTATAAGTCGCTGATCGAAGCGCTGCATCACGGCGGCATCGCCAACCGGGTGAAGGTCAAGCTTGAATGGATCGAGTCGGAAGTCTTCGAAAAGGAAGATCCGGCGCCTTATCTCGAAAAGGTCCACGGCATTCTCGTACCCGGCGGCTTCGGCGAGCGCGGTTCGGAAGGCAAGATTCTGGCAGCGCGTTTCGCACGCGAGCGCAAGGTGCCGTATTTCGGCATCTGCTTCGGCATGCAGATGGCCGTCATTGAAGCGGCGCGTAATCTGGCCGGCGTCGAGAACGCGTCGTCGACCGAATTCGGTCCGACGAAGGAGCCGGTGGTCGGCCTGATGACCGAATGGCTGAAGGGCAACGAGCTGCAGAAGCGCACGGCCTCTGGCGATCTCGGCGGGACGATGCGTCTCGGCGCCTACAAGGCGGCTCTGAAGAAGGGTACGAAGATTTCCGAAATCTACGGCTCCACCGATATTTCGGAGCGCCATCGCCACCGCTACGAAGTCAACGTCGATTACAAGGACAGACTGGAAAATTGCGGCTTGACCTTCTCTGGCATGTCGCCGGACGGTGTTCTGCCCGAGACGATCGAATATGCTGACCATCCGTGGTTCATCGGCGTTCAGTATCACCCGGAGCTGAAGTCCCGGCCGCTGGAGCCGCATCCGCTGTTTTCGAGCTTCATCGAAGCAGCGACGGAACAGAGCCGGCTGGTTTAAGAATAGCGAACCGCTTGCGGTAGTCGCTCGGGCTGACCGCAAGCTTCTCCCGAAAATGATGGCGCATGGTGGCGAGCGATCCAAATCCGCTCGCCACCGCCACATCGTCAAGTGAGATGGCAGCCTGCTTCTCCAGCAGGTCGCGGGCACGCCGCAGCCGCTCGCTCAACAGCCATTCGCCCGGCGCCATGCCGGTTGTCGACTCGAAGCGGCGCTGAAATGTCCGCACGCTCATGCCGGCCCGCGCGGCAAGCGTAGCAATGGGTTGTTCTTCCTGCAGACGTTCCCGCATCCATTCGAGCAAAGGCCCCAGGCGCGCACCCTCGTGCTGCCTTAGAACCGGGGTCTCGATATATTGCGCCTGGCCACCCTCGCGATGCGGCGGCACCACCAGCCGACGCGCGACGCTATTGGCGATATCAGGTCCGAAATCCCTGCGAACGACATGCAGGCAGAGATCGATCGCGGCGGCACTGCCGGCGGCCGTCAGCACGCGGTCTTCATCGACATAGAGGACATCGGCATCGACTGCTATATCCGGGTAGCGTGCGGCAATGGAATCGACATAGCGCCAATGCGTCGTCGCCTTGCGGCCGGCGAGCAGTCCCGCCGCGGCGAGCACAGCCACGCCGGAACATAGCGACATGATGCGAACGCCGCGGCGGCTGGCCGCCTGTAGCTTGGCAACCAGCGGGGCAGGGACCGGCGTTCCGATGCCACGCCATCCGGGCACGACGATCAGGTCGGCCTCGGCAATGACTTCGAGACCGTGATCGACCTGAACGGTCAGTCCGCCGGCGGCACGCAACGGGCCGTCCTCGATCGCACAGGCAGAAAAGCGGTACCAATCCTCTCCCATTTCGGGGCGTGGCAGGCCGAAGATTTCATAGGCAACGCCGAACTCGAAGGTGCAAAGGCCGTCATAGACGAGCGTAACGACATGAGGGCCGAGAAGATTGGATTTATCAGAGTTTGGCATGATTTTGACGCTATATGGCATTTCAGCCAATTTCAACTGCGGGATCGCTGAGGCATGAATGCCCCGAACCAAACAAGGAGCGTTCCATGTCCCTAGTCAGTGAAATCCCCGCCGCAGCGCCGAGCCTCGTCGCGGAGCACTATGCCCAAAAGCTTGCTTTCGAGACCGATTGCTCAGACGTCCATCAGTCGATGATATCGGGCAATGTGGATTTCGTTCTGCTCGATGTTCGCGGGCCGGCCATGTTCCAGGATCAGCATATTCCGGGCGCGATCAACCTACCTCATGGCAAGATGACCGCACGGAAGATGGCGGAGTGGCCTGAGGATACGCTGTTCGTCGTCTATTGCGCCGGCCCGCATTGCAACGGTACGGACAAGGCCGCACTCCGCCTCGGCAGCCTCGGCAAGCGCGTGAAGGTCATGATCGGCGGCATCACTGGCTGGGCTGATGAGGGCTACCCGTTCGAAAGAAGGTGAGAGATCGATTGGGCACACCCGGCATTCGCCGGGTTTGCCCATTTTTGCAACACTGCGAAAAACTTCGGCACTTACGTCATTTGACTGTCGCGCCGCCTCCGTTTCCGTGGCACTGTTCGAGTAAGCATAACGGGAACAAAAGTATGATCATCAATCCATTTGACGATCGCGCCGACAGGCCGGGAGCCAAGATCATTTTCACTTTCGCGCTGCTGATCGCATTCAATATTGCCGCCTGGATCTGGGCTTGGGTCGCTTTCGCCGACCGGCCCTCGCTGCTGGGCATTGCGCTTCTTGCCTACATGTTCGGCCTTCGCCACGCCTTCGACGCCGATCATATCGCCGCGATCGACAATGTCGTGCGCAAACTCATGCAGGAAAAGAAGCAACCCTATGCCGTCGGCTTCTTCTTCTCGCTCGGCCACTCCTCGATCGTCGTCATCGCCTCGATCCTGATTGCCGCGACGGCGGCCGCCATGCAGAGCCAGCTCGATTCCTTCCACGATATCGGCGGCGTCATCGGCACGACGGTTTCTGCCGTGTTTCTGCTTTTGATCGGTATCGCCAATCTTTTCGTCCTCAGGAGCGTATGGTCTGCTTTCAGGCGGGCACAGAAGGGCGAAAGGATTGCGGAGGAAGATCTCGACACGCTGCTTGCCGGCGGCGGCTTTCTGGCGCGCATCTTCCGTCCGATGTTCAGTGTCGTGACCCGCTCCTGGCACATGTATCCGATCGGCTTCCTCTTCGGTCTCGGCTTCGACACGGCAACGGAAATCGGGCTTCTCGGCATCTCTGCCGCGCAAGCCGCTGAAGGCATGTCTTTCTGGACCATCCTCGTCTTCCCGGCGCTGTTCACCGCGGGCATGTCGCTGATGGATACGCTCGACAGCACGCTGATGACGGGTGCCTATGGCTGGGCCTTCGTCAAGCCGGTGCGCAAGCTCTGGTATAATCTGACGATCACAGCCGCATCGGTCGTCGTCGCTATTTTCATCGGCGGCATCGAGGCGTTGGGATTGATCGCCGACAAGCTTGGCCTTCAAGGCGGCTTCTGGAGTTTCATCGGCGAGATGAACGGCAATCTTGCCAATTTCGGCTTCGCCGTCGTCGGCATTTTCATCTTGAGCTGGCTGATCTCGACCGTGCTTTACAAGATGCGGGGATATGACAACCTGCAGATCAATCATTCCTGAGATCAATCGCGCCACATCGGGATGATCGAGAGCAAGAGAAGGCAGGCGAGGACGATATTGAGGGCGCGCCATTGCCAAGGCGCCCTCAACAGACGGGCGAACAGCTGGCCCAGTGCGCACCACAACGTCAGCGAGAGTGCTGCCATCACACAGAAGGTCAGTCCGAGCAGGATGGCGAGCGTCAGTGGGCTGTTCGCAAGCGCAGCGAAAGAGGCGGCGGCGCCCATCGTCATGGCCCAACCCTTGGGATTGTGCCAGAGCATCCAGACGCCGGCCAGAAAGCCTGTCGGCCTTGCCATCTGACCAGCCTCGCGCGGCTCTCCGCTTCTACCGATCCGAACGGCGAGCCAGATCAGATAGAGCGAACCCAATGTCTTCATGGCGATCTGCAACATCGGCAGAGCCATCAACAGGCCGCCAAGCCCGGCAGCCGCCGCACAGGCCATGGAGCCCAGGCCAAAAGCAAAGCCACCCATGACGGGGATCGACCGGCGAAAGCCGAAATGCGCGCCAGATGCGGTCGCAAGCGTCGTCGCGCCGCCCGGCGTTATGGTGGAAACCAACGCGAACAGGATCAGTGGCAACAGGGGTTCGATCGTCATATCCAGCTTTTCTCCATATCGAGAAAAGGCATAGACGGCACCTTTGCATCATGAAATCGAATATTGAAGGATCAAGGCATTAGCAATTATAATGCCGGCATGATCCGAAACTTCGACATCGCTCTCATCAGAACCTTCGCCGCCGTTGCCGACCAGGGCAGCATGACGATTGCCGCCAATATGCTGCACATGACCCAAGGCGCCATCAGCCAGCAGATTAAGCGTCTGGAAGACATGCTCGACTGCACCTTGTTCGAGCGTGACAGGCGCGGATTGCGTTTGACCGAAACCGGCGAACGGCTGCTCGGCAATGCCCGCCGCCTGCTTGTCTTGAATGACGAGATCTGGAACGACATGACGGAAAGGACGGTTCGCGGCAGCGTCCGGCTCGGCGTTCCCTATGATCTGGTCGGTGCGACGCTGGCGCCCGTCCTCAAATCCTATGCGGAGCGCCATCCGCAGGTGGAGATTTCGCTGGTCTGCGCATCGTCGCCGGAACTGCTCGAAGAGTTGGGAAACGGAACCGTCGACCTCTGCGTGGTGGAGGAGCCTTACGGCACGTCGCAAGGCGAATGCCTGGCTGTCGAGCGGCTCGTCTGGGTCGGCGCGAAGGCCGGCAATGCCCATCGCAAGGTGCCTCTGCCGATCTCGATGGTCGCCGATACCTGCGCCTTCCGATCGTCTGTCTTTGCAGCGCTCGGCAAGGATGGGCTGCGCTGGCGGACGGTATTCGAGAACGGCAATATCGAGGCGACGACTGCGACGGTGCGCACGGATCTGGCTGTCACCGCCTGGCTTGCCTCCACCGTTCCCGCCGATCTCGATATTCTCACCGTCGAGCAGGGCCTGCCCGAACTGCCGGTCTTTGCCATCAACCTGCATCTGCCGAAGGGTAGCGCAACGCCGCAGGCGCTCGAGCTTGCCCTCCACATCCGCGAAGGCATGATGCGGCCGCGCCAGTCCGCGGCCGCCTGAATTCCATCTGCTGACAGATCTGCCTACGCCGCCTTCGGCAGCGGGCCGACATAGCGCGACTGCGGACGGATCAGGCGCCCGTCGAGCGTCTGTTCGCGCGCATGGGCGATCCAGCCGACGGTTCGGCCGATCGCGAAGACGCCGGTGAAGGAGCTGCGCGGGAAGCCGAGCGCATCGAGCAGCAGGGCGGTGTAATATTCGACATTGACGTCGAGGGGGCGATCCGGCTTGCGCTCCTTGAGCAAGGCGAGGGCCGCCGCCTCGATGGCTTCCGCCAGGGCAATACGTCCGGCATCTGCCTGTCCGCTTGCGAAGATCGGCTTCAACGCCGTCTTCAAGGCGTCGGCGCGCGGATCGCGGACGCGATAGATGCGATGGCCGAAGCCCATCAGCCGCTCGCCATGATCGAGCGCGTTTGACAGCCAGGTACGGGCATTCTCGGGCTTGCCGACGGCATCAAGCATGTCAAGAACCGGGCCGGGGGCGCCGCCATGCAGCGGGCCTTTGAGGGCGCTGATTGCCGCAAGCACGGAGGAGGTCAGACCGGCATGGGTCGAGGCGATGACGCGCGACGCGAAAGTCGACGCATTCAGGCCGTGATCGGAAATCGTCACGAGGTAGGCGTCGAGCCCTGCCGTCTGTTCTGCCGTCGGTGCGCGACCGGTGAGCATGTGCAGAATATCGGCCGATTGCGAGAGCGAGGCATCCGGCTTGATCGGCGTTTCGCCCTTTTGCAATCGCAGTACAGCCGGCAGGAAGACGGCAGGCGCCGCCATCAGGCGGAGAGCGGTGGCAAAATCCTCCCCGTCTGCAACGCGCGCCAGCAAGGCGCGCACCGCGTCCACCGGCGGCAGCGCGAGTACGGCGGCGTCAGCGGCTTCGACATGCGTAAAGAGTGCGACGCGGGCTGCGCCGAGCTGTTTGCGGATCAAGGCTGCGTCGATATGTTCGTCGAACAGGCCATCGAGCAGAAGCGCGGCGACATCTTCGTAGCGGCTGGTTGCCACCAGATCATCCAGCGACACGCCCCGAATGATCAGACGACCGGCAGCGCCATCGACGTCCGATAGCTTGGTTTCTGCGGCAATGACATCTTCAAGACCACTTTTCATTACTGTTCTCCTTTGACTATCCGATTAGATCGGATCTATTCCTATTGACGTCAATCTTGATGCAATTGATCAATATGAGGACCGATGAGCTGGCTGACGGCGGAGCAGGCGCTGGACCTGCTGGGAACCAAATCGCAGACGCTTTATGCTAATGTCAGCCGTGGGCGGATTCGCGCGAAAGCCGACCCCGCCGACACGCGGCGCAGTCTCTATTTCGCCGATGATGTCAAGAGATTGGCCACCCGCCATGCCGGCAGGCGCAAGACCGAATCGGTGGCAGCCGAGGCCATCCAATGGGGCGATCCCGTATTGCCGTCGGCGCTATCGACGGTTTCGAACGGCAGACTTTTTTATCGCGGCGAAGATGCCGCCATGCTTGCCGAGAGTGCGGGCTTCGAAGACATCGCATTGTTGCTTTGGGATATGAAACGGCCGTTGCGGCTCGAACAGGGCGAGCCCAGGCAAAAGCTTCCTTCCCTGGATGCCGCTTTCTCCGCACTGGCAGAGCGCGTAACGCACGACCTGCCATCGCTCGGACGCTCGCTTCCGGCCTTGCAGTACGAAGCTGAGGGTGTCCTCGCAACCGTCGCCGATGCTTTGGCTCCCGGCGCATGGGACCAACCGCTGCACCGGCGTCTCGCCAGTGCCTGGAACCGCCCGGATGCAAGCGATCTGATCCGCCGCAGCCTGGTATTGCTTGCCGATCACGAGCTGAATGCCTCGACCTTTACCGCGCGGATCACTGCGTCTGCCGGCGCGACGCTATCCGCCGCCGCGCTCTCCGGCCTGTCGACGCTGACGGGACCTCTGCACGGCGGTGCATGGCAGAGCGTGCGCTCGCTGATTGCGCGGGCGGCTGCCATCGGCGTGGATGAGGCAGTCCGCAGCTATCTTTCAGAAGGGCGGCCATTGCCGGCTTTCGGCCATCAGCTTTACCCGGATGTCGATATCCGTGGTGAGGCTTTGCTTCGTTGTTTCACATTGCCGCCGCTCTTTGCCCAGGTACGGGATGTCGGCGAGCAACTGGTCGGAGAGTGCGTCAATGTTGACTTTGCCTTGACGGCGATGACCCACGCCTATCATCTGCCGGAGGATGCGCCCCTCATCATCTTTGCACTGGCGCGGACGGTCGGCTGGCTTGCACACGCCATGGAGCAGGCGACAAGTGGCCGACTCATTCGGCCGCGTGCGCGCTATGTCGGTCCGCCGGTGCGGTAATATCATCTCACCGACAAGTGACAAACGGCTTCGATATTGTGGCCGTCGGGATCGAGAATGAAGGCGCCATAATAGTTTTGATGATAGTGCGGGCGAAGACCGGGAGCGCCATTGTCGATGCCGCCGGCGGCGATCGCGACGCGGTGAAAATCATCGACGCGTCCTCTGCTTTCGGCTGCAAAGGCCACATGCGCGCCCGTCTGCGCGGCATCGCGCTGACCGATCCAGAAGAAGGCTTTTTGAGCGATGCCGTAGCCGGCAAAAATTTCGCCCTCGGCATAGAGGCGTTCTATGCCGAGAGGGCGCAGTACCGCATCGTAAAAGGCCTTTGATCGCACGATATCGCGAACCCCGATCGTCACATGGTCAAGCATATTGCGCTCCGATCCGCTCCATCATCCCCGCCGGATCGCGCCGGCGTCGCGATCCGCGAGCTCAAACCAGCCGATGACCAGCCTGCGGCTGACGATCAGCCGGATCGTCGCCGCAGCGACCAAAATAACGACGATGTTGGCTGCGACGAAGAGGATCGGGGCAAGCTGCGCGACGGGACCGCCGTCTCCACGTTCGATTAACCGCATTGGCGCGGTCGCCAGCGCCGTCGCACCGAAGGTGAATGCCCAGTAGCCAGGGTTGAAGCCTTCCTTCATGAGCCATGGCAGGAGGCGAAGCAGGATTAACGCCTGCAGCAGACCGTAACCGATCATGGCATGCACAAGCGTATCAGCCGGTCCGGGCGTCGCGCTCATATAGGCGATGGCGCCAACGGTGGGCGGCGCCAGCTGAATGCCGAGCGTCGGCCGCAGTGGCGGCGGAAGCGCCGGCCCCGTCAGCAGACGATGCAGCAAGGCGGATTCAATCGCGAGCCAGCTGAAGAAGCCGGCGCCAAAGAAAAGCTGCGCCCATTGGGGGAAACCGAGCGCCGCAGCGACGATCGCGGTAACGAAGCATCCGGCGCCGCTCGGGAGGTAAAGCACGGCGGTCGTTGCAGCAATATCACGCTCGCCATGCCACAGGCCACCGGTGCGCCATACCGTGAAGGCAAGCGTATAGGCTGCACCGGCGAGAAATATGGTTTCAGCGCCGATGCGTGAATAGGGCAGCACTCCTCCGGCGATCAGCATGGTCGTAACCCCGATCAGGCCGAGGAAGCAGCACTGCACGGGATGCGCGACCTCCTTGAAGGCTTCCTCGCGAGCCATTGTCCATTTCAACAAAAAGAGCACGATCAGCAGGAGCCAGACGGCGAGACTGACAAACGTCAGCACCTCGCCAACCAAAGCGGGCAAATGCCATATCCGCGCGCCCACCCGCCAAGCATTGGCGAGGCCTGAGAACCCCAGGACAATGCCGAAAAATGAAGCCGGAACCAGTGGCAGTTTCCAAGACACAGCCATATGCCCCCATTTGACGTCTCAGCCGAACGCCAGCCTAAAGAGAATTGTGCAAAGATCGCGGGATGAATGCTAAATCTATCAAAGCGAATGGAAGGCAAAATACAGCTTTCCTCGAACCCGGCAAAGCGCGATCATGGCAAAATGCGAGAGGTTTCGGCCGGCGATATCACAGATGCGTGAGCATGCGACTTTTTCTTCGCTCCATGGCTCGTGCATAGCTCGCCCGTCATTTGTTCATTGGAAAATATTGCGAAATATCTCTATGCAGTATTCAAACGATTGAAACCGTCCTAGGAGACTGAAACATGCAAATCGGAATGATTGGCCTCGGCCGTATGGGCAACAACATGGTGCAGCGCCTGATGAGGGGCGGTCACAGCGCGGTTGTTTTCGATGCGCGCCCGGAAAGCATCGCGGGGCTTGAGCAGCTCGGCGCCACCGGCAGCACGTCTCTCGCGGATTTCGTGTCGAAACTCGCGAAGCCGCGCGTCGTCTGGCTGATGCTGCCGGCCGCGATCGTCGATCAAGAGCTGGCGACGATCGTTCCGCTGCTCGAAGAAGGCGACATCGTCATCGACGGCGGCAATTCCTATTATCACGACGACATCCGCCGCGCCGAAGAGCTGAAACCGAAGGGTATCCACTATGTCGACGTCGGCACCAGCGGCGGCGTTTTCGGCCTAGAGCGCGGCTATTGCCTGATGATCGGCGGCGAGAAGGAGACCGTGCAGCATCTGTCGCCGATCTTCGCAACGCTTGCTCCCGGCGTCGGTGACGTCGCGCCGTCGGCAATGCGCTCCGAAGAAGCCGCCAAGAACAGCACGGCAGAGCAGGGCTACCTGCATTGCGGCCCGTCCGGCGCCGGCCATTTCGTCAAGATGGTCCATAACGGCATCGAATACGGCCTCATGGCCGCCTATGCCGAAGGCCTCAACGTGCTGCGCCATGCCAATATCGGCAAACAGACTGCCGAGAAGGACGCGGAAACCGCACCGCTCTCGCATCCGCAGTATTATCAGTATGATCTCGATATCGCCGAAATCTCCGAAGTCTGGCGCCGCGGCAGCGTGATCACCTCCTGGCTGCTCGACCTGACAGCCGACGCCCTGCACGGCGACGCAGCGCTTTCGCAATATGCCGGCCGCGTTTCCGATTCGGGCGAAGGCCGCTGGACGATCTCGGCTGCAATCGACGAAGGCGTTCCGACGCCGGTGCTGAGCGCAGCGCTCTATGGCCGTTTCGCCTCGCGCGGCAACGACGATTACGCCAACAAGGTTCTCTCCGCCATGCGCGCCGGCTTCGGCGGCCATCACGAGAAGCCGGGCAAGTAATCGATCCATATCGATCAGTGAGAATATGAGCCGGGTGGGTCAAACCTCCCGGCTTTTCCTTGTCCGGTTTGCCGCAGTTCCAGGAAGATGCGCAGCCGCTTTTCGCGCAGGATCACATCGCGGCGATCACGATGGGATAATTCAGAAGTCTTGAAGCAAACGGGCGACTCTAGCCGAGCAGATCCGGACGCAGGAATATGACTGGAGTGGGGGCGCCCACTTCAAGTTCCGGCGCATGTGGCGGACGCACGACCAGGCAATCGGCGCGCGAAAAGACTTTCATCATCGACGAATCCTGCTTGGAAAAGGGTTCGGCGAGCCAGCCGCCGTCATCGGCCTTCCCAAGCGTCGCGCGCACGTAATCCTGGCGCTGATCATTCGCGGCAAAGACGGCACCGGCGCGAGCAATGCCCTCGCGCTTGATCGGCGGCAGGGAGGCGAGCTTGCGGATCAACGGTTCGAGAAAAAGCAGGCCGCAGACGAGGCTTGAAACCGGGTTGCCGGGGAGGCCAAGGACGTGCATGTCGCCGAGGCTGCCGACCATCAACGGCTTGCCGGGTCGCATGGCGATTCGCCAGAAATCGAGCTGCATACCGGCCGATATCATCGTCGCCTGCACCAGATCGTGATCTCCGACCGAGGCACCGCCGAGCGTAACGATAATATCGGCTTTCGCCACCTGCGCCCGGCCAATGGCTGCGGTGATCTCGTCGCGGTCGTCGGCAACAATGCCGAGATCGAGCACATGGGCGCCGGCATTGCGCGCGAGTGCAGCAATACCGAAGGTGTTCGATGCAATGATCTGCGATGGCCCCGGTTCATTGCCCGGCGCAACAAGTTCGTCACCGGTCGCCAGAATGGCGACTAGCGGCCGGCGATAGACATCCAATGCGGGATGGTTCATCGCGGCGGCAACGGTGAGACGCGAGAAATCCATGACCGTGCCGGCGGGAAGCACCGTTTCGCCCTCGGCGAAATCCTGTCCGCGCGGGCGGATATGCTGCCCCTTGCGCAAGGGATAGGTCGTGCGGATACGATCGCCCTCCAGGCGTTCGGCATCTTCCTGCAGCAGCACCGAATCGGCACCGGCCGGAACGGGGGCGCCGGTAAAGATACGAACGGTCTCGCCCTTGCCGAGAGTTCCCTCAAAGGCATGGCCAGCGGCAGAGGCGCCGATGAGCTGCAGTTCAGAACCGGGCGTGGCCGCATCCTCGAAACGCAGCGCGTAACCATCCATTGCCGAGGCATCGAATGGCGGCTGCGTCAGGCGAGCGGTGAGATCCCTGGCCAGAACGCGGCCCTCGGCCATGTCGAGAGGAACACTTTCGAAACGATGAATTGGCGTAGCGCTGTTCAGCAGGCGTGCTTGTGCTTCGGCAACGGGCAATAGGCTCATAGGTCAGGCCTCTGGGTGGCGGAAATCTCCGGATTTGCCGCCGGATTTCTCCAATAATGTGATTCCGCCGATCTCCATGCCCCGATCTGCGGCCTTCGCCATGTCGTAGATCGTGAGGCAGGCGACGGAAACTGCCGTAAGGGCTTCCATCTCGACGCCGGTGCGGCCGGTCAGCTTTGCCGTTGCGGTGACACGCAAGCCGGGCAGGCTGGCATCCTCCGCGATATCGACAGCAACTTTCGTCAGCATCAACGGATGACACAGGGGTATGAGATTGCTTGTCTGCTTTGCCGCCATGATGCCGGCAAGCCGCGCCGTGCCGATGACATCGCCCTTCTTGGCGTTGCCTTCGCGAATCAATGCCAGGGTCTCCGGCTTCATTTTTACATAGCCAGCCGCCGTCGCACTGCGCGCCGTTTCGGCCTTGTCTCCGACATCGACCATATGCGCTTCGCCCGAAGCGTCGATGTGCGTGAGACCAGCCTTCGATGTCGTCATCTCATTCGGCCGCCAGAATACCGGCTTCACCGTTCAGCAGCAGCCGGGTCGCCGCCGTCACGTCTTCCTTGCGCATGAGGCTTTCGCCGACGAGGAAGGTGGTGATGCCGACGGCTTCGAGACGCTTGCAATCGGTATGGGTGAAGACGCCGCTCTCGCCGACCAGCAGACGGTCCTCCGGTACCATTGGGGCCAGCTGCTCGCTGACCGAAAGGCTGACTTCGAAGGTGCGCAGATTACGGTTGTTGATGCCGATCAGCGGCGACGACAGCTTCAGAGCGCGCTCCATCTCCTCGGCATCGTGAACCTCGACGAGAACGTCCATGCCGAGGCCGAAGGCTTCGTCCTGAAGACGCTCGGCATCGTCATCGGAAAGCGAAGCCATGATGAGCAGGATGCAGTCCGCACCCCAGGCGCGGGCTTCCTGCACTTGATAGGTGTCGAACATGAAGTCCTTGCGTAGCGCCGGCAGCGCGCAGGCGGCGCGGGCAGCAGTCAGGAACTCGGGCGCGCCCTGGAAACTCGGCGTATCGGTCAATACCGAAAGGCAAGCCGCGCCGCCAGCTTCATAGGCCTTCGCAAGGGCAGGCGGGTCGAAATCGGGACGGATCAGGCCCTTGGACGGGCTTGCCTTCTTGATCTCTGCGATCAGGCCGAAAACACCGGCATCCTGCTTGGCGAGCAGCGCCTTGTGAAAGCCGCGCGGCGCGGACTGCTCAGCCTGCATCGCCTTGAGATCGGCAAGCGGCACCTTGGCTTTAGCGGCGGCGATTTCTTCGCGCTTGTAGGCTTCGATCTCTTTAAGGATATCGGTCATGACGTCTCAGTCCTGTCCTTCCTCGTTGGAAATGGCGACGAGCTTTTCCAACGCAACCGCGGTGGCACCGCTATCCAGCGAATGCGCAGCGAGCTTCATGCCATCATGAAGCGTTTCCGCCTTGCCGGCAATGACCAGCGACGCAGCCGCATTGGCAAGGGCGATGTCGCGATAGGCATTCTTTTCGCCACCCAGCACGGCACGAAGGGCCGCAGCATTGGCAACGCCATCACCGCCCTTGAGGTCAGCAAGATCGGCATGCTTCAGGCCGAAATCCGATGGCGTCAGCTCGAAACTGCGAATCTTGCCGTTTTCAAGCGCTGCAACGGAGGTCTTTCCGGTCGTGGTGATTTCATCGAGGCCGTCGCCGTGGACGACCCAGACGCTCTCCGCATTGAGATCCCTGAGGACTTCGGCCAGCGGCAACACCCATTGCGGTGCGAAGACGCCCAGCAGCTGGCGGCGGGCGCCGGCCGGATTGGACAGAGGCCCAAGCAGATTGAAGATGGTCCGCGTGCCGAGCTCGACGCGTGAGGGGCCGACATGGCGCATGGAGGAATGATGCAGCTGCGCAAACATGAAGCCGATGCCGGCTTCCTGAATGCAGCGGGCGATCGTTTCCGGTCCGATGTCGAGCTTGATGCCCAGCACGGACTGGGTGTCGGCAGTGCCGGCCTTGGAGCTTTGAGCGCGATTGCCGTGCTTGGCGACGGGCACGCCCGCGCCGGCAACAATGAACGCCGCCAGCGTCGAGATATTGTAGGTGCCGACGCCGTCGCCGCCGGTGCCGACGATATCGATGGCATCCGCCGGCGCTTTCACCGGCAGCATCTTGGCGCGCATCGTGGTTACGGCGCCGACGATTTCGTCCACCGTCTCGCCGCGCACGCGCAGCGCCATGAGAAAGGCCCCGATCTGCGATGGCGTGGCTTCGCCCGACATCAGGATTTCGAATGCCTGCCGGGCTTCGTCCCGCGTCAGCGCCTCACGATTGGCGACCTTGGCGAGGAAAGGCTTCAATTCGGTCATTGACGATCCATCCTCCCGAGCGGGCCTAGCGGGACATCGCCTGTTCGGCGAGATTCTGGTTGACCGTTACGGCGTATTTGGACTGCAGCTGGCCGACTATCTGGTCGAGGATGTCGTCGCCTGCGGCGTTGGCAATCTGGGCGACCTGCTGGTCGTCGTTGCTCAGCGCATCGGTCGTCGGATTGTCGTTGACATCGGTGACCTTGAGCAGGATCTGCGTCGTGTCATCCGCACCCACGGCGTTCGCAGCCGTATCGACCGGGCCGGAGAAGGCGGCGGCGATGCCGCCCCGGCCCAGAACCGGATCGTCCGTCGAGCGCATGACGCCGGTCTTGCTTTCAACGGCAATGCCAAGCGGCGCTGCGATATCGGCAAGCGACTTGCCCTTTTGCGCTTCCTGCTTCAGCTCGGCCGCCTTGGCGGCGAGCGCGATCTTCTGCTGCTCGGCTGTCCAATCGGCAACCGCCTTTTCACGGACTTCGGCAAGCGGGCGATCATGGTCGGGCGTGACGTTCATGACGTCGTACCAGATGTAGCCGTCGTTGCCGACCGTCAGCGGTGCGGGGTTGCCGCCCTGATCGGCCTTGAAGACTTCCGAAATCAGCTGCTGGCGAGCGGGCAGATCCTTGATCTCGTTGCCGTTCTGATCGAGGCCGGCCTGATCGATCGCATCGATGGTGACGAGTTTCAGCTTGAGCTGCGACGCCGCTTCCTGCAGCGATGCGCCGGAGCCTCGCAGGTCCTCGAACTTGTCATGGACGCTGGTGATTTCGTTGGCAGCGTTGCCGAGCGCAATCTGCTTGCGGATATCTTCCTTGACCTCGTCGAAGTTCTTCGCCGTTTCAGCCTTCACGTTGGTTACGCGCAGGATGACCGGGCCGAACGAACCTTCGACGACGGGGCTGGTGCCACCTTCCTTGGTGACGGCAAAGGCAGCATCGGCAACCGTCTTGTCCGGCACCTGATCCTTAGTGAAGGTGCCGAGCAGCACGTCGGACGGCTTCTTGCCCTGGTCGGATACGAGCTGATCGAAGGTGGTTCCCGTCTTCAGGGCGTCGGCGGCCGCGTTGGCGAGATCCTTGTTGGCGAAGGTCAGCTGCTCGATCGTGCGGGTTCCCGGAGTGGTGAAGCTGTCCTTGCGCTTGTCGAACTGGGCACGCACTTCGTCATCCGTAACGCTTGCCGTATCGGCGATATCCTCGGACTGAAGCTTCACATAGGCGAACTTGCGATATTCGGGCGCGCGATATTTCGACTTCACGCCATCGAACCACTTCTGCAGGACATCGTCGGCCGGCGCCTTGACGGGATCGATATTGGCGTTGGTCAGCAGCAGATAATCGATGCTGCGCGTCTCGTCGTGATACTGCTTGACGGCATCGACAAGAACCTTCGGCGCGGTAAAGCCGTTCGATACCGCCTCGACGATCTGGCTGCGGATCGCGACCTTGCTGCGTTCCTTGATGTAATCGTCAGGAGAGATACTGCTGTTGCGCAGAAGCATATCGAATTTCTGGCGATCGAAGGCGCCGTTCGCGGCCTTGAAGGCCGGATCGTCGCCGATGAGCTTGGCGAGGCGGTCCTGAGAAAGCCCGAGGTTCATGTCGGCGGCAAGCTGATCGAGCGATGCGCCGGCAACGAGCTGCGCCACCGTCTGCTGCCCGATGCCAAAGGCGCGTGCCTGCTCCGGCGTGATTTGCATGCGCAGTTGCTGGCTTATCGCCTGGATCTGGCGGCGATAGGCGAGGCGGAATTCGTTGGTATCGATGTGCTGATCGCCGACCGTGACAACGGTAGTGCTATTGCCACCGGAGATGAGGGAGCGCTCGACGCCCCACACACCGAAGGCTGCCGCAAGAAGAAGCAACAAACCCTTGGCAACCCAGGTCTGGGCGATTTTTCTCAGCACTTCGAACATCGGAAAGCAAACCTCGTCATCATCAAGTCTTCGCCCGCAGGCGAAACAATCGAAGTTCCTTAGAGCAATCCGAACCGGAATTGAAGAGCCAGTCGGGAAATCGCTTGACGAGGCGCGGATGTGCCGGAACCTTTGATGGACGGCAGCGTTTTAGCAACACGGAAACACAAGGAGCACACGATGGCAGAGACGAAATCAGCTTCCAGTCAGTCGTCTTCAGCGCGAGCACAAACGGAAACGGCAATGGAGGATCTTGCCGCCCAGGTCGCAGCATTGCGCGAGGATCTGGCAAAGCTGTCGCAAAGCGTTGCGGCCGTGGGGCAGGGAGCAAAGTCTGTCGTCGCCGAGGAGGCCCAGGAGATTACGGAGCAGTTGCGTGAGAGAGTTCGCGAGGAGCCGATCTTCATGGTCGCCGCCGCAGCGGGCATCGGCTATCTCATCGGTCTTCTTAGCCGACGCTAAGCCACAGGCTTAACTCTCCCAGGGATGGCGCAAGCCCCACGTGCCCATCCATTTGCGAAACTGCCGAAAAGGCGCGGATCAATGGTCCGCGCCTTTTCAATTGTCGATCAGTACCGATATCTGCACGCATACATTGCGAATAGCGCTGCGCGCCGTATAGCCGCCGCCCGGTGCGACATCTTTGCGACACTCCCTGCGACATCTTGACCATCGCTATTTGTTGAGCGCGCACCCTCTTGTATCACATGGGCGCTTACTATACGTAACAGTAATTATAAGGTTGCTTATCAATAGCAGGCTCCCCATATCATGACCTCGTCGCCCACAGTCGGCTTCCTTCTCCATGACGTCGCGCGGCTTCTTCGGAAGCGATTCGAACAGCGCGCGAAGGATTTGGGGCTGACACGCTCGCAATGGCAAACGCTTGCCTACCTCGCAAACAACGAAGGTATCCATCAGGCCGGATTGGCAGAGATTCTGGAAATCGAGCCGATCACCCTGGTTCGTATCCTGGACAAGTTGAGCGAACGGGGCCTTGTGGAACGCCGCCAGCATCCCAACGATCGGCGCAGCTGGCTCCTTTACATGCGCGAAGAGGCACGACCGTTGATGGATGCCATGCGCGGTATAGGCGAGGAGACCCGCCAGGAGGCGCTCGATGGCGCCTCTTCGGAAGATCAAGAACGCCTCTATGAACTGCTTACCCTTATGAAGTCGAACCTGATTAGCGCCTGCCGTTCGAAGGCAGTCGACAAAGAGTTACAACATGGCTGACGCATCTTCTTCACTTCGCGTACCCGCGAACGTAAATTCCTCCGAACAAAATCAAGCTCCCGTCGCCGAGGCTCCGTCCTCAAATCCGGCGCAGCAACCTTCGACGACCGCTCCGCCCGTAGCCGCGGCGCCTCCCGAGACGCCGCGCAGGCGCCGCAGCCTGACGCGACCGGTCATGTTCGCCCTGCTGCCGATCGCGCTTGTCGTCGGCGGCTATTATTACGTCACCGGCGGACAGATCATGTCCACGGACAATGCCTATATCCAGGCCGACATGGTGGGCGTTTCCACCGACGTCTCCGGCACGGTGATCTCGGTCGACGTGCATGAAAACGAAACCGTCAGGAAAGGGCAGGTGCTGTTCCGCCTGAAGCCCGATTCGTTCCGGATCGCGCTCGAAGGCGCAAAGGCCCAGCTCGGCAACGCCAGGAACCAGATCCTGAACCTGCAGGCGAGCTATCAGCAGTCACTGGCCGAAATCACCCAGGCACAGGCCGACCTGCCTTACTATCAGACCGAATTCGACCGCCAGCAGAACCTGATCACCAACTCGGTCGCATCCAAGGCAGCTCTCGACCAGGCCAGACACAATCTCGAAGCCGCGCAGCAAAAGGTATTGGTCGCAAAGGCGACGGCGGCTGCGACTCTCGCGCAGTTGGGTGGCGAAGGGACGGCCGACCTGCCCCCCGAACAGAACCCGCTCTATCTGCAGGCCAAGGCCGCAGTCGACAATGCGCAGCGCGAACTTGACGATACGGTCGTGAAGGCTCCCTTCGACGGCGTGACCGCCAATGTGCCCTCGCTGCAGGTCGGTGCCTATCTGACAGCTTCCCAACCCGGCTTCTCGCTGGTTTCGACCACTCACATGTGGATCAACGCCAGCCCGAAGGAAACCGAGCTCACCTATGTTCGCCCCGGCCAGAAGGTCGATATCTCCGTCGACGCCTATCCGGGTGTGGTCTGGAAGGGAACGGTCGCCAGCATCGCGCCGGCATCCGGCTCCAGCTTCTCGCTTCTGCCGGCGCAGAACACGACCGGCAACTGGGTCAAGGTCGTCCAGCGCATACCGATGATCATCACCATCGACGACACGGCGAACAAGCCTCCGTTGCGCGTCGGGATGAGCGTCGTTGCCGGTGTCGACACAGGCCATGCCCGCGGCCTGCCTGATTTCATTACCAACCTGCTGGGCCACTCCCGCGGTCAGGACCATGAGTAACGCTACCGCCGCTTCACCCGCAGCGCCCGTCGCCAATCGCGGCGCGATCACCGCCTGCGTCATTCTGTCCGTCATCATGCAGGCGCTTGATACCACCATCGCCAACGTCGCCCTGCCGCATATCCAGGGCGACGTCTCAGCCAGTTCCGACCAGATCAACTGGGTGCTGACCTCTTATATCGTCGCAGCGGCGATCATGACGCCGCCCTCGGGCTTCCTCTCGGCGAAGTTCGGCCGCAAGCGCGTATTGCTGGTAGCGATCGCCGGCTTCGTAGCCGCCTCGGTCCTGTGCGGCCTGTCGGAATCGTTGATACAGATCGTTGGCTTCCGCCTGCTGCAGGGCCTGTTCGGCGCATCGCTCGTACCGCTGTCGCAGGGCATTCTGCTCGATATCTACAATGTCGAGGAGCGCGGCCGCGCCATGGCCCTGTTCGGCGTCTCGGTCATGGTCGGGCCGGTGCTTGGACCCGTCATCGGCGGCTGGCTGACCGACAATATCAGCTGGCGCTGGGTGTTCTACATTAACGTGCCGATCGGCGCGCTCGCCTTCTTCGGCATCGTCGTCTACGTAACGGAAACGAAGCTTGATGCGCTTGCCAAACTCGACTGGTTCGGCTTCGGCATGCTCTCACTCGCGATTGCCGGCCTGCAGCTCTTCCTCGATCGTGGCGAGCAGCTCGACTGGTTCTATTCGACCGAGATCATCATCGAGGCACTCGTCTGCGTCAGCGCCTTCTATCTTTTCCTCGTGCACATGTTCACGGCGGAGCGAAGTTTCGTCAATCCGCGGCTCTTCATGGACCAGAACTTTGCCGTCAGCATCCTGTTCATCTTTATCGTTGGCGTAACCTATCTGGCTTCGCTGGCGCTGATGACGCCCTATCTGCAGACGCTGATGGGCTATCCGGTCGTAACCGCCGGCATCGTCATGGGGCCTCGCGGCGTCGGCACCATGGTCTGCATGTTCCTCGTCGGGCGCCTGATCGGCAAGGTGGACACCCGCTGGCTGCTGTTCATCGGCCTCGCGCTGACGGCCTGGGCCATGTACGACATGACCGGTTGGACGCCGAACGTCTCGCAATGGACCCTGATATCGGTCGGCTTCGTCCAGGGTGCCGGCCTCGGCTTCCTCTTCGTGCCGCTGACGACGATCGCCTTTGCCACGTTGCCCGCGCAGATGCGCGGTGAAGGGACCGGGCTTTACAACCTCTCGCGCAACATCGGCTCCAGTGTCGGCATTTCGGTCGTTTCGATGCTGATCACGGAGAATACGCAGGTCAATCACGCCAACATTGCCACCTATGTGACGCCGTACAACCGCTATTTCGAAGCGACAGCCGCTCAAGGCGTGAGCCCCTTCACCGCTGTCGGCAGGGCGACGCTCGACGGCATGATTACGAACCAGGCGACCATCATCGCCTATATCGACGACTTCAAGCTGCTGATGCTGATGTCGATCTGTGCCATGCCGCTGCTGGTGCTCTTGCGCAAACCGAAGGCGCCACCGGCCGTCGACCACAGCGTCGCAATGGAATAGTCACGCAGTCTTTCCAGTTTCACTGCGTGGCTGATGGCCGCCGGGCGCCACCCCGGCGGCTATTTTTTCGGTTACGGAAAACGGCGACTGACGAAGCGCGAACCGGCGGCTCCGAACCGCCAGAGGGGATCGACATTCTTCGTGATGCCAATGCGCTTGTCCGCCACTACGGGCACCGGTTCGGCAAGCGAAAACGAGAACGGCGCTGCATCCAGGGAGCGACCATTGAGCCCTATGTCGACCGCAAGGGCTTGCGAGAGTTTTCCCGGTCCGTTGCAAAGCGAGACGACATCCGCAAGGCCGCGCCGCCTTATCATCTCCTCGATGCCGCTCTCCGGCTCCAGCGCCCGGATGAGCACGGCGCTCGCACCGGTACAGACGAAGTTCAGGCACCAGTGAATGCCGTAGGAGCGGTAGATATAGACATGTCCCACCGGCCCGAACATGGCCGTGTTGCGCGGCGTCGGCCCGTTGTAGGCGTGGGACGCCGCATCGTCGGGCCGATAGGCCTCGGTTTCAACGATACGCCCTCCGATGCCCGCCACCGTCAGGCGCGCTCCGATCAACTCGGCGGCGACCTTGACGGCGTCCCTGCCGAAAAAGACAGCAAGGGCAGGACCGGCGAGGGGCCGGGGGCCGAGAGATTGAGAGTCGTCGTTGAATGTCATGGGCGAGGGGATATCCGAAGTGGTCGATGCCAACCTTTCCTAAAAGAGGCGCGACGCTTTGGAAATTCCTTTCCTACACATTTCCGTGAAGACATGGCAGGCAACCGGTCTCGATACCGTCGATTTTCACCGTGCCGAATTCGAACGAGTGTGTTGGCCGAGCATCCAACTTCGGTAGTCGACAAGATCGGTCGCCGTCGCCTGTTTTGCTCAAGGTATCCAAGCTATTGATCCGGCTACAGGATTTCTCCACCTATAGTTTGAGCGGGCAAGCAGGGGGGACGACGGCGCATATCGTCCCGCAGACCTGATTTGTCAAAACGGAAGAGATCGGATCTTCTGCGTGGCGATAATTGACAAAAGATAAGCTTCTCTTATCATTAGCCTGCTTCAGTCAGATTTGACCCCTGACCTGGCGAAGGGGGTTCGGCCGCATCCGCTGGCCGGACCCCTTTGTTTTATCAGGGCCCGCCTTTCGCAATCCTTGGCTTGCCTGCCACTTCCTCATAGCATGGTGAATGTTTGATCCGTTCGACGGCCACCATTTCGACGAGCGTATTATGCCGGGAACGCAGCCCGCAGCTCCACCGAATAAGTTGACGCGGCTCCGCAAGTCGCTATAAGCGCAAGTCGGAAACTGCAGTCGTTGCAAGGCGTCGCGAACCACGGCCGCAACACTGGATGTCGAGGAGAAAATACCTTGATATCAAATAGATGGAAGAGTGTCCGAGTGGTTTAAGGAACCGGTCTTGAAAACCGGCGTGCGGGAAACCGTACCGTGGGTTCGAATCCCACCTCTTCCGCCATATCCTTGCAAAATAATCTCGTTTTCAATGGACAGGCGGCACCGCTTCGATGCCGCCCGGAATTATCGTGAGTCATCTCGCGACCGGCGTTAAACCGGCGTGCAGAAAAGCTGGACGAATTTGAAGCTTGTCAGCCAGGTGATATCCGGAGACATACCGACGTCGACGACGTCCTTGCCGTCATAGGCATCCACCTTGAAGCTGTAGTTGAGATCCTGGAAGATTCCCATGATCGTCGAAACCGTCTTTACCGGGTTGTCGAACAGGTAGGTGTGCAGTTCGAGATTGATGTAGGGTCGCTGAGACAGGATCTTCGGCGCCCCGAGCAATACTTCGAGATCGGCGCCATCGACATCGATCTTCAGGAAATCGACCTTTCTGGAATGGTCGTAATCATCGTCGAGCCGGACGACTTGGACCTTCGTCGACAGTCTCGGATCCTGATCCGACGCGAGCATCATAAGCGAACCCTGGCTGTCGAGAACCGGCAGCAGACCTTCCCGATCCCCAACGGCGCGCGGATGGACGACGATGTTTTCAAGTCGGTTCAGCTTTGCATTACGCTCGATCACAGCCGCATTGGCCGGAGACGCTTCCCAGGCATGAACCAGGCCAGTCGGTCCTGCGCATAGAGCCAGAAGAACTGTGGTAAGGCCCTGATGGGCACCGCATTCGAGAACGGTCGATCCCGGCTTGATGGTGTCGATCCACCACTGCCGTTCGCTCTGCCATTGATCGGCGTAGCCGTACCATTGCCGACTGAGTTCATCGAGAATATGAATATCGAACCTGTGCGGCCCGACAAATCGCTCGCAAGCGACGAACGGTTCGAAGACTTCAGACATCAGCTACGCCCCCTTAACCATCATTTATGACCTGCCCCAAGCAGGTTCACTGAACGTCCGGAGTCTTACAAGATCACCCTATTATTATCAATAATTACTAATTCATAATATTCAAGAATAACGACCCTGTGCTTGTCACGCAGAAAACCGACGGCAGCATGTCACATCGGAAATTTCTGCCTTGTCTTGTCCTTCGCAACGCCATTTTCAAAGGAGATGACAATGATCAGCCAGCACATCGCAATCGTCTATCATAGCGGCTATGGGCATACGGGCCGGCAGGCCGAAGCCGTCAGGGCAGGGATCGACGAAATCGACGGCGTGGAAGCCATGCTATTGACCGTGGACGAGGCAGAGCGCCACTGGGGCGATCTCAATGCCGCACAGGCGATCATCTTCGGCTCGCCCACCTATATGGGCGCGGTTTCCGCACCGTTCAAAGCCTTTCAGGAGGCGACGTCGAATGCGGTTCTCGCCCGGGGCTATCTCTGGAAAGACAAGATTGCAGCCGGCTTCACCACCTCCGGGTCACGATCCGGTGACAAGCTTTCGACACTGATGCAAATGGTGATCTTCGCCGCCCAGCACGGAATGCATTGGGTCGGCCTCGATCTGCCGCCAGCGAACTGCTCTTCGACTGGTTCGGAGGAAGACATGAACCGTCTCGGATTCTGGCTCGGCGCAGCGGCGCAGGCGAACACGGATGAAGGCCCGGACACCGCACCTCCTGCCGCCGATCTTGCCACGGCGCGCCATCTCGGTCGACGAGTGGCTCTGACGACGCTGCAATTTGCCCGCGGCCGCGACGTCAATGCGTTTCCGCGAGAGCTCACGACCCATGAGTGACGCGCCTCCCGACCCGATCTTCTCCGAGCTGCGCCCGCGCCTCGTTCGGCTTGCCTACCGGATGCTGGGGTCGGTCGCCGATGCCGAAGACATCGTGCAGAATGCCTGGCTGCGCTGGCGGGGAAGCGATCATGCCGCCGTTCGCGAGCCGGCGGCATTTCTTCGGACTATCGTCACCCGGCTCTGCCTCAATGAACTGAAATCGGCCCGTCGTCGGCGAGAGTCCTATGTGGGCTCCTGGCTGCCGGAGCCGATCTTCGATCCGGAGGAGGACGACGCCGCCGACGATATAACCATGCCGCTGATGTTGGCGCTGGAGCGTCTTTCGCCTCTGGAGCGCGCCGCCTTTCTCCTGCACGATGTCTTCGGCATGGATTTCGATGAGGTCTCCTCGGCGATCGGCCGCGAGGCTGCAACCTGCCGCAAGCTTGCAAGCCGGGCAAGGGCCCATATCACCGAGGCACGACCACGCTTCGCTGTGGGGAGGGAGCAGGGATTGAAGCTCGCGACGGCCTTCTTCATGGCGTCGAGAACGGGAGACATGGCGTCTCTTCGGGCGCTGCTCTCCGAAGATATCGTCGTTTATGCCGATGGCGGCGGCAAGGTGCCGACCTCGCAGCGCCCACATATCGGGCTTTCCGCCGTCATGCTGCTTCATGAGCAATTGGCGCGAATTTTCCGCGCGCAACCGTCGCGGCTGATCCACTATGCCGTCATCGACGGCTTGCCCGGCTTCGTTACGATAGAGGGCGGTAACGTGGTTCAGACGACCGCGCTGCAGATCGAACAGGACAAGGTGGTCGCCATCTACTGCACGCGCAATCCAGACAAGCTGCAGCATATCATCGGCACTATCCCAGATTGACAGTTGACGGCGTGAGGAAGGGGATGCGAAACCGACATCCTCTTCGCGCCGCGCGGCGCATTGGCAAAGAGGATGGGCATGCAGCACTTCAGCATACGCCGCCTTCAGCGTGACGACACTTCGCTGTTCAGGGAGATCCGCCTGGAGGGCCTGAACCGTCATCCGGAAGCTTTCGGTGCGTCGCATGAGGAAGAAGAGGCTTATTCGCTTGCCCAGATTGGCGACAGGATCGAGAGCAATGCCGTGTTTGGCGGCTTTGCTGATGATGGCGCTCTGGTCGGCGTCGTCGCGGTCGCTCGGTCGAGAGGCGTGAAGATGCGCCACATCGCCACGATCTGGGGCATGTATGTGCGTCCGCAGGGGCGGGGCACCGGCCTGTCGCGCTTGCTGATGGTCGCGGCGCTCGACGAGGCACGCCGCACCTGCCGCTCGATCCGGCTTACCGTCGTCTCGTCCAATGCCGCCGCCATTCGTCTTTATGAATCGCTTGGCTTCAAGGCCTGGGCCGTCGATATCGAGGCGCTGAAGGTCGGCGATACCTATCACGACGAAATACTGATGCGTCTTGATACAGACGCCTGAAAGAACTGCGCCAAACCCGTTCATCGCAATCCCATCGCAGTGGCAAAACGATTGCAGCTGTCGCAGTTCGGAACGATCGACGTCGATCCGCACCTTTGCGGGAACCCGGCGATCGCCGCTACTTGCGGCCGGCGACGCTTTACTGAGCATTAACCATGATCTTCAGAATTTATTCGGTGCGCTCAATTTGCATCGCAAAATGGACAAACTGCAATCATGATTAAAGCACCGTTAGGTGATTGGAGCGTAGCAGGATACCGGAATGAGGGACGTATCCGGTAGCAAACCTCCGTCAAAGTAATGAGTAGCGGCTTGGGACAGATGAAATTCGAAAATCGTGCAGTGACATACGCAACGGGTATGCGTTGGTTTGCTCTCTCACTGATGTGCGCAACCATCACTGCCTGCGGCACAACTCAGAAGGTCGCCTCGACGCGCCAGCACGGCAAGGAATATTTCTCCGAGAAGGAATATGGCGTCAAGGCGAGCCCTCGCGTCGTCAACAACGGCCCCGTGCCGAAGGGCGGCGGCCGCTTCATGGTCGGCAATCCCTATCAGGTGAAGGGCAAGTGGTATTACCCCAAGGAAGATTTCGGCTATAACAAGGTCGGCATCGCCTCCTGGTATGGCTCGGCGTTTCACGGTCGCCTGACCGCCAACGGCGAAGTCTACGACCAGCAATCGCTGACCGCCGCGCATCCGACTTTCCCGTTGCCGAGCTACGCGCGCGTCACCAATGTCGAAACCGGCTCATCGATCATCGTGCGCGTCAACGACCGCGGTCCTTACCATCCCGGCCGCATCATCGACCTTTCCAACAAGACGGCGCAGCTCCTCGATCTCCAGCACAGCGGCACTGGCGACGTACGTGTGCAGTATGTCGGCCGCGCCCGCATGGACGGTCATGACGAACCCTATCTGATGGCATCTTACACGCCGAAGGGCTCGCGTCTGCCCGGCATCAATCCGGGCGGCCAGATTGCGACCGGCGTGATGGTTGCTTCGGCCGGACGCATGACGGCGGATCAGCTGCCGGATTCGTATACGCCGACACCGACGCGCGTCAGCCGTCAGGTGCGCAGCTTTGATGCTACGCCGGCGATCGCGCCCGTGCCGCGCCAGTCGCCTTATTCGGCAACGGCCTTCGCTGACGCGCCGAAGCCTGCTTACAATGCCGACAAGCGCAACAATCCGCCGCCAATGACCTGGAACGGCGGCGCCATGCCTGCTGTTGAGTCCGCCGAGCCCGTGATGATCGTTCTGCCGCAGATCGGGCCGATCCCGCGCGAGCGACCTGATTTTACGCCTCGTATGGCAAATCTCGACAACCAGTCCCTGGGTTCGATGGTTGCCGGCTATCAGGAAGCACCGGTCAAGACCGTCTATGTCGATCTCGCTTTCGATGCCGTCATGGTTCGCAATGACGGGCTCACACAGGAATCGATCCTGTCGTCCTATCGCCGCCAGCATCAGGGCACGACGCAGGTCGATTGATCGGCGTCATTGCCTGAATCTTAACCCGTCACTAAAATAATCGTGCCGGTGGTTGGATGAAGGGGACGATATGCCAAAGCGCTTGATTCTTTTGTTCCTTTTCCTGCTCGGTATCGGCAATGTCGCGGCTCTTGCGCAGCCGGCCACGCCAGGCGCCTTCGACACAAAGGCCGCGCAGGCCTTCATGATCGAGGCGTCAACCGGCACCATCCTGCTTGCCAAAAACGAGGATCAACTGATTTCGCCGGCGTCGCTTGCGAAGCTGATGACGCTGGATGTCGTTTTCGATGCGATCGGGCGAGGGGAGATCAACCCCGATACCGAATATCCTGTCTCGGAAAACGCATGGCGGACAGGCGGTGCGCCTTCGCGGGCGTCGACGATGTTCGCCGCATTGAAATCGCGCATACGCGTGGGAGATCTAATCCAGGGCGTTGCCGTGCAGCAGGCAAATGACGGCTGCATCGTTCTTGCGGAGGGCATGTCCGTCAGCGAGCGCGAATTCGCAAGGCGGATGACGGCGCGCGCAAGGGAGATCGGCATGTCCAGGTCGACCTTCACCAATTCCACCGGTCTGCCGGATGCGAACGACCCCAACGCCGGCGGCAAGGTTTCCATGCGGGAGATGGTGATGCTGGCGCAGGACCTGCAGGAGAAGCATCCCGACCTTTACAAATATTTCGGGCAGGCCGATTTCACCTGGAACAAGATCTATCAGCGCAACAAGAACCCGATGCTTCTGCTCAATATCGGCGTGGATGGTCTGGGGCTGGGCTTTGCCGACGGCGAGGGCTTTTCGATCGTCACCTCCATTCAGCGGGATGGCCGCAGGCTGTTCCTGGCGCTTGGCGGTTTGAAGAGCGACAAGGATCGCATCGAGGAGACGCGGCGCGTCCTCGAATGGGGTCTCAGCAATTTCAAGAGCCAGCGCATCTTCGCCGATGGCGAGGTGATCGGCGATGCCAGCGTCTATGGTGGAGCCGCTTCCACCGTAGGCCTCCAGGCGAAGGTACCCGTCGACGTCTACGTTCCTGTGGAGACGCCGGACAGGCTCTCGGCGCGTATCGTCTACCGCTGGCCCCTGACGGCGCCGGTTGCCGCAGGTTATGAAGCCGGAACCCTTCGCGTATTCCTGGGGACCCGCCTCGTGCGCGAACTGCCCCTTTATACGAAGGATTCGGTCGCGCAGGGCACCTTGGGCCGACGTGCTTTCGATGCTTTTATGGAATTGACCGAATCTCTGCTGTTCTCCTGGCTGTGGGACAAGCCTTTGCCGACCTGAGCGGCCCGTATGGCTCGCGAAATCCTTGTTCACACCCCATATAGAATGCCGGACACCGGGACATGCACGGTTCCACCGGGGCATGTCTTGGGTTAAACAGGGTGCGTATCGCATGCCGAAGGAATGGCACGCGAAAAGTGCAGGACATGATCATTGGCTGATGCAAACGGATTATTCGTAAGCTTCGAAGGCGGCGAGGGCGCAGGCAAATCCACCCAGATCCGCCGCCTGGCCGAGCGGTTGCGCGAGCGTGGCCATGAGGTTCTGGTGACGCGCGAACCCGGCGGCTCGCCGGGCGCCGAGGCGGTGCGGCATGTCCTGCTTTCGGGCGCTGCGGAAATGTTCGGCACGCGCATGGAAGCCATTCTCTTTGCTGCCGCCCGAAACGATCATGTCGAGGACGTCATTCGCCCGGCTTTGGCGCGCAGCATCATCGTCCTTTGCGATCGGTTCATGGATTCCTCGCGCGTCTATCAGGGCGTGACGGGCAATCTTGAGCCCGACTATATCGAGGCCCTGCAAAGAGTTGCGGTCAACGGCGTCGTTCCCGACTGCACGCTCATTCTCGACATTCCGGCGGCGGTGGGCCTGGAGCGCGCGCGTAAGCGCGCCTCAACCGTGGCCTCGCCCGACCGCTTCGAGAAGGAAGAGATGCAGACGCATGAAAAGCGCCGCGAAGCCTTTCTCGACATCGCCGCCCGCGAGCCGGAGCGTTGCCATGTCATCGATGCACAAAAGTCGGAAGACGAGATCGCCGCGGAAATCGCCGGGATCATCGACAAGCGTCTCGGTATAGCCGATATCGCCGCGCGATCGGAAGCTGCGCAATGAGCGACGAACGGCCTGGCGTTCTCGATGGCGCAATCCCCCCGCAGGACAACGTAAAGCTCTTCGGCCATGAGGAGGCGGAGGCCTTCCTTGCGCAGTCCTATCGTTCCGGCAAAGGCCACCATGCCATGCTGATCGAGGGACCCGAAGGCATCGGCAAGGCAACGCTCGCCTTTCGTTTTGCTAATCATGTCCTCTCGAATCCCGATCCAGCTTCGGCGCCGGAGACGATCGGCGATCCCGATCCGGCATCCGTCGTCAGCCGGCAGATTTCCGGCGGTGCGTCGCACAATCTGCTGCATTTGAGCCGGCCGGTCGACGACAAGACCGGCAAAGTGAAATCCGCGATTACCGTGGACGAGGTACGTCGCGCCGGGAAATTCTTCTCGCAGACATCGGGCACGGGCAACTGGCGGATCGTCATCATCGATCCCGCAGACGATCTCAATCGCAGCGCAGCCAACGCCATCCTCAAGATCCTTGAAGAACCGCCGAAGCGCGCTTTGTTCCTGGTGCTGTCGCACGCACCGGGCCGGCTCTTGCCAACGATCCGTTCGCGCTGCCTGCCCCTGAAGCTCGCGCCGCTCGAAAACGAACCCCTGCGCTGGGCGCTCGAAAATCTTGGTGTGCCGCCGGGGCAGGGGAGCGACGTGCTTACCGCAGCCAAGGGCAGTGTCAGCGAGGCACTCAAGCTGCTGAACTATGGCGGCGGCGAGATCATCGACGCCTATCGGCAGGTACTTTCGGCCGATGGGCCCGCCGCCCGCAAAGCCATGCACCGGCTCGCCGACGCACTTTCCGGCAAGGACAGCGATACGATCTTCGGCTTCTTCCTGTCGCATATCGGCGACGACATTATCGAGCGAGCCAGGGCTGCCGCACTAGGCGGCTCCATTGTAACGGCCGAGAGACTGGCCCGGCTGCACTCGGAAACCACGGAGCGGCTGAACGTCTCGCAGGCCTATAATCTCGATCGCAAGCAGACGCTCATCACCATTCTTGGCGAGCTCAAGCAGCAGCTTTCGGCGTAATTTCATCGCACAGCCTCCGCCTGAAGGCTGCTACGAACTTTTCTCTATCACGAGCGATGAGAACAGCAGTCGTCTGCGGCCGGAAGCTGATTTCATTCAGGCCGCAAGCGATATGTATTCGCTATGGTCGCGCCTGCCTCACGCAACCGGGCAGGGCTTCATGCCCCAGATCTCTTCGGCATATTGCGAGATGGCGCGGTCGGACGAGAATTTGCCCGAACCGGCGACGTTGAGGATCGCCTTGCGCGCCCATCCGCCGCGATCGCCATAAAGCGCGCTTAATGCTTCGTCGGCTTCCAGGTAAGAAACGAGATCCGCCAGATGCATGTAACGGTCGCCGTTTTTCAACAGCACGTCATGCAGGGCCGAAAACGCGCCCGGTTCGTTGGCACTGAAATAGTTCTGGGCGATCAGATCGAGCGCGTGGCGCGTTTCCTGATCATTCTCGTAGTGCCAATGGGGATTATACCAGCTGCGACTGTCAGCGACTTCCTGGGCGGTCAGACCGAATAGGAAGAAGTTTTCCTCGCCGGCCTCTTCGGCCATTTCGATCGTCGCACCGTCCTGCGTGCCGAGCGTAAGCGCACCATTCATCATGAATTTCATGTTGCTGGTGCCGCTGGCTTCGAATCCAGCCGTCGAAATCTGGTTCGAGACATCGGCGGCCGGAATGAGACGCTCGGCGAGCGAAACGCAATAGTCCGGAAGGAAGACCACCTTGATCCGGCCCGCGACCAGCGGATCCTTTTCGATCGTCAGCGCGAGATTGTTGATGAACTTGATGATGAGCTTGGCGACCTTGTAGGCCGGTGCCGCCTTGCCCGCGAAGAAGAAGGTGCGCGGGGCCATGGTCATGCCGGGATTGGCGCGCAGACGGTTGTAGAGAATGATGACGCGCAACGCGTTCAGCAATTGCCGCTTATACTCGTGAATTCTCTTGATGTGGCAGTCAAATATACTATCGGGATCGACGATCTGCCCGCTGCTTTCCTTCAGCCAATTGGCAAACCGCACCTTGGCATGGCGCTTTGCGCCGAGGAAGGCGTCGCGAAATGCCGCATCGTCGGCGAGCGGCTTCAGTTGACCGATCTGGTCGAAATCGCTCACCCAATGGTCGCCGATCGCCTCGGAGATAACGTTCGACAGCTCCGGATTGGTAAGGCGCACCCAACGACGCGGAGTCACGCCATTGGTCTTGTTGTTGAAACGCTCCGGAAACAACTCAGCAAAGTCGCGTACCGTCGTCGTCCGCAGCAGCTCCGAATGGATGGCGGCGACGCCATTGGTGCTGTGCGATCCGACGATCGCGACATGCGCCATGCGGACCTTGTCTTCGTGTCCTTCCTCGATGAGGCTGACACGCTCGACGAGCTTGTCGTCTCCTGGATGGCGATCGCGCACGTCGTCGAGAAAACGGCGATTGATTTCATAGATGATTTCGAGCTGGCGCGGCAGCATCTGCCGGAAATAATGCAGCGGCCACTTCTCGAGCGCCTCCGGCAGGAGGGTGTGGTTGGTGTAGGCGAGCGTACGCTGTGTCAGGTTCCAGGCATGGTCCCACTCAAGATGCACCTCGTCGAGAAGGATGCGCATCAGCTCCGGTACGGTCAGCGCCGGATGGGTGTCGTTCATTTGGATGGCGACCTTGTTCGGAAGCTCGTTCCAATCGTCATTGTCGCGGCGGAAGCGGCGCAACAGATCGGCAAGCGAGCAGGCGACCAGGAAATATTCCTGCGCGAAGCGCAAGCTCTGTCCCATCTCGGTGGAATCATCGGGATAGAGTACCCGTGTCAGCGTCTGGGCGGCGATGCTACCGACAAGCGCGCCGACGAAATCGCCGGAGCTGAATTCCTGAAAATCGAAATAGTCGGGCGCCGCAGCACTCCAAAGACGCAGGCTGTTGATCGTCTTTCCGCCGAAGCCGACGATCGGCCGGTCATAGGGAACGCCGATGAGCGTCGAAGGCTTGTTGGCGATGATCGTCAGCGCGCCCTGATGCATTTCGAAGCTGCATCCGAGCTTCACCTCGACGAACTGGCCGCGGCGCGATACTTCCCACGGGTCCTGTCGACGCAGCCAGTTGTCAGGCTGCTCGTGCTGCCAGCCGTCCTCGATCGCCTGGCGGAACATGCCGTATTCATAGCGCAGGCCGTAACCCATGGCCGGCAGTTCCATGCTGGCCATGGAATCGAGGAAGCAGGCGGCCAGGCGTCCGAGACCACCATTGCCAAGACCGGCATCCGGCTCCTGCTCGAGAAGATCGAGCCAGTCGAGGTTCGCCTCGCGGCTGGTATTTTCGATGAACCGGTCAAGCACGAGGTTCATGACGTTGTTGCTCATGGAGCGGCCGATCAGGAATTCCATCGACATATAATAGACGCGCTTCGGATTTGCCTGGTCGTAGGTGCGCTGCGTCCTGATCCAGCGTTCAGCCAGGATATCGCGAACCGAACGCGCCATGGCCTCGAAGCGCTGTCGCTGATAGGCCGTTGCCGGCTCGACCAGTGCGTCGGAAATAAGATGACGCTCGAAAAACGTATCGGCTTGGCCGAGGTAAGGCATGGAACTGAGATTTGGGAGATGGGCATGCTTTTCGGCAGCATCGGCATGAATCAATTCGTCCACAACCTTCTCCTTTGAAATCAATTAGAGATTTTATAATGCACGCTCCGGCCTTCGCCGCCCGAGGGAGCGTATTCGCCAACATTCGACGGACGTTACGATTTTTCGACCGCAGAAATGTGACGCATCCTGACCGTCAGTGGACGTCCGCCTCAGGGGACAGTCTCACCGGCCACAAGGCGAGCTACAGCGAATTGGATGCGCGAAGCGGGAAATTGTCGCCGGGCGAGGGAACCAGCGCTCTATCGCCTGATTGCCATCCTCCATGAGACGGCGGCGTTGCTCTGTCAGATCATATGGCGGCCGCTCACCGATACAGTGAACCGGTGGTCTTCATCGCGTGCCGGAGATGGCACCTACAAACTCGCTCGAGGTCGTCACGATCGTATCGCCGAGGAAACGCAATGCATCGAAAGTACGGTTGGCCGCTACTTGGTCTCCATGACCGCAAGCATCTTCGATGACGATGGGAACAATGCCCAGATCGGCGGCATGCCTGCACGTCGGTTCGATGCCGATTTCCGTGGCGATGCCGCAAATTGCCAGCGAGGAAAGTCCCGCATCGCGCATGGCCAGCTGCAACGGTGTTCCTTCGAAAGCCGACATGCCGAGCTTGTCAAAGACGAAGTCCTGCTCCTGGGGACGAAGCTCCGGCACGATCTCGACCGCCTCGCTACCCCTGAGGAACCAGGGATGCACTTTTTGCGGGTCATCGGTGCGCTGCCAAGCCATCGCCATGCGGGTAGCAAACAAACCCATCCAAGGCTTGGGCAATGAAAGATGGCGGCAGAAAGCCACTCGGATGCCGGCACTTCTGGCAGCAGCTACGATCGTTGCAATGCGCCGGACCGTTTCATCCGAGCCTTTGACCTGCCGAGCGATACCGATCTGCATGTCATACACCAGCAAGGCGGTTCGATTTGGAGAAAGCCAATCGGCGAGCGTCGTGGGTACGGTCATCGGCGTAACATCCCTGACTGCAGTCGAGAATTCTTTTTAGGGTAAGCGCGTCCCCTTGCATAGCATCGGCATTGGCACTGCGGAAATTCACAATTCATCCGCGTCTGGCGCAATGCTCCGTCCGATAACCAAACCAGGTTGTCGGGTCTCACTCTATCCCAGTGAAAAGCCTCAGGGAAAGATCAGCTTCCAGGCGACGACAGCCAGCGTCACGGCCAGAATGATCCGCACGGATCGCTCGTGCAGGCGGGGGGCCAGCAGGCTACCGGCGACGATGCCCGGAATAGAGCCCACCAGCAGCGCGAAGAGCATCGTCCAGTTGATCTCGCCGATGAACCAGTAGCCCATGCCGCCGATCAGGGTCAGCGGCACGGCATGGACAATGTCGGAGCCGACGATTTCGCGGACGTCCATCTGGGGATAGAGCACCAACAACATCGTGACGCCGAGCGCGCCGGCGCCGACGGATGTCATGGTGACGAGAATACCGAGCGTCAGGCCGAGCATGACCGTCAGCAGGGCGATGCTGCGCGGCGACAGCGTTCCGCGTTCGCCGCGCCATTTGCGAATGGCCTCCAGAATCTGGCCGCGGAAAATCAGCATCAGCGCCGTCAGAAGCAGAAGACAGCCGAGCGACAGCGTAATGGTATGAGCGACGGCGGGGCTTTCGCGATTGACGCCGGCCATGATCCAGAGCATGGCGAGCGCCGCCGGGACGCTGCCGGACGCGAGAAGACTGACGACCTTCCAATTGACTCGCCCATGCATGCCGTGGACGGCGGTTCCCGCCGTCTTGGTGATTGCCGCATAAAGCAGATCCGTGCCGACAGCAGTCGCCGGATGGACGCCGAAGAGAAGGACGAGCAGGGGGGTCATCAGCGAGCCGCCGCCCACCCCGGTTATGCCGACCAACATGCCGACGAAAAAGCCGGAAAAGGAATAAAGCGGTTGAAATGAATCGATGAAACTCAAATTGACGGCCTCTTGAAGCCGTCGGGCAGGCCAATACATAAACTGATGAAATTCACGACCATGCCTGTCCTGCGCTCCACTCTCCCGAAGGCGTAAAGGCGAGGCGGAGTCGAGTCAAGCAAAGCGCCACCCCGAAGCTCTGAATGCTGCGGTCGCGAAACTTGGTGTTTCGCTCCCTGCAAACATGCGCTAAAGCGAGCGGAGCAAGAATAACAGCGACGTAACAGTAAAAGCGGACCACTGCCCGACATGACCGAAAAAACTCCGTTCTACATCACCACCGCGATCGCCTATCCCAACGGCAAGCCGCATATCGGCCATGCCTACGAGCTGATCGCCACCGATGCGCTGGCGCGCTTTCAGCGCCTCGATGGCCGCGACGTCTTCTTCCTGACGGGCACGGACGAGCATGGCCAGAAGATGCAGCAGACGGCGCGGGCAGAGGGCATGGAACCGCAACAGCTCGCAGACCGCAATTCCGACGAATTCCAGGCCATGGGCAAGCTGCTGAACGCGTCGAACGACGATTTCATCCGCACGACGCAGCCGCGTCACCACGAGACCTCGCAGAACATCTGGAATCTGATGGCCGATGCCGGCGACATCTACAAGGATTCCTACGCCGGCTGGTATTCGGTGCGCGACGAAGCCTATTACCAGGAAAACGAAACCGAGCTGCGCGCCGATGGCGTGCGCTACGGGCCGCAGGGTACGCCGGTCGAGTGGGTGGAGGAGGCAAGCTATTTCTTCAAGCTCTCCGAATACCAGGACCGTCTCCTGAAGCATTATGAGGAAAATCCGGATTTCATCGGCCCGGCCGAACGCCGCAACGAAGTGATCTCCTTCGTCAAATCGGGCCTGAAGGATCTGTCGGTTTCGCGCACGACCTTCGATTGGGGCATCAAGGTGCCGAACGACCCGGCGCACGTCATGTATGTCTGGGTCGATGCGCTGACGAACTATCTGACCGCGACAGGCTATCTTGAGGATCGGAACAATCCTCGGGCGAAATACTGGCCGGCCGATCTGCATATCATCGGCAAGGACATCATCCGCTTCCACGCGGTCTATTGGCCGGCCTTCCTGATGTCGGCGAAGCTGCCGCTGCCGAAGCGCGTCTATGCCCACGGCTTCCTGCTCAACAAGGGCGAGAAGATGTCGAAGTCGCTCGGCAACGTCGTCGACCCGGTCAACCTTGTGAACCATTTCGGCCTCGACCAGGTGCGCTATTTCTTCCTGCGCGAAGTCTCCTTCGGCCAGGACGGCAGCTATAGCGAAGAGGCGATCGGCACGCGCATCAACTCCGATCTCGCCAACGGCATCGGCAACCTCGCCAGCCGCTCGCTGTCGATGATCGTCAAGAACTGCGACGGCCAGATCCCGGAATGCGGCGCGCTGACCGACGAGGACAAGGCGCTTCTGGCGCAGGCCGATGGCTTGCTGGCCTCGACGCGCGACGACATGGGCAAGCAGCTCATTCACCGCGCTCTTGCTTCCATCATCGCCGTTGTGTCCGAGACGGACCGCTATTTCGCCAGCCAGGAGCCCTGGGCGCTGAAGAAGACCGACCCGGCCCGCATGGCGACCGTGCTTTATGTCACGGCCGACGTCGTGCGCCAGATCGGCATTCTGCTGCAGCCGTTCATGCCGGAATCCTCGGCTAAGCTCTTGGATCTCATTGCCATCCCTGCCGACAAGCGTGATTTCGCGGCGCTCGGCGAGGCAGGTCGCCTCGTTGCCGGAACGCCGCTGGAAGCCCCCAAACCGGTCTTCCCGCGCTATGTCGCGCCGACTGCCGAATAAGGTTTTCCATGCTGATCGATACGCATTGCCATCTGGATTTTGCCGACTTCGAAGAGGAGCGCGACACGATCGTCGCCCGTGCTCACGAGGTCGGCGTCAAACAGATGGTCACCATCTCGACCAAGGTCAGAAAGCTCGACGGGTTGCTGGCGCTGACCGATCGCTATCCGTCGGTTTTCTGTTCGGTCGGCACGCATCCAAACAGCGCCGACCAGGAACTGGACATCCAGACGGAAGACCTCGTGCGGCTGGCAAACCAGCACGAGAAGATCGTTGCTATCGGCGAGGCGGGTCTCGACTATTTCTACGATACCGTCAATCCGGAAGACCAGAAGACCGGCTTCCTGCGCCATATCGCGGCCGCGCGCGAGACGAAGCTGCCGCTGGTCATTCACAGCCGTAGTGCCGACGAGGACATGGCCGATATCCTGACCGAGGAAACAGGGAAGGGGGCTTTCCCCTTCATCCTGCACTGCTTCTCCGCTGGCCCTGCCCTTGCCCGCACGGGTGTCGAGCTCGACGGCTACATCTCTTTCTCTGGTATCCTGACGTTCCCGAAATCGGAAGAGCTGCGCGACATCGCCAAGACGATCCCGCACGATAGGCTGCTGGTCGAGACCGATGCGCCATATCTCGCGCCGAAGCGCTGGCGCGGTAAACGCAACGAACCATCCTATGTCGTCAACACAGCCGAGGTGCTGGCCGATACGATCGGCGTCAGCATGGACGAGATTGCCGAAATCACGACGGCGAATGCCTTCCGCTGCTTCTCCAAGATGACGAGGGTTTGACGTCGTGACATATCGGCGGCGCTTCACCATTTTGGGCTGTTCCTCGTCGCCGGGCGTGCCGCGCATCACCGGCGATTGGGGTGCCTGCGATCCCAAGAACGCGAGGAATCGGCGCACGCGCGCAGCCTTTCTCATCGAGCAGATCGCGCCAGATGGCGGCATTACCACCGTCGTCATCGATACGGGCCCGGATTTTCGCGAGCAAATGATCCATGCCGGCGTCAGCTTCATCGATGCCGTGCTCTATACGCACGCCCATGCCGATCACATTCACGGCATTGACGATCTACGCGGCTATTTCCATATTTCGAACGAGCGCATCCCGATCTATGCCGATCCGCCGACCATGGATCGCATCCGCGAAGGCTTCCGCTATTGCCTGGAAACGCCGCCCGGCAGCAGCTATCCGCCGATCGTGCGGCCGGTGCTGATCGAAAATCTCGAGAACAGCTTTACGATCGAAGGGGCAGGCGGCCCGATCCGCTTCTGGCCGCACAAGCAGCTCCACGGCGATATCCACTCGCTCGGCTTTCGCATCGGCAAGCTCGCTTATTGCAGCGATATCAGCGACTTCCCGCCGGAATCTATCGCTAAAGTTCAAAATCTCGACATCCTGATCATAGATGCTCTGCAGTACCGGCCGCATCCCAGCCATCTTTCCCTGGCGGAATCGCTCGAATGGATCGAACGCCTGGCGCCGAAACATGCCATCTTGACCCACATGCATACGCCGCTCGATTATGAGACCGTGCTGGCTGAAACGCCCGACCATGTCGAGCCGGCCTACGATCAGATGCAGATCGAACTCGACGTGGAGGATGACTATCTATGAGCGAAGATATCAAGAAGCTGTCCAGCCTGGAGCGCGTCGAGCTTGCCGCGCGCACGCTGGGGCTCGACATCTCGATCAAGCGCATGGAACAATCGACGCGGACGGCCGAGGAAGCCGCCAAGGCTGCGGGATGCGCCGTTGGCCAAATCGTGAAATCGCTGGTCTTCGTCAATGCCGACACGCAGGAACTGACGCTGCTTCTGGTTTCCGGCGCTCATAATGCCGATACCGCATATATTGCAACGGCTTACGGCGTCAGATTGAAGCGCGCTGACATCGACCGCGTTCGCGACGAAACTGGCTTTGCCATCGGCGGCGTCGCACCGATCGGCCATCTCGTCGAGCTGCCTGTTTTCTTGGACGAGAGCCTTTTGGCTTATGATCAAGTGTGGTGTGCGGCCGGACGCCCGGACAGCATTTTTGCTTGCCACCCGAAGACGCTGGCCGAGAAGATCGCGGCAAAGGTAATCCGCATCAAGGCAAGTTGAGAGCGCGCCGGCCGATCGTGTGGGATCGTTTTTAGTTCCATAATCTATCTTATCTGACGTCTGTATGTGGGGGGTATATTCTATTTCCAAGTGCGACATGCCAATGATTTCAATGGCTTCACTTTGGAGGTTTTGAAACGGCCCTCCGCCGCCCGAGCGACCAATTATCTGTATGTCGCGCCGCTGACCGCATTTGATCGGGTTCTTTTGCTCGAAGAAACGCCACCGCTGATCGCCGCGACAGGAAGCGGATTGGCGATCGCTTGCCGTTAGGTGGGCGATCGCCCGTGCTCAAACCTTCGGCTGCTCATGCGTTGCGCAGTGAATGCCGCCGCCGACCTCACCCACATTGTCGATATCGAGCATCACGATCTCGCGGCCGGGATAGAGATCGACCAAGGTCGCTCTGGCCTTTTCGTCGGCTTTCTTGTCGCCAAACTGAGCCGCTATCACAGCGCCATTGCAAACGTAATAATTGACGTAGGATGAGACAAAATCATCCGCATCGACCCGGATATCGGATGGTTCCGGCAAGACGACGAGATCCAGCTTGCGGCCCTCGGCGTCGGTCGCCTTGGCAAGGATATCGTGCGTTTCGAAGGCCGAGACCGACCAGGGATCATCAGGGTCGACCGCCTCGCCCATCTGGATCAGGACGACGCCTGGCTTCACAAACCGCGCGAGAGCGTCGATGTGATAATCCGTGATGTCGGCACCCTTGATCCCCGGCGCCCAGATCACCTTCGTCGCACCCATGGTTTCCAGCAGCATCTGCTCGATTTCAGCCTTGGTGCCCTTGTTGCGGTTCGAATTCACAAAGCTGCTTTCGTGCGCGATCAGCGTGCCGTGGCCGTCGGTTTCTACGCCGCCAGCCTCGCCGACCAGTCCCGAGTCGAAAACCCGCAGGCCTAGCCGTTCAGCCACGCGTTGGGCGATCCGCCCGTCATTGCCATGAATCTGCTTGTTGCCCCAACCGTTGAAATTGAACTGCGTCACCGCAATGCCTCCCTTGCCATCAACGACAAAGGAAGGGCCTGAATCCCGGCACCAGAGGTCATCCGTCGGAATGTCCCAGAGCTCGACCTTGCCGGAGATGCGCTTGCGGATTGCCTTGTGATGCTCGGCCGCGGCTATCATGACAACGGGCTCGAACTCGACGATCGCATTGGCAATCCTCGCGATCGTTCCCTGAAGATCGAACAGGAAATCCGGGTCGTCGTAAACCTTGCGGTTATTCGGCCATTGCATGAAGGTTCGTTCATGCGGATCGGTTTCCTCCGGATACCGGAATCCGGCGCCGCTTGCCGCCATCTTTGCGCCGGCAACTCGGGAAAATGCCGGGAGCCCGCCAGCCAAAGCAGCCAATTGAAGCAAAGTACGGCGTTGCATCTGCATCGTAGTATCCTGTCCAACCATCTGGATATGATTATGAGCGGCCTTGGATCTCCAGGCAATGGGGGACGGGGCGCACCGCCCTCGCCCATGCTCTAAAGCGCATCGCGATCACTCAGATTCGCTCCCTGCGCTTTAAGCTCTTGATTTTGCGCGTGTCGTTCTCGCAAAACCGCTGCGCACTTTTGCGCGACATGCTCCAGCAATCGTCGCGGGCCGCATGGTCTTCGCCCTGATGCCCAAGTCGACCGGTTTCGCTAGTCTTCGATGCGACAATCAGTTGGTCGTGCTCTGCTTGACCGTCGTAGCCGAGCCGGTGACTGCTGACGCCGCAGGCACATGGGTATCCAGAAGATCTGCCATCTTGTCGTCGCGGATTTCCGCGGTCTTCTCGCCCATGACCACGCCGACGACGCGGCGGCCGTTCTTCGTCGCCGACGTCACGAGATTGTAGCCCGAGGCATCGGTATAGCCCGTCTTGATGCCGTCGGCGCCGGCATAGCGATACATCAGATTATTGTGGCCGCGCAGCTTCATGCCGCGAAACTTCATGCCACGCATCGAGAAGAGCTTGAACTCCTCCGGAAAGTCCCGCATCAGCGCGACGCCAAGCACCGCCATGTCATGCGCCGTGGTGACCTGTTCCGGATCTGGCAGGCCGGACGGATTCTTGAAGACCGTGTTGTTCATGCCGAGCTGATGCGCCTTGGCAGTCATCAGCTTGCCGAAACTATCCTCGGAACCGCCGAGCTGCTCGCCGATTGCAACCGCCGCATCGTTGGCCGACAGAACAATGATGCCCTCGACAGCTTCGCGCACGCTAACCTTGCGGCCCGCGCCGACCGCGAATTTGAAAGGCTCCTTGCTCTCGGCATTCTCCGACATGGTCAATTTCTGATCCCATTTCAGATGGCCTGCATGCAGCGCCTCAAAAGCGAGGTAGAGCGTCATCATCTTTGTCAGCGATGCCGGAAAATTCAGCTCGTTTTCATTCGATGCTTCCAGCACCTGGCCGCTATGCGCATCCACGAGATAGCTCGCCTGCCCGGCCTCGGCCACCGAAGCTGCGCCGATGAGCGATAAAGTCGAAATCGTCGCGGCGAGGAGCAAGGACGTTGTTTTAAGCATGGATTTTGCGATCTCTTATATTGGTGTTTTGGCAAAGCAGCGGGCGAACGAGCAGAACCCGCCGCTAGTCTTCGAGCGGAAGGGATCGGGTAAATCTATGGCGGAAACAAGAACGAAACCATGAAAAAAAGACAACCCGACAATAGTCCCCAGACTGTTTGCCATCCACCCTCGCCTAAATGCCGATCTCGCCATCTCGATCGATGTAACCTCAGGGGCTGGTTCTCTCCGATGCGGCTCGAAATCTCATTGCCGAAGCGGCGCTGGTGAGCCTCATCAACTCCCTCGACCGTTCTGTTCGCGCGATGGTTTCCGCGCCTTCGCGTCTCAATCCCAGAACCATGACTTGTTGATCTCGTTACGCGCTTCGGCGGGTGTCATGCCGATATCGCGGAGCTCATCCTCGGTCAGTTCGCGCAGACTCCATCTCGTCTCACGCTTTTCGAGATAGGCAAGAAATCTCGTCAGCACGACACGTAGAATTCCGCGCTTTCGCAGGCTTTCGGCATTGCCTCTCGCCGCCAGCATCGGCCTATCGATATCGATCATCATCTTCATGCTCCCTGGGCTTGCATCAACATGGCCCTAGGATGCGCTGGCATTCGCAATGAATGAAGCTTATGCTATTAATGCAATTCATAAGGAATTCTTTTGTTGCTCAATCTCGATCAACTGGCCACCTTTCTCAGTGTCGTCGATCTCGGCAGCTTCACGGCGGCTGCCGACAAGGTGGGACTCACGCAACCCGCGGTCAGCCAACAGGTGAAGCTTCTGGAGCAGCGCCTCGGCGTAAAGCTGATCGAGCGCGTCGGACGGCGGGCGCAGCCATCGCCGGCCGGCCTGGAGCTACTTCCTCACGCGCGGCGCATCGTGGAGACCTGTTCCATGGCGGAGGAGGCGATGGCGCCTTTCCGCGAGGGATCGGTCGGCCGCGTGCGGATCGGCAGCGGTGGTACCGCTTCCATCCATCTGCTTCCGCGCGCCATCGCCATGGCGAAGAAGCGGATGCCCGATCTCGAGATCATTGTCCGTGTCGGCAATATCGCCGAAATCCTGCGCGATCTCGAGTCCAACGCGCTCGATCTCGCAGTGGTCGCCCTGCCCGCCGCCGGTCGTTCCCTCGAGGTCGAACCATTCCACCAAGACGAGCTTTTGGCCGTAGCGCCAAAGGGAAGTGTGATGCCGGACGGCGGACCGGATGTCGAATTCATGAGGAACAAGACGCTATTGCTCTACGAAGGCGGCAACACGCGCCGCGCCGCAGATGAATGGTTCGAGGCCGGCGGAGTTCGCCCCGAGCCAGCCATGGAGTTCGGTAGCGTTGAGGCCATCAAGGAGCTGGTCGCCGCCGGCCTTGGCTGGTCCATCCTCCCCGACATGGCACTGAGGCGAAACACGTCTGATCTGCTTGTCACCTCGCCGCTCAAACCGAGGCTCGTTCGGCAACTCGGCATGGTGTTGCGCCGAGACAAGCATCTCACAAAGGGCCTGCGCGAAATCATGAAAGCGCTTCGAGAATTTCCAGCGATCGACCATGCCTCTTGATCGCGGCGCGACGCCCATTTGGAGTCTCGCCGCGATCATACCAGCTATTCGAGCCGCTTGCGGCGCTCGATCTCCTCCTCTGATGGGTCCTGCATGGCGAAGGAACCTGTCTTCACCGGGCCGTCCGGCTGATAGGTCGCGAAGATGACGCCGGTCGGAGACGACTGGGTACGCAGCAGTTTCATTGCGGAAGGAATTGCCCCGCCGGCAAACAGCTTCTTGCCGCTGCCCAGCACGAGCGGGAAGATCATCAGATTGAATTCGTCGATCAGTTCGTGACGCAACAGGGTCTGAATGAGATCGCCGCTGCCCTGGATGAGAAGATCCGGTCCCTCGCCTGCTTTCAGCTCCTTGAGCGCGGCGACGACATCCTTGCCGAGGGACTGGCTCCTGTTCCATTTCAGCTCGGCATCGCCGCGCGTCGCGACATATTTGGTAACGCTGTTGAACTTATTGGCAACCGGATTGTCGCTGCCGATGTGGGGCCAATAAGCTGAGAAAATGTCATAGGTCTTGCGTCCCAGCAGCAGCGCGAACGGCTTTTCGAACAGTTCGAAGAGCGCCTTGCCGGTCCCTTCGTCGGAGTGAGGGAACACCCAACCGCCATGCTTGAAGCCGCCTGTCGGGTCCTCATCGGGACCGCCCGGTGCCTGCATGACGCCGTCGAGACTGATGAATGTAGCTAAGATAATCTTGCGCATGAAATCCTCCTTTTCCGTTATGGTGCCCGAAGGACGTTCCCGCGATTTCGATCCCGACATGTCATCGAATATTTTTCGAACACATAATCTAACGTTCGCGTGGGACTTGTGACCGATTGACTCTTGAACGTCGCCACGGAATCGGCAAAATTCATCCTATCAATATTCTTTCCTGAGATACGAACCCGTCTGCGGGCCCGCCTCGTTTAATTATGCCTGGATAAAAGCGTGAGCAGCGATTCATCAAGAAGCGCGCCGAAGCCAATGGTTTCGCGTGCGCATGTCAATGCGGTCGGTTGGGGCCAAGGCCTGTCGACGATCGTCCGTATCACCCATATGACGCTGCGCCATCCCTGGCAGACTAGCTTCGCAATCGGGGCGACTTTCGTGGCTGCAACGTTGCAGTTGATGATCCCGCGCCTTCTGGGACGTGCCGTCGACCAGACCCAAACGGCGGTTGGCGGCGGCGCCGCCGGGCAAATCGCCGAAAACGCCTTGATGACGACCGCCTTGCTGCTGCTTGTCATCAGCGTTCTGCGCGGCCTGTTCACCATGGTGCAGAACTATTACAGCGAAGCGGTCGGCCATCACATGGGCTACGAGCTTCGGCTGGCCTGTTACGAGAAGATTCAGCAGCTCTCCTTCAGCTTCCACGACAAGGCTCATTCCGGCGACCTCATCACGGTTGGCCTGCTCGACCTCGAAGGCGTGCGCATGTATTTTTCGACCGCGCTGGTGCGCATGGTGCTGCTGACCATGCTGATCGGCGTTGGCGCCTATATGCTGTTGTCGACGGATGTCGTGCTCGGTCTGCTGGCCCTGAGTTTCGTGCCCTTCGTCGCATGGCGCTCTTCCGTCACGCAGCTGCGGCTGCGGTCGACCTGGCTTGATCTGCAGGAGCGCCTCTCGGTGCTGACGCGTGTGATGGAGGAAAATCTCGGCGGCATTCGCGTCGTCCGCGCCTTCGCCGCACAGGCGCACGAGCTGATGAAGTTCGATCGCGCCTCGCATGACGCGCTCTCCCTCGCTCATCAACGTGTCGGCATCCGCGTCATCAACACCAGCGCCATGAACCTCTCCTTCTTCGTGTCAATGGGGCTCGTGCTCTGGCTCGGCGGCCTGAAGGTCATCGACGGCCAGATCAGCGTCGGTACGCTGGCGTCGTTCCTGACCTTCATGACCATCCTGCAGATGCCGGTGCGCCAGCTCGGCCTGATGGTCAATGCTTTTGCGCGCGCGTCGACCTGTGGGTCACGATTGTTCGAGCTGCTGGATCTGGATATCCCTATCAAGGATGCGCCGGACGCCAAGCCGCTGGTCGTGAGCGACGGCACTCTGCGGTTCGAGAATGTCGACTTCAGCTATCCTGGCTCGGAAACGCGGCCGGTGCTGAGGAATATCTGTTTCGAGGCGAAGCGTGGCCAGACGATCGGCATCGTTGGGCCGCCGGGTAGCGGCAAGTCCACGATCGCCCATCTCATTCCGCGCTTTTACGACGTCACCGCGGGAAGCATTACCCTCGACGGCCAGGATATCCGCAAGGCGACGCTGCAGTCGCTGCGGCAGAACGTTGCCGTCGTCCAGCAGGATTCCTTCCTGTTCACCACCAGCATCGAAAACAATATCGCCTACGGCGACCCCTGGGCGAAAGAACCTCGCATCGAGCGCGCCGCCGAGTCGGCGCAGCTGCACAACTACATTCTCGGCCTGCCGGCCGGTTACACGACAATCGTCGGAGAACGCGGCGTGTCGCTGTCCGGCGGCCAGCGTCAGCGCCTGACGATCGCCCGGACATTGATGCTGAAGCCGGCCGTGATGGTGTTCGACGATTCCACCGCGGCGATCGACGCTGCAACGGAGCAGCGTATCCGCAGCGCCATGAAGCGTTTCGCCCGCGACCGCGTGACGCTGATCGTCGCGCACCGGCTGAGTTCGCTGATGCATGCCGACCAGATCCTGTTCATCGAGGATGGTGAGATCGTCGAGCGCGGCACCCACGAGCAGCTTCTGGCCGCTGGAGGGCGGTACAAGGCGCTTTACGATCTGCAGGTTCGCCCGGAGGATGATGTCGTCAAGACATCCGGCGGCACGCTCGAAAGAGCGAAAAGGGAGGTTTGACATGTCGGAAATCACCGAAACCGAGCGCAACGATGTGCGCGAGGATGGTCGTCGCCCTCCCCGCGCGGTCGTCGGGTCACATCGTGTCGAAGAGGAGATCTTCGGCAAGGTCTTCGACAGCAAGATCATCCGCCGCATCTGGGCCTTCGTCAGCCCCTATCGCCGGCAAATCTATATCTCCGTCGCGGCTGTTCTGCTCTTTACCGGCTCCCAGATCGTCATACCGCTTGTCATTCGCCATGCAATCGACAGTGCGATGGCACCAGGCGCCATCGACTATTCCGCGCTGTGGCTGTCTCTCGGGATTTTTACGGCGGCAATCCTCGTCAATTACGGGGCGAGCTATGTGCAGGAGACCTATGTCGGCGAGGTGGCCGAAGAGGTTTTGTTCGACATACGCCGGGCGATGTTTGCCCATCTGCAGCGCGTCTCGCTATCCTTCATGGACAAGACCGAGGTCGGACGCCTGATGTCGCGCCTGCAGGGCGACGTCAACTCCATGCAGGAATTCCTAGAAACTTCCGTGCTTTCCGTCGGCGACATCGCCCTGCTTTTCGGCATCGTCATCGTCATGCTGTCGCTCGATTTCCGGCTCGGCCTGCTGACGCTTTCCGTCATGCCGATCCTGTTTGTCGTCCGGCTGTTCTGGCTGCCGAAGGCGCGTGTCGCCTTCATGAACGCCCATGAGACCAATTCCGTCACCAATGGTGCGCTGGCGGAAGCGATCCATGGCGTGCGGGCGGTCCAGGGCATGCATCGGCAGGCGGTCAATTTCGCTCTTTTCGACGACAAGGCGCATACAAACCTGCAATCGCATCTGACGGCGGCGCGCTATGCCCAGGTCATGGTGCCGATCGTCGATACGCTGACCGGCATGGCGATGGCGATCGTCATCATCGTCGGCGGTTCGATGGTGCTGAACCACAAGCTCGATGTCGGCATCATGGTCGCCTTCCTGTTTTATATTCAGCGATTCTTCGACCCGATTCGCTCGCTGACGATGCAGTATTCCGTGATGCAGCGCGCCATGGCCTCCGGCCAGCGGCTGACCGAGGTGCTCGACGTTCCGGTCGACATCAAGGACGCACCCGACGCCAAGGAACTTTCGCCCGATATGGACGGCTCGGTCGAGTTCCGCGACGTCGTCTTTGGCTACAATCCCAAACATCCGGTGCTGAAGAATGTCAGCTTCAGGGTCAATCCGGGAGAGACCGTGGCGCTGATCGGGCCGACGGGCTCCGGCAAGTCCAGCTCGATGGCGCTCATCCATCGTTTCTACGATGTGCAGCAGGGTCAGGTTCTGGTCGGCGGTCATGACGTGCGGTCCCTCACCCAAGATTCGCTCGGACGTCAGATCGCTATGGTGCTGCAGGAGCCGTTCCTCTTCACCGGCACGGTGCTGGAGAACATCCGCTACAACAAAACGGAAGCGACGCGCGAAGAGGTCATCGAAGCCGCCAAGGCTGTCGGCGCGCATGAATTCATCATGCGGCTGCCCGATGGCTACGACCACGTTCTCGGTCAGCGCGGCGGCGGTCTGTCGCTCGGTCAACGCCAGCTCGTCAGCTTCGCCCGCGCCCTTGTCGCCGATGCCAAGATCCTCGTGCTCGACGAAGCCACGGCGAATATCGATAGCTATACCGAGATGCTGATCCAGAAGGCGTTGGTGAAGCTGCTCGAGGGTCGCACGGGCCTTGTCATCGCCCACCGTCTGGCAACCATCCGTGAGGCCGACCGCATCCTCGTGCTGCAGAACGGCCAGCTCCTAGAAAGCGGCAACCACAATCAGCTGATGGCCAACCGCAAGCTCTACTCGAAGCTCTACAACCTCAATTATGCGTCCTTCGACGACATTCCGGAGGAAGAGGTTTCCGCTGCGGTGCCTGCGGAGTCGCGGACTTAGGGCTTGGCTTGCAAAGCCAGGCCCCAAGGATCTCTGGGCTCTCGACGCACTTTGGACCAATCGAGTGGTGGCGATTTCATCCCATCCGCTCAACCCATTGCGCCCGCGATGGTCCCGGCGCAAACGGAGCACCGAAATATTGGGTCTCACGGCTCACTCTGCCGTCCCGGAATTCCATGATGCTCACCGAATAGGACGGGCTGTCGTCATAGGTGAGGACGAACTCCGTAATCCAGAGGTTCCCCGCCCCAACGATGCGCCGCACGGTGAAGCGCTTGGAATTAGGTTGAGCGATGCGCGAGGCCTGAATGTTGCTCCGCCCCCTGATGCGTTCGCCCGATTGCGGGTACTCGAGCACGGCATCTTCCTCGTATATGTCGTGCTCGACATCGAAATCATTTGCGTCCGAGGCGGCCCAGTGCCGATCGAGCGCTTTTCGAATCTCATTCTCATCCATCTTTGCTGTCCCAGATTGCTGCTCAGCAGATCGATAGGTTTCGTGACGTCAATTCGAATTGAAGAATCACGCCGCCTTATTGGGACGGCTATCAAAATCCATCATTGATCCTATATCACTTTTCATCGGACGTTGCGCGTTGCCTTTCGGCCATGAGGGTGCGCACCACTTGAGCCTGCTTCATTTCGAAGTCCACAGTGGAGGAGATAGTCAACGATGACCGACAATATTCTGGTTCTCTACGGTTCCTACCGATCGGATCGCGTCGGAATCCGCCTCGCGAATTATCTCGTAGCCAGCCTTCGTCAGCGCGGAGACAATGCGGAACTGATCGATGCGAAAGACGTGGGACTGCCGATGCTCGACCGCATGTACAAGGAGTACTCCAAAGGTTCCGCTCCGTCGGAAATGGAAAGGCTTGCCGCGAAAATTCGCGGAGCCGATGCCTTTGTTTTCGTTACAGGTGAATACAATTGGGGCATGCAGCCCGGTCTGAAAAACATGACCGATCATTACCTCGAGGAATGGTTTTGGCGGCCGGCGGCAATTGCCAGCTATTCTGGCGGCCGCCTTTCCGGCGCACATGCGGCGACCGCATGGCATGGCACCCTCTCCGAGATGGGAATGATCGTCATCTCCAGCACGCTTGCCGTCGCCAATATCTCGGCGACATTGGATGCCGACAACAAGCCCATTGGCAGCGGAGGCGATGCCCTTGCGAGAGCTTTTCCCCGCTTTGCCGACGATCTCGCCTGGTGGACCGAGGCAGCGAAACAGCAGCGCGCCCGCAAGGCGCCTCCATACTGAAAACCCGGCACACAAGAGCAGCGGCCGCCGGGCATCTCGTCTTGGCGCCGATTCTCTGCTTCACGGGTGCCTTTGCGATGAACAACTAGCTCACATAGATGAGCTGCTCGGCTCCGAACCGATGCAATCGCGCCGCTTCTCTCATCCCCACTCGTTCCAGCAGCCGGCGGGATGCGGCGTTGGCGGACTGGGTTTCCGCTATCAGTCTATCCAGCTGCAACTCCTTCAAGGCATAATCAAGGACGCGCCTTGCCGCTTCCGTTGCATAGCCAAAACCCCAGGCGCCGGGATGAAATTGATACGACAATTCGCGGTCCTGACCGTCCCTATGATATGAAATGGAAATCAAACCAAGGCGTTGTCGCGAATTCTTGGCTTCCACCAGCCACACTATTTCCCCGTCCGCGGATGCGAGACAGCCTGCCATCACCGCCTCGCGTTGAGCGATCGGAACAGGTCCGCCGAGAAAGCGGCGCACCTCTTCGTGGGCAATCAACTCTCCGACGAAAGCGCTGTCGGTAGACTGAAGCGCTCGCAGGTGTAACCGCTCGGTATCCAGATTACGGTTCTCCATCATACCGCCAATCTATCGAGAGCGAGGGTGCATGTCAGCCGGGTAACATCATGATAGTAACTTGCATAATGATAGTTACTCATGTTATCTGCCTCACCCATGCAAAGAACCAGCTTCAGCACCTTCAAATGCCCCGCCGCCCGCGCGCTCGAAAGCGTTGGTGACTGGTGGAGCATTCTGATCCTGCGTGACGCGCTTCAGGGGTTGAGCCGGTTCGACGAATTCCAGAAGAACCTCGGCGTTGCGCCGAATATCCTCACACGGCGTCTCAAGCATTTGACCGATGAAGGCTTGTTCGAGCGCCGCCTCTACAATGAGCGGCCCCCGCGCTACGAATATGTGCTGACCAGCAAGGGGCGGGATTTCTTTCCCGTGCTGATGGCGCTGTTTACCTGGGGCAATCAGCATCTGCCGGCCGAAGAAGTCGCGATGCGCCTTGTCGACGCCAATACCGGCGAGGACCGCGACCCGCTTCTCATCGACCGCGTCACCGGCCGTGCCTTTCAGCCCGAAGACACGATTCTCGTGCCGGGGCCGGCGGCCGACAACACCGTTCATGAACGCATTGCCCAGATGAAAGCATGGTTTTTGGGCTTCGACGCCTGACCGAATAGGAGCAAGACATGGATCGTATCGTCGTCACCGGGATGGGACTGGTTTCTCCCTTGGGCGTGGGTGTTACGGCAAGCTGGAAGCGACTGGTCGAGGGGCGCTCAGGCCTCAGACTGCTTCCCGACGAGATGGTGGGCGATCTCGCTGCCAAGGTTGGCGGCGTTGTCTCCGATATCACGGAGGATGCCGAGGCCGGCTTCGATGTCGACCGATACGTGCCGGTCAAGGACCAGAAGAAGATGGATCGCTTCATTCTCCTTGCGATGGCGGCCGCTGAGGAAGCGATCCTGCAGTCCGGCTGGCAGCCGGCTGATGTTGGCGCACTGGAGCGGACGGCAACGATCATCGCCTCGGGCGTCGGTGGCTTTCCTGCCATTGCCGATGCCGTGCGAACCGCCGAAACACGCGGCGTCAGGCGGCTGTCGCCCTTCACCATCCCCTCCTTCCTCGTCAATCTCGCGGCCGGACAGGTCAGCATCCGCTACGGGTACAAGGGGCCGCTCGGGGCGCCGGTCACGGCCTGCGCCGCCAGCGTCCAGGCGATTGGCGATGCGGCGCGGCTGATCCGCGCCGGCGAGGCCGATGTCGCCATCTGCGGCGGCGCCGAAGCCTGCATCGATACGGTGAGCCTTGGCGGCTTTGCCGCAGCACGCGCGCTCTCCACGGGCTTCAGCAATAGACCGGAAGAAGCCTCCCGTCCCTTCGACAGCGCCCGCGACGGCTTCGTCATGGGCGAAGGCGCCGGCATGCTTGTCATCGAGACCTTGGAGCATGCGCTTGCCCGCGGTGCGACGCCGCTTGCCGAGCTTGTCGGTTATGGCACCGCCGCCGATGCCTATCACATGACCGCCGGACCGGACGACGGCGACGGCGCGCGCCGGGCCATGCTTGCCGCCCTCTCCCAGGCTCGGATTTCACCGGCTGAGGTCAAGCACCTGAATGCGCACGCGACATCGACCCAGGTCGGCGACCGCGGCGAGATGGAAGCCGTTAAGACGGTCTTCGGGCGCGATGGCGCGATCGCCGTCAGCGGCACGAAATCCGCGACCGGCCATCTTCTGGGTGCTGCAGGCGGTATGGAAGCGATTTTTACCATCATGGCACTGCGCGACCAGATCGCGCCGCCGACCCGCAATCTGCAGGATGCGGACCCCGCTGCAGAGGGGATCGACATCGTCGGCACCGCTGCACGCCCGATGGCGATGGAATATGCGATCTCCAACGGCTTTGGTTTCGGCGGCGTCAACGCCAGCGCCCTCTTCCGCCGCTGGCAGTAATCGCTTCTGCCTGACATCAAAGCGCGCTATGCTTCCCCAAATGGCTGGGGTTCGACATGCGCGCTTTTTTCATAGCCGCCTTTCTCTGCTGCATTTCCTTCACAACGGCCGCCTTTGCGGAAGATCCGGTGCAGACGGCACAGAATCTCATTGAACAACAGATCCAGGCTTTTCTGCACGATGATGCGGCGACCGCCTATTCCTTCGCAGCGCCCGGCATCAAGGCACTTTTCCCGGACAAGGACAGCTTCTTCGCCATGGTGAAGAAGAGCTACCAGCCGGTCTATCATCCCGGCAATTACGCCTTCGGAAAAAGCCGTGCGATCGATAATGGTGCCGTCGTCTATCAGGAGGTGCTGATTACGGGCACCGACGACAAGGACTGGACGGCGATCTACCAGATCACCCGGCAGCCCGACGGCAGCTACAAGATCAATGGTGTGCAGATCCTCTCCAAGGCGACGAGTGAGGGCATCTAATTTAGGAAATAGCGCCGCCCAAATGCAAACAGCGCGCCTCCCAGAGAGACGCGCTGTTTCAAAGCTTGGCAGGTGCTTTAGCCGCGAATTCTAACGGAATTTCCGACGACGCTATTGCCATCGAATTCCGGGCGCGGCTGGGGAATGACAACCGTCGATGCTGGCATCGGCGTATTCGTGTAGATAGTCTCGCCGTTCGAAAGCGGTCCCGAAATCGCCATGTCCGTCGGTGACGGCGTCGGGATCGGAACGGCGGCGGGGATGAGAACGGCGCTCTGCGGCATCGTCACCACCGGATTGGAGACGGGCGTAAAGGCTGCGACGGCCGAAGTCGTCGGCGCTGGCTGGGTTTCCGGCAGGACGAACGGAGATTGCTGCGCGCCCTGCGTGGACACATAGTTCATCGCAACTTCATAGGCCGGAAGCGGCGCAGCTGTCTGCAGCTCACCATCCCGGCCGCGCTTCTCGTAAAATGCGTTACCGCCAGCATAGGCGACGTAATGCATATTGTCGTAGGGGAACCGCAGGCCTTCGGTATGGAAGAACATCGCATCCTTAACCTGGGGATGCCGCTCGCCGCGCAGGATGGCAGAGGCAGCGACCTCAAGATCGGGCTTCGCCTGATCCTTGACTTCCTTGGTCATCACGCCGGGCGCGAACTGCTTTTCCTGGGAGACCACGCCGCAGATCGTGGGCGGATAGGCACCGGAGGTCAGTCTGTTCATCACGACAGTTCCAACGGCCATGTAACCGCCGGGGTCGGAACGCTGAGATTCGAAATACATCGCGCGTTCGAGACAGTCCTTGTCCTTCGCGGTGTAATTATAGGTAACTTTCGCACCACGGATGGGCTTCGTGGTATTGTGCGGGGTCGGTGCGGTCTTCTGCGTCGTCGTGCAGCTGGTAGCGGCCAGGCCGACAACCAATAGCCCCGAAAAACATGCCCCGAATTTGCGTTGCGCCCTCAACGGCAAGTGCCTCCTATTTTCGGTAGTACAGCCCTTATCGACAAGAGAAAGCGTTTTAGCCGGATTTTTTCCAAATTCCAAGCGGCCACGCGATCAAATCAGCCAATGACGTTTTTCAATGGCGGATGGACCGTTTATTCCGATTCGCTATTTTTCCCAATGCTTTATTGTTTCAAAGCCATATCGCAAGCACGGCTGGAGCACCCGACAAACCTTTACGCCTGCGCTCCAATCGGCCTGCAACAATGTTTGTTAAGGTTAGCAATCAATTGATAATAAATGATTGACCGAATAGGCGAGCTCCATGCGCCAGCCCACCTCGATGAGGATTCGGCCGGGTGCGAAACAATAGAACGACCACCCGCCGCGTCTTGCGGCGGGCGGCTGCCAAATTTCGCAGCCTGCCGATTTTGCCCGCTCAAACAGCGCGTCGACCGCCTCCCGAGAAGGCTGCATGAAACCGATGTGATAGGTATTGAGGCCGACCGATACGGCATCGCCGCCACCGAACTTCTCCACCGGCCGACTGATGACCAGTTCAAGCCCGGCATCGTCGCGCAGGATCGCAAGACCGTTCGCGCCGCGCGTCCCGACCTCGGTCAGGCCGAACGCGGAAACAAGAACATCTCGCGTGGCGGCAACATCGGGAACGTGTAGATCCAGGTGATTCAATCTCATGACAGCTCCACAGGGTTTCCCGCGGAGGTATGCCGGTCGACGTGGCACACGCTAACGCGGGATACTCGGCCACGATGGCCAAGTTCCGCGTCGCGGGCTCTCGCGCCAATGGCGTGGAGCAGAGCTTCCCAGTGGAAGGGGTCGGGCCTACCGAAACCGACCCTGCCTTTTTCGACAGATGTCAACTAACGCAAAATCTCGGGGGCAGCAAGAGCAGTCCCGGCACCCCGATAGTCGCCGAATTACACCGGCTCGAGATCGCCCCTCGCCCAATTCTCCGTCGTTTCCGCCATGAAGTCGGCAAAACGGCCTTCGGCAATCGCCTGGCGGATGCCCTGCATCAGCTCCTGGTAATAGGCGAGATTGTGCCAGGAGAGCAGCATGCCGCCGAGCGCTTCGTTGGCGCGGACGAGGTGGTGCAGATAGGCGCGCGAATAATCGCGCGAGGCCGGGCAATTGGACTGCTCGTCGAGCGGACGCATGTCTTCAGCATGACGGGCGTTGCGGATGTTTACCTTGCCGCGACGCGTGAAGGCCAGACCGTGACGGCCGGAGCGGGTCGGCATCACGCAATCGAACATGTCGATGCCGCGCGCGACCGATTTCAGGATATCGTCGGGCGTGCCGACACCCATCAAGTAACGAGGCTTCTCGGTCGGCAGCTCGGGAAGCGTAATATCGAGCATTCGAAGCATGACTTCCTGCGGCTCGCCGACGGCGAGACCGCCGACTGCATAACCCTTCAGGCCCATGCTGCTGAGCGCTTGCGCCGAGCGAACGCGAAGTTCCGGAACATCGCCGCCCTGGACGATGCCGAACATCGCCTTGCCGGGCTGGTCGCCGAAGGCCACCTTGCAGCGCTCCGCCCAGCGCAGAGACATTTCCATGGCGCGCTCGATGTCCTTCGGCGTTGCCGGCAGTGCAACGCATTCGTCGAGCTGCATCTGGATATCGGAACCCAGCAATCCTTGAATCTCGATCGAGCGCTCCGGCGACATGTGATGCAGGCTGCCGTCGACATGCGATTTGAAGGTGACGCCCTGCTCGTCCAGCTTACGCAGACCGGACAGCGACATCACCTGGAAGCCGCCGGAATCGGTGAGGATCGGATGCGGCCAGCGGATCAACTGGTGCAGGCCGCCGAGACGCGCGACGCGCTCGGCCGTCGGGCGCAGCATCAGATGATAGGTATTGCCGAGAATAATATCGGCGCCCGTCTCGCGCACCTGGTCGAGATACATGGCCTTGACGGTGCCGACCGTGCCGACGGGCATGAACGCCGGCGTGCGGATCGCGCCGCGCGGCATGGAGACTTCGCCGAGGCGCGCGCCGCCATCGGTCTTCTTCAATTGAAACTGAAAGCTCTCGGTCATTTCGTTCTAGTCTTTCTGGTGGAGCAGGCTGCCATCGCCATAGGAATAAAAGCGATAGCCCGTCTCGATAGCATGGGTATAGGCCGCGCGCATCGTATCGAGGCCGGCAAAGGCCGATACGAGCATGAACAGGGTCGAGCGCGGCAGGTGGAAATTGGTCATCAGCATGTCGACGGCCTTGAAGCGATAGCCGGGCGTGATGAAAATGCCCGTGGCGCCTTGCCATGGCTGGATCGTACCGTCATCTGCCGCAGCACTTTCAATCAGTCGCAGAGAGGTGGTGCCGACACAGACAATGCGCCCGCCCCTTGCCTTGACGGCATTGAGCCTTTCAGCGGTGGCGGCATCGACATAGCCGATCTCGAAATGCATCTTGTGGTCGTCGGTATCGTCGGCCTTGACCGGCAGGAAGGTGCCGGCGCCGACATGCAGCGTCACGAAATGCCGCTCGACGCCGAGGGTATCGAGAGCAGCAAATAGGGACGGCGTGAAATGCAGGCCGGCGGTGGGTGCCGCGACGGCACCCTCTTCGCGCGCATAGATCGTCTGGTAATCGGCGCGGTCGCGATCGTCTTCCGGGCGCTTCGCCGCGATATAGGGCGGCAGCGGAATATGCCCGACGCTGGCAATCGCCTCGTCGAGAGCGGGACCGGAGAGATCGAACTTCAACGTGATCTCGCCGCCCTCGCCCTTTTCTTCAACCGTGGCATCCAGCGCGCCAAGTGCGCAGACATTCTCGCCGTGACCGAACTGGATGCGATCGCCGATCTTGATGCGCTTCCCGGGCTTGGCAAAGGCCTTCCAGCGATCGGGTGCGACGCGCATGTGCAGGGTCGCCGAAACCTGTTGGCCGGGCGCACCCTCGCGATGGCGAATGCCCTCCAGCTGCGCCGGGATGACCTTGGTATCGTTGAAGACCACGGCGTCGCCGGGACGCAGAAAGGATGGGAGATCCCGCACCTGATGATCGCTCAGCGTATTCGAGCCATTGTTCGGGTCGACGACGAGCAGACGGGCGCTGTCGCGCGGCTCGGCGGGTCTGAGCGCTATCAGCTCATCCGGCAGATCGAAGTCGAAAAGGTCAACACGCATTCATTTGGTCCAGGCAGTTCATTCAGGCAAAGCGAAACCCGCCCCTCACGCCAACGGCGCAAGAGGCGGGTTTCAGGAGTAATCACGATCAGACGTCGGCGGCAACCCGCGCGGATACGATCGAATCCGGCTCCTTCACCGGCTCGCCGCGCTTGATCTGGTCGACGAAATCCATGCCGGAGATAACCTGGCCCCAGACGGAGTACTGCTTGTTCAGCCAGGGAGCGTCCGCGAAGCAGATGAAGAACTGCGAGTTGGCCGAGTTCGGGTTCTGCGAACGGGCCATCGAGCAGGTGCCGCGAATATGCGAGGTCGCGGAGAATTCGGCCTTCAGGTCAGGCTTGGAGGAGCCGCCCATGCCGGCACGGCCGGGGTTGAAGGTTTCGCTGCCCTGCTTGCCGAACTGCACGTCGCCGGTCTGAGCCATGAAGCCGTCAATGACGCGGTGGAAGACGACGCCGTCATAGGCCTTTTCGCGCGCCAGTTCCTTGATGCGGGCGACATGCTCGGGAGCGACCTGCGGCAGAAGCTGAATGACAACCTGGCCCTTGGTGGTTTCCAGGATGAGGGTGTTTTCTGGGTCCTTGATCTCAGCCATGTTCGTTTCCTTGTTCTCTCTGTTGGGTTCTGCACGGTCCCGAACGACTTGACGTCTTCAGGTTCATGCAACTTGCCTCGGCACGATCCCTTCCCGAAGGCATAGGCACCTTCGGGGATCGCGCCCGTAAAATCACTTCTTGGTGACAGTGACCTTGATCATCTTGTCAGGGTTGCTCACTTCGCCGTTCTGGCCTTCGCCGCGCTTGATTTTGTCGACGAGCTCCATGCCCGAAATGACCTTGCCGACGACCGTGTACTGGCCATTCAGGAAATCACCATTGGCGAACATGATGAAGAACTGCGAGTTGGCGGAGTTCGGGTCCTGCGCACGCGCCATGCCGACAGTGCCGCGCTGGAATGGAACCTTGGAAAATTCCGCCGGAATGTTCGGCAGGTCGGAACCGCCGGTGCCGGCCTTGTTTGCATCATAGCCCTTCGTCGTATTGCCGTACTGGACGTCACCAGTCTGAGCCATGAAGCCATCGATGACTCGATGGAAGACGACGTTGTCGTAGGCACCCTTCTTCGCCAGCGCCTCGATCTGGGCGACGTGCTTCGGAGCAACTTCCGGCATCAGCTGGATGACCACCGGGCCGTCCTTGAGCTGGATGGTCAGAAGATCCGCGGCCGCGGCCGAGAACGCGCTGCCGGCGAAGGCGGCAAGGCTCAGGAATCCTGCCAATGCAATATGAAAGAGTTTCATGGATACTCCGTTCGGGATTGGATTTAGGCTCAGCTGTTGCCGCTGGCCATATTTTTGAGTTTGCCGGTCAGGGCTTGCAGAACCGCTGACGGAACGAAGGCGCTGACATCGCCGCCCATGGATGCGATCTGCCGCACCAATGTGGCGGTTATGGGCCGCGAGGCCGTGCCGGCTGGCAGAAACAGCGTCTGGATATCCGGCGCCATCTGCCTGTTCATGCCGGCCATCTGCATTTCATAATCGAGATCCGTGCCATCCCGCAGGCCGCGCACGAGCAGGCTCGCGCCATGGGTGCGGGCGGCGTCGACGACGAGATTGTCAAAGGCGACGACCGAAATATCGCCCGCCTTTTGCGGCAGGGCCTCGCCGAGCGATCGGCGGATCAGTTCGGCCCGCTCCTCGAAAGAGAAAAGCGGCTTCTTGCCGGGATGGATGCCGATGCCAACGATCACCTTCGAGGCGACGTTCAACGCCTGCACAAGAACATCCAGATGTCCGTTGGTCATCGGGTCGAAGGACCCAGGATAGAAGGCTGTCGTCATAGCAAGCCGGCTCGTTGTTTCGACGCCTTTTGTCACGGATGACGCCGCATCGCAAGTGATTTGCAACCCAGGGACCGCCTCTGAACCGTAGATGAACACGCCATTCAAGCCTGTTTCAGCTCGGCAATGCTTTACTGGCATCAACATCGAAACGGGCCTGGTTCAACGGCTCGCCGGTTACGGCTTCAGGGAAATCTCGCCATGCTCGTCTTCATCATCGCCGGCGCCATCATCGGTTCATTTTTCGTCGAATACCTCGTTCATCTTTTCGCAGACAACTACGAGCTCGAATGGGAAACGGCCTCGGAAAGAGGCGAGAACGTCGATTTTGCCCAAGAAATCGTCACTGCCATGCGCAAAACGCATCGCGAATCTGAACGCCAGATGAACAAGGCATTCAAGATGGCTTCAGACGCGCATTGCTAGATAGCCCTCAATATCGGCGGAACCATTTGGGAAACGCCGCGTTAACAGTTCGAAACTCAGATTGCACATTGCGGCAAGAAGGAAGAAGAGTATGCCCGACAAGATCACCCTTATTAACTTTGTTTGGATGGCCATGATTTCGGGAATGCTCGCAGCAACTGTTGCGCTTTACGATCAGAAACCAGACCAGTCGAAGATCTATGGTCCCTTTGCTTCGGCTCGTCCCTTCGTTGCCTCGAGCCAGTACTAAGGGATCTGAACGCTAGTCCCACCAAAGGAGGGAGCGATCATGTTCACAATTTTGACGCTGCTTACGCTTTTCATCAGCATCATGTTTATCGTGTCAGTCGCATCCACCATTTCGGCGCTCCACCGCGAAAGCGAAGAGAGCAAGAGGCTGCATAAGCGTCACAAGACGCTCTGATCTCCGCGTACCGAGCATCTCCCCCGCCATATGCTCGGATGGACCCTGAACCGGACGCTCTCCCCGCCAGCGTCCGGTTTTTTATTGCCGTAATTTCAAGATGTTGCGCCGATGCGCTGCTTTCGAGACAGCGAACGTAACTCCCGCTATACTCGAGCCAGCTTCGTTCGGGGATCAACATGCGCATTGTTTTGACAGGCAGCTCGGGGCGGCTTGGCCGCGCCATTTTCAATCGATTGGCGGGAGAACATTCGGTCGTCGGGATCGATCGCTCGCCGTTTTCGACGACACATCTTGTCGGCGATCTCGCCGACACCGCGCTTCTGCGCGAGGCGATCGAGGGTGCCGATGCGATTGTCCATTGTGCGGCCCTTCATGCACCTCATGTCGGAACCGTTCCCGACGCCGAATTTCGCCGTATCAATGTCGAGGGAACATATCTGCTAGCCGAGACGGCAATGGCTGCCGGCGTGAAACGGCTGATATTCACCAGCACTACCGCCCTTTATGGCCATACGGTCGTTCCAGGCGGCTGCATATGGGTCGACGAAGATACCGTTCCGCAGCCTAAGAGCATCTATCATCGCACGAAGCTGGAAGCCGAACGGATGCTTGAGAGTATGGCCGGACCGGATCTGCAGGTGCGCGTCTTGCGCATGTCTCGCAGTTTTCCGGAGCCTGCCAATATCGCAGCGACCTACAGATTGCATCGCGGCGTCGACATACGAGACGTAGCCGACGCCCATGCGGCCGGCTTGACCAACGGCGGCGATCACTTTCAACGGCACATCATCTCTGCGGGAACGCTATTCAAACCGGAGGATTGCGAGATGCTGGCGGTCGACGCCGCGTCTGTCATCCAACTGCGCGCGCCCGGCCTCGCTACGAAATTTGCGCAACGAAACTGGCCATTGGCTCAAAGGATCGATCGCGTCTACGCATCGAAATCCGCAAGCTCCGTCCTCGGATGGCATTTCCGCTTTGGCTATGACGAGGTTCTTGCCCAACTGGATCGAGGAAGCCTGGAAGTTTTGCCGCCCTTTTCCACAAGCAACAGGCAGGCGGAATAGAACGACTGGACAATCGGCGGTGAACTCGGAAAGCGAGCTGGCCCAAAAAACAATCGCATGGGCCTGTTGCCAAGCCCATGCGATTGAAATCGTTCCACTTCCGGAGAGTTGGCCGGTCAGCCAAAGGCCTATCCGGCAAGGACAGCGCCCTCTATTCTTCGCTGCCACCCTCGTCGCCTGCATTTCCTGCCTCGCCGGCAGCAGCATCATCCTCGGCTGACGAGGCATCTTCCTCGTCGCTTTCCGGCTCGCTGATGCGCTCGACTGATACGACCTTCTCGTCCTTTGCAGTCGAGAAGATAGTGACGCCCTTGGTCGCACGGCTGGCGACGCGGATGCCCCCGACTGGGACGCGGATCAACTGACCGCCATCCGAGACGAGCATGATCTGGTCGCCGTCTTCGACCGGGAAAGCGGCAACGAGTTCGCCGATCTCGCCCGTCTTCGAGGTGTCGGTGGCGCGGATGCCCTTGCCGCCGCGGCCGGAAATGCGGAAATCGTAAGAGGATGAACGCTTGCCGAAGCCCTTTTCAGAGACCGTCAAGATGAACTGCTCCAACGCCTTGAGCTCTTCGTAACGCTCGTCGCCGAGCTGCCCCTCTTCGGCAACCTCTTCGCCGACCAGCGCGATTTCCTCATCGTCTCCGGTTGCCGAGCGACGCTCGCTGACGGAACGCTTGAGATAGGCCGCGCGCTCCCAGGGTTCCGCATCCACATGCCGGACGATCGTCATCGAAATAATGCTATCGCCGGGTGCGAGGGTGATGCCGCGCACGCCGATAGAGTTGCGGCCGGCAAAGACGCGCACATCCGAGACCGAGAAGCGGATGCACTGGCCAAGCGCGGTCGTCATCAACACATCGTCATGCTCGGTGCAGGTTTCGACGGAGAGGATTTCATCACCCTCCTCCTCGAGCTTCATGGCGATCTTGCCGTTGCGGTTCACCTGAACGAAATCCGACAGCTTGTTACGGCGCACGGTTCCGCGCGTCGTTGTGAACATCACGTCGAGATTGTCCCAGCTATCCTCGTCCTCTGGCAGTGGCATGATCGTGGTGATGCGTTCGCCGGGCTCCAGCGGCAGCATATTGATCAGCGCCTTGCCGCGTGAAGTCGGCGTGCCGATCGGCAGGCGCCAGACCTTTTCCTTGTAGACGATACCGTGCGAGGAAAAGAAGAGAACCGGCGTATGGGTATTGAGAACGAATAGCCGGGTAACAAAGTCTTCGTCACGGGTCGTCATTCCGGAGCGACCCTTGCCGCCGCGGCGCTGCGCGCGATAGGTGGTCAGCGGCACGCGCTTGATGTAGCCAAGGTGCGAAACGGTGACGACCATGTCCTCGCGGGCGATCAGATCCTCATCGTCCATCTCGAGACCGCCATCGACGATCTCGGTACGGCGCGGCGTTCCGAATTCATCGCGAACCGCAGCAAGCTCTTGTTTTACAATCGTTTGGATACGTGCGCGCGAAGACAGAATATCAAGATAGTCCTTGATCTCCACACCGATCTGGTTGAGTTCTTCGTCGATCTCATCGCGGCCGAGAGCAGTCAGACGCGCCAGACGCAGCTCAAGGATCGCACGCGCCTGCTCTTCCGAGAGGTTGTAGGTGCCGTCCTCATTGATGCGATGGCGAGGGTCATCGATTAGCCGGATAAGCGATTCGACGTCCACGGCGTTCCAACGCCGCGTCATCAGCTCTTCGCGAGCCGATTGCGGGTCCGGTGCCTGGCGAATGACGCGGATGACTTCATCGATATTGGCAACCGCAATAGCCAGGCCGACCAAGACGTGGGCGCGATCACGCGCCTTGCGCAGCAGATACTTCGTGCGGCGGCTGATGACTTCTTCGCGGAATGCGACGAACGCGCGCAGCATGTCCATCAGGTTCATCTGCTCCGGCTTGCCGCCGTTCAGCGCCACCATGTTGCAGCCGAAGGAGGTCTGCAGCGGCGTGTAGCGATAAAGCTGGTTCAGGATGACATCTGCATTGGCGTCGCGCTTCAGCTCGACGACGACGCGATAGCCCTGACGGTCGGATTCGTCGCGCAGATCCGAGATGCCCTCGATGCGCTTCTCGCGCACGAGTTCGGCCATCTTCTCGATCATCGACGCCTTGTTCACCTGATAGGGGATTTCGGTGATGATGATCTGTTCGCGATCGCCGCGCATCGGCTCGATGGTGGCAACGCCGCGCATGACGACGGAACCGCGGCCCGTCTCGTAGGCGGAACGGATGCCGGCGCGACCGAGGATCTTGGCGCCCGTCGGGAAATCCGGACCGGGGATGATCTGCATCATGTCGGGCAGCTCGATCGCTGGATTGTCGATCAGCGCGATACAGCCGTCGATCACTTCCAAGAGATTGTGCGGCGGAATGTTCGTCGCCATGCCGACGGCGATACCGCCGGAGCCGTTGACGAGCAGGTTCGGGAAGCGCGCCGGCAGAACCTTCGGCTCTTCCGTGGTCGCGTCGTAGTTTTCCTGGAAATCGACCGTTTCCTTGTCGATATCCTCAAGAAGCTCGTGGGCGACCTTCGTCAGGCGCGATTCCGTATAACGCATCGCCGCCGGCGGATCGCCGTCGATCGAACCGAAATTGCCCTGCCCGTCGATAAGGGGAACGCGCATCGACCAGTCCTGCGCCATGCGGACCAAGGCGTCATAGATCGAGGCGTCGCCATGCGGGTGGTAGCTACCCATAACGTCGGCGACCGGACGGGCCGACTTCACATATTTGCGGTTCCAGTGATAGCCGCTCTGATGCGCCGCATAGAGGATGCGCCGATGAACAGGCTTCAGACCATCGCGAACGTCGGGAAGCGCGCGGCTGACGATTACGCTCATGGCGTAATCGAGGTACGACCGCTGCATTTCCTCCATGATGGAAATCGGCTCGATGCCTGGCGGGAGCTTCCCGCCGCCGGGTGGTGTTTGCTCAGTCAAAACAGATCACGATCTCTTTTAGAATCACTGCGAAATTTATAGCGGAAAGGCTCCGCGAGCGCCAATTTGGGCCGATGTTTTTGAACAGACTTTTGCCTCTTTAAGCCGTGAAATCGAACATTTCCGTGGCGTAACCCGGCAATAGCGGAGCATTGCTCTTTGCGAAAGCCCATTCCTCGCATAACAATGGCCGGCAACAACGACAAAACAAGCTTCGGGGACTATATGGCGAGCGCGGACACGCTGATCAATGCCTTCACGACTCTGCTTGTGACCGTCGATCCGCCGGGGCTCGCGCCCCTCTTCATCGGGCTCACGGCCGGCATGAACCGCTCCGAACGCAAGCAGGTGGCGTTGCGCGGCTCGATCATCGCCTTCTTCATTCTGGCAGCCTTCGCCCTGTTCGGCGCGAGCGTGCTTGGCGTGCTCGGCATCTCGATCGGCGCCTTCCGCATCGCCGGCGGCCTCCTGCTCTTCTGGATTGCCTTCGAGATGGTGTTTGAGCGGCGCCAGGACAGGAAGGAAAAGACCACCGAGGTCGCCATCACACAGGATCATATCCGCAATATCGCGGTCTTCCCCCTCGCCTTGCCGCTGATCGCCGGCCCCGGCGCGATATCGGCGACGATCCTTCTGGCGGGATCGCTGCAGACGACGCTTGATCGAGCGCAGCTAATCGGCGTCATCGCCGTCAACCTCGCGCTCGTCTTTGCGGCGCTTGCCATTTCCGACAGGCTCGACCGCATGCTCGGCGCGACAGGCCGCGCCATCCTGACGCGGCTGCTTGGGGTCATCCTGGCGGCACTTGCCGCGCAATTCGTCGTGGATGGGGCAAGGGCAGCATTGAAGCTTCCATGAAAAAGCCCGCCAAGTGCGACGGGCCTTCAAATATCAACTGCGTATGCCGATCTCAGAACGGGATGTCATCATCCAGATCGCGCGAGAAATTGCCGCCGCCACCGCCCTGGTTGCCACCACCACGGTTGCCACCGCCGCCACGGGAGGAGCCCTGCGAGGACGATTGGCCGTAGTCGTCACCACCGAAATCGCCGCCGTAGCCGCCACCAAAATCACCGCCGCCGCGACCGCCACGGCTGCCGCCTTCCATGGAGCCGCCGCCGCCTTCGCCACGACCATCGAGCATTGTCAGGGTCGAATTGAAGCCCTGCAGCACGATTTCGGTCGAATACTTGTCCTGGCCGTTCTGATCCTGCCACTTGCGCGTCTGCAGCGCGCCTTCGATATAGACCTTGGCGCCCTTCTTCAAATATTGTTCCGCGACCTTGCAGAGACCTTCGTTGAAAATGACGACACGATGCCATTCGGTCTTTTCCTTGCGCTCGCCGGAATTGCGGTCGCGCCAGGTTTCCGATGTCGCAATATTCAGATTGGCGATCGGCCGGCCGTCCTGCGTGCGACGGATTTCCGGGTCCGCCCCGAGATTTCCAATCAGAATTACCTTGTTCACACTACCAGCCATGATACCACCCTGCTTGCCGCCCATCGACGGCTTTGAAATTCCATCCAAGCACCTTAACCCATAGCGGGCGTCGGGTGCTATTTATGCGACCTTCCGAGCTTCGTTCATCCACAAAGAATTCGCCGCGATAATTTTGTTCTTTATTTGTTCTAATTTATCCCTATGATGATGTCAACGGAATCGAAAACCCGGCTCCACCCATCATTTCAGCCTCGACTCGCGGGCTGACATCACTAAATAAAGGCAGACTCCAAGGGACCTGCATACGACGATGAGCGAACTGAAGACTATTTCCATACGTGGTGCGCGTGAGCACAATCTCAAGGGCATCGATCTCGACCTGCCGCGCAACAAGCTGATCGTCATGACGGGCCTCTCCGGCTCCGGCAAGTCGTCGCTCGCCTTTGATACGATCTATGCCGAGGGCCAGCGCCGCTATGTCGAAAGCCTTTCGGCCTATGCGCGCCAGTTCCTCGAAATGATGCAGAAGCCTGACGTCGACCAGATCGATGGCCTGTCCCCGGCGATTTCGATTGAGCAGAAGACCACGTCGCGCAATCCGCGTTCGACGGTCGGCACGGTCACCGAAATCTACGACTATATGCGTCTGCTGTTTGCCCGCGTCGGCGTGCCCTATTCGCCTGTCACGGGCCTGCCGATCGAGAGCCAGACGGTCAGCCAGATGGTCGACCGCGTGCTCGCTTACGAGGAAGGCACCAGACTCTATATTCTGGCGCCACTCGTTCGCGGCCGTAAGGGCGAATACAAGAAGGAACTGGCGGAGCTCATGAAGAAGGGCTTCCAGCGCGTCAAGGTCGACGGCCAGTTCTACGAGATCGCCGATGTGCCGGCGCTCGACAAGAAATACAAGCACGACATCGACGTGGTGGTCGACCGTATCGTCGTCCGACCCGACATGGCCGCTCGCCTTGCCGACAGCTTCGAAACCTCGCTGCGCCTTGCCGACGGTCTTGCAGTCGCGGAATTCGCCGACAAGCCGCTGCCGCCGGAAGAAACCGCCGCCGGCGGTTCGGCCAATAAGTCGCTGAACGAGACGCATGAGCGCGTGCTGTTCTCGGAGAAATTCGCCTGCCCAGTTTCCGGCTTCACCATTCCGGAAATCGAGCCGCGCCTGTTCTCCTTCAACAATCCCTTCGGCGCCTGCCCGTCTTGCGACGGCCTTGGCTCGCAGCAGAAGATCGATCCGGAGCTGATCGTGCCGGAGCCGGAACGCACGCTGCGCGACGGCGCCATCGCTCCTTGGGCCAAATCGACCTCGCCCTATTACAATCAGACACTGGAAGCACTCGGCAAGCATTACGGCTTCAAGCTCGGCAACCGCTGGAACGAGCTGTCCGACAAGGCCAAGGACGTGATCCTGAACGGCACTGAAGACAAGATCGAATTCCATTATGCCGATGGTGCGCGCTCCTACACCACGCACAAGAATTTCGAAGGCATCGTGCCGAACCTCGAACGCCGCTGGAAAGAAACGGATTCCGCCTGGGCGCGCGAAGAAATCGAGCGTTTCATGTCGGCAGCCCCCTGCCCGGCCTGCAACGGCTATCGCCTGAAACCAGAGGCTTTGGCGGTCAAGATCGACAAGCTGCACATCAGCCAGGTGGCCGAGATGTCGATCCGCGTCGCCCGCGACTGGTTCGATGCACTGCCGGGAACTTTTACCGACAAGCAGAACGAGATTGCCGTCCGTATTCTCAAGGAAATCCGCGATCGCCTGCGCTTCCTCAACGATGTGGGGCTTGAGTATCTCAGCCTTTCGCGCAATTCCGGCACGCTCTCCGGCGGCGAAAGCCAGCGCATCAGGCTGGCGTCGCAGATCGGCTCGGGCCTGACGGGCGTTCTCTACGTCCTCGACGAACCGTCCATCGGCCTGCATCAGCGCGACAATGCCCGTCTTCTGGAGACGCTGAAGCATCTGCGAGACATCGGCAACACCGTGATCGTCGTCGAGCATGACGAGGACGCGATCCTGACGGCCGACGACGTGGTCGATATCGGCCCCGCGGCCGGTGTGCATGGCGGCCAGGTGGTGGCGCATGGCACGCCGCAGGACATCATGGCGAACCCGAAGTCACTGACCGGTAAATATCTTTCCGGCGAACTCGGCGTGCCCGTTCCGGACGAGCGCCGCAAGCCGAAGAAGGGCAAGGAAATCAAGGTCGTCGGCGCACGGGGCAACAACCTCAAGAACGTCACGGCCTCCATCCCTCTCGGCGTCTTCACGGCTGTCACAGGCGTTTCCGGCGGTGGCAAGTCCACCTTCCTGATCGAGACGCTCTACAAATCGGCGGCGCGGCGCGTCATGGGTGCCCGCGAAATTCCAGCCGACCACGACCGCATCGACGGTTTCGAGCATATCGACAAGGTGATCGATATTGATCAGTCGCCGATCGGCCGCACCCCGCGTTCGAACCCGGCGACCTATACCGGCGCCTTCACGCCGATCCGCGACTGGTTTGCCGGATTGCCTGAGGCCAAGGCGCGCGGCTATCAGCCCGGCCGCTTCTCCTTCAACGTCAAGGGCGGCCGCTGCGAGGCGTGCCAGGGCGACGGCGTCATCAAGATCGAGATGCACTTCCTGCCTGACGTCTACGTCACCTGCGACGTCTGTCACGGCAAACGCTACAATCGCGAAACCCTCGATGTCACCTTCAAGACCAAGTCGATCGCCGACGTGCTCGACATGACGGTCGAGGAAGGCGTCGATTTCTTCGCCGCCGTTCCCGCCGTGCGCGACAAGCTGCAGAGCCTGAAGGATGTCGGCCTCGGCTATATCAAGGTCGGGCAGCAGGCCAATACGCTTTCGGGTGGCGAAGCACAGCGCGTCAAGCTAGCCAAGGAACTGTCGAAGCGATCGACGGGCCGCACGCTCTATATTCTCGACGAACCCACAACCGGGCTGCACTTCCATGATGTCGCCAAGCTTCTGGAAATGCTGCACGAGCTGGTCAATCAGGGCAATTCCGTCGTGGTCATCGAGCACAATCTCGAAGTCATCAAGACCGCCGACTGGATTCTCGATTTCGGTCCCGAAGGCGGCGATGGCGGTGGCGAGATCGTCGCCGTCGGCACGCCGGAAGCGGTCGTCAAGGAGAAGCGCTCCTATACGGGGCAATTCCTGAAGGAGTTGCTGGAGCGGCGGCCGATGAAGAAGGTTGCAGCGGCGGAGTAAGGTTTACTCGGACTGACGTCCAAGGAGGAGAGAATGACCAAAGCGGGAGAAATCCGCACAGGCATTGGTGGCTGGACTTTCGAACCCTGGCGCGGGACCTTTTATCCCGATACGCTGAAGCAGAAGGACGAACTGAATTACGCCAGCCGTCAGCTGCGGGTGATCGAGGTCAACGGCACCTATTACAGTACGCAGAAGCCCGAGGTCTTCGCCAAATGGGCTGCCGATGTACCTGACGGCTTCATTTTTTCTTTGAAGGCCACGCGTTTCGTGACCAATCGCCGCGTTCTCTCCGAGGCCGGCGAATCCATGCAGAAATTTCTGGAGTCGGGCATCAGCGAACTCGGCGATCATCTAGGCCCGCTGCTTTGGCAGTTCGCGCCGACAAAGAAATTCGATCCGGATGATTTCGAGTCTTTCCTGAAGCTGCTGCCGGCCAAGCAGGATGGCCTTGCGCTCAAACACGTCGTCGAGGTCCGGCACGATTCCTTCAAGGTGCCCGAATTCGTCGCACTCCTCGAAAAATACAATGTCGCGCCGGTCTGTGCCGAACATTTCGATTATCCGATGATTGCCGATGTCACGGCCGATTTCGTCTATGCCCGTCTGCAGAAAGGGTCTGACGATATCAAGACCTGCTATCCGCCGAAGGATCTGAAAGCCTGGGCGGATCGGCTGAAAGCATGGGCCACGGGCAATCTGCCCGATGATCTGCCGCTGATCGATGCCAAGCGCAAGGTCAAGGCGGAGCCGCGCGATGTCTTTGCCTTCATGATCCATGAGGGCAAGGTGAATGCGCCACCCGGCGCGATTGCATTGCAGGCGGAAGTTGCCAAGTAGCATTAAAGTGGCTTGACGGCCGCGACGAGATCTTCGGCCGTCAAACCCTTGCCGGCATGTTGGCCTGCCAAGCCATGCAGCCAGACGCCTGCGGCTGCAGCCTCGAAGGCTGGCATCCCTTGCGCCATCAGCCCGCCGACAATGCCGGCGAGCACATCGCCGGAGCCGGCCGTGGCAAGCCAGGGCGGCGCATTGGCATTGATTAGTGTCCTGCCATCAGGGGCGGCAATCACGCTGTCGGCGCCCTTGTAGATGATGGCGGCATGGGCTCTTGCCGCCGCGGCCCTCGCCTTGTCGATCTTGCTCAAAGTCTCATCGGCGGCGATATCGGGAAAGAGGCGGCCAAACTCTCCCTCGTGCGGCGTCAGCACCAATCGGGTCGGTCCTTCGGCAAAAGCATCGAACAATCGCTGCGGGTTGTCGCGAAACGAAGTGATGCCGTCCGCATCGAGCACGAGATGGCGATCCGCAAGCGCGAGGCAGAATTGCCGCGCACGCTCGCCTGCACCGAAACCCGGTCCGAGAATGAAGGTCGAGAGCCGCTGATCGGCAAGCCATGTCCGCAATGCGGCTTCATCATCGACCGGATGCAGCATGATTGCCGTCAGCAGGCCGGCATTGATGCTGAGCGCATCCGGCGGCGAGGCGATGGTGACGAGCCCCGCTCCGGCCTTCAACCCGGCCATGGCCGACATGCGGGCCGCCCCCGTCGCATTCGGCCCGCCCGAAAAGACGACGAGATGGCCACGCTTGTATTTATGCGTCTCGGTGCCCTCGGACGGTATTTTTGCCTGCCACTGCGCTGGCGTGTTTTCGGCGATCAGGCCGTCGGCGTGGGCGCGGACGATGCGGCCGGGAATACCGATATCGAAAACCTCAACTTCCCCGCAGAGGTCGCGACCTGGAAGGAGAAGATGACCCGGCTTGCGTGTCATGAACGTCACCGTTCGCGCAGCACGAAAGGCGGCGCCGAGGATCTGGCCACTCCCCCCATCGAGGCCGGATGGCAGATCGACGGCAATCACGGGAATGCCCGCCTCCCCGATCCGCGCGATCACGGCGGCCACCTCAGTCGGGATGGGACGAGAGAGCCCCGCACCGAAGATCGCGTCGATCACGACATCTCCTGCTTTCGGGACATAGTCGCCAACTGCTGCCCCTGCGACAGGACAATCGGCGAGAGCGCAGGCGGCATCCCCTTTGAGCCGCATCGGATCGCCCAGATGGAAGAGTTGCACACTGGCCCCGGCCTGCCACAGCGCGCCCGCCGCCACATACCCGTCCCCGCCATTGTTGCCCGGTCCGCAAAGAACGATATATCGAAGCGCCCCGGGGAAATGCCGGAGTGCCGCAGCGGCGACAGCCTGTCCCGCCTTTTCCATAAGACCATAGGAATCAATGCCGGATAGCGCAGCAGCGCGATCGACGGCGGCCATATCGTCGGGAGTGAGGAGCAGATCGGCGAGCGGCAACATCATGGCGGATATTATAGATGCGAAATCTGCCTCAAAAACAACCGCTATTCCGGCCGAGGATTTGACCCATAAATATGCATTTGCATAATAATTATGCAAATGCATTCAAGGACTTGTCGAAGCACAAACATGCCACGCATGGCTGCTTTTTGCGAAATTTTGCTTATCCCACGCATTTCCGCGCGAAATCGCTTCCATTTTTCCGAAAAATCCTCATCAATTCATCGTCTCGGTGCAAATTTGCCGGGATTTTTTACGGCAGCTCATTCTCAACTGGCATGATACGTGCATTACGTTGGCCGAGCGGGGAGTAGTCCTGCTGTATCAGGAGAAGCGGAGAGACATTTTCTCATGAAAAAGATCGAAGCGATCATTAAGCCTTTCAAGCTCGACGAAGTGAAGGAAGCCCTTCAGGAAGTCGGCCTGCAGGGCATCACCGTCACGGAAGCGAAGGGCTTCGGTCGTCAGAAGGGCCACACGGAGCTTTACCGTGGCGCCGAATACGTCGTCGACTTCCTGCCGAAGGTGAAGGTCGAGGTTGTATTGGCGGACGAAAATGCGGAGGCGGTGATCGAGGCCATCCGCAAGGCTGCGCAAACAGGCCGTATCGGCGACGGAAAGATTTTCGTTTCCAACGTGGAAGAGGTCATTCGAATCCGCACCGGCGAAACGGGCATCGACGCCATCTAATCCGCCCGGCCCTTTCCGGCCGCGGCTCGTTTAATCGTCATCTATGTCAAGGGAAGTAATTTCATGACGACCGCAAGCGAAATTTTGAAGCAAATCAAGGACAACGACGTCAAGTTCGTCGATCTGCGCTTCACCGACCCCAAGGGCAAGCTGCAGCACCTCACCATGGACGTGGTCTGTGTCGACGAAGACATGTTCGCCGACGGCGTCATGTTCGACGGCTCCTCGATTGCGGGTTGGAAGGCCATCAACGAATCCGACATGGTGCTGATGCCCGATCCGGATACGGTCCACATGGACCCGTTCTTCGCACAGTCCACCATGGTCATTCTCTGCGATATTCTCGATCCGGTCTCCGGCGAAGCCTATAATCGCGACCCGCGCGGCACCGCCAAGAAGGCCGAAGCCTATCTCAAGGCCTCCGGCATCGGCGACACCGCCTTCTTCGGCCCGGAAGCCGAATTCTTCGTCTTCGACGACGTCAAGTACAAGGCCGATCCCTACAATACCGGCTTCAAGCTCGATTCCAGCGAACTGCCGTCCAACGACGACACCGACTATGAGACCGGCAACCTCGGCCACCGTCCGCGCGTCAAGGGCGGCTACTTCCCGGTTCCGCCGATCGACAGCTGCCAGGACATGCGCTCGGAGATGCTGACGGTACTGACCGAGATGGGCGTCGTGGTCGAGAAGCATCACCACGAAGTCGCCGCCGCACAGCACGAACTCGGCATCAAGTTCGAGACGCTGGTTCGCAGCGCCGACGGCATGCAGATCTACAAGTACGTCGTGCACCAGGTCGCCAATGCCTATGGCAAGACGGCAACCTTCATGCCGAAGCCGATCTTCGGCGACAACGGCTCTGGCATGCACGTTCACCAGTCGATCTGGAAGGGCGGCAAGCCGACCTTCGCCGGCGACGAATATGCAGGCCTGTCCGAGAGCTGCCTCTACTACATCGGCGGCATCATCAAGCATGCCAAGGCGATCAACGCCTTCACCAATCCGTCGACGAACTCCTACAAGCGTCTCGTCCCGGGTTATGAAGCTCCGGTTCTGCTCGCCTACTCGGCTCGCAACCGTTCCGCCTCCTGCCGCATCCCGTTCGGCTCGAACCCGAAGGCCAAGCGCGTCGAAGTCCGCTTCCCCGACCCGACCGCCAATCCCTATCTCGGTTTCGCCGCCATGCTGATGGCCGGTCTCGACGGCATCAAGAACAAGATCCATCCCGGCAAGGCCATGGACAAGGATCTTTACGACCTGCCGCCGAAGGAACTGAAGAAGATCCCGACGGTTTGCGGCTCGCTACGCGAAGCGCTTGAAAGCCTCGACAAGGACCGCAAGTTCCTGACCGCCGGCGGCGTCTTCGACGACGACCAGATCGATGCCTTCATCGAACTGAAGATGCAGGAAGTCATGCGCTTCGAGATGACGCCGCATCCGGTCGAATATGACATGTACTATTCGGTCTGATACAACTTCAGAGGCCCCGGGAAACCGGGGCTTCTTCTTCATACGAGCTTGTCGGGCAGGCGTACCGCGGGATGATAACCCTCAAATGACCTCGAACCTCCGCCGACTGGAGAGTTCCAAGCCGGAATGTGACAGTTCAATGAAGGAATGGGGGCAAAATCCTTGATATCAGTGGTGAAAGTCACCACATGATTGCTTGAAAGGAAGTCGTGCCATGAAACAACGAAACGCAAAATTCAATATTGGCGACGTGGTTCGACACCGGATGTTCCCCTTCCGTGGTGTCATCTTCGATGTCGATCCGGAATTCGCAAACACCGAGGAGTGGTGGAATTCCATTCCGGCGGAAGTGCGGCCCGAAAAGGACCAGCCCTTCTATCACCTTCTCGCCGAAAACGACGAGACGGAATATGTCGCATACGTATCGGAACAGAACCTCGTAAATGACGAGAGCGGTGTTCCCTTGCGCAATCCGCAGATTGCCCAGGTCTTTGACCGCGCCCCGACAGGAGAGCTCAAGCCCAAGATGAGCTTCGCCCACTAGGGCCAGTTGTGTATCGAGGAATTCAGGGAGATTGCTGTTGCGGTCTCCCTTTTTCTTTGCTCAACAAGTCTCGATTTTTTGTCTTCAATCAAAGATGTTTGGAAAAAAAGATCCTGCTTGTACCGGGCGGCTCACAGCCGATCTCGCCAAATCGGCGCCAACCGTGCCGCTCGTAGAAGCCGGGAGCTTGGAAGCTGATCGTATAAAGCACCGCCGCGACACAACCACGCCGTCGCCCCTCCTCTTCGAAGGCATGCAGGATCTCTGTTCCCAGACCCGCGCCCCGATGTTCGGGCGGAAGGTAGAAAAGCTCAAGGAAAAGCAATCCCAATGACGATCTGCCGGTTGCGCCGCCTATAACCGCGCCCGTGGATGGGTCAATGGCAACGACCGCAATCGGCTTGCGGTCGGCATAACCCGTAACTTCGTCATTGAAGTCATTCAAACCGCCGCCGATCAATTGCGTCATTTCGGCGGTGACATTGTCACTCACCACGACTTGAGGCTTCCGCATTCAAAGATTCTCCAAAGCTCCAACGGACGGAGAACATATCACGAACATAAAGGCCGACGAAATGGGCCGCCGGCTCTTCGGGCGACTTGCGGGACAAATTCAACGATGATCGGACCGCCAGGAAGCAAGCTCTGACACAAAACGCCGCCTGCAACAATTCGATGCAAGCGGCGTTCGGTAGTCTGGACTTCGAAAAGCTTGTTCGACCAAGCCTTTACCAATCTCTTGAGATGTATCGCAGCTTACTGCTGCTTGGCGGCCTTCTGCGCGTCTTCCAGCTTCTTGCGGGCTTCCTCAGCCTTCTTCTGCATGCTGTCCTGCAGGCTCTTCTGGCTTTCGGCAAGCTTGGAGTCGGAGATTGCCGGGCCGTCAAAGGCGGCGCCAAAGCCGGTCAGCGAAATCTTGATCGGGTTCGGAGCGCGGCGGAAGTTTACCGAGGTGAAGGTGACGTCGGTGCCCTTCTTCAGCGAAGCGATCATCGCGTCGGTGACCGGGACTTCGGCGGTGCACTTGTCCGGAAGGCAAACGGCGTAATCGAGCTTCTGGCCCTTGCCGCCATCGACCTGCATGGTGATGCCGGGCGGGATGAGGCGAGCAGTCGGAACCGAGATCTGCAGGATCTTACGGTTGACCTTGCCGTCTACGGAGATGAGGCCGACGGCCGTTACCAACTGGCCGTTGTTTGCCATGATCAGGTTCTGCACGATGCAAATATCGGCATCGTCCTGCTTGGTGCAGGTCTTGTACCAGCCGAGACGCGGCTGGTTGGGATCGCCACCACCGTCGGCAGGAGCTGCATTGGATGCGTCCTGAGCAAAGGCAGCTGCCGGCATGGCCGCGCCGATCATGAGAGCCAGAGCAGAGAGACCTGCCCGCATTTTGTTGTCAGTCTTGAACATCATAGCGAAACCGCCTCCTGAAATCCGCCTCGGGACGACAGCGTGCCGTCCCATGCAATCGGGTCAATCCGTCGTTCACCTGTCGAATGAATAAGGCAAATACATGACCCGGGAAACCCGGCACCCCTGTTACATCGCACTCGCACGGATATCCAGCTTTTCTTTGGTCTTTTCTGCCAAGTCCTAAGATTTCCGCAGTCGCGTGTTGAATTCGGCACGCTCATGATAATGTTCGGCCGAATCGTGCCCTTACCGGAAAGGATGCCATGCAAGCGCTCCGGATCGCTGTCTTCCTGCTCTTCGCAACCTTATGCAATGCCGCCGCGGCGCAACCGCTTTATGGCATCGCCATGCACGGAGATCCGGCCTTGCCGGCGGACTTCAAGCATTTCCCCTATGTCAACCCGGATGTGAAGAAGGGCGGCCGTATCAGCTATGGCGTGGTCGGCACGTTCGACAATCTCAATCCCTTCATTCTGAAGAGCATGCGCACGACGGCGCGCGGCATGTGGGACCCGGAATTCGGCAATCTCATCTATGAGCCGCTGATGCAGCGCTCTCAGGATGAGCCTTTCACGCTTTACGGGCTGCTGGCGCAAACGGTCGAATGGGACGACAGCCGGAGTTATATCCAGTTCAATCTCAATCCTGCCGCCAAATGGTCCGACGGACAGCCGGTGACAGCCGAAGATGTGATCTTCACCTTCCAGCTTCTGCGCGACAAGGGGCGCGTTCCCTTTTCTTCCTGGCTCGATACGATCGCTTCGATCGAAAAGGTTGGCGAACACGGCGTCATGGTCCGTTTCAACGACAAGGCCAATCGCGAAACCCCGCTTATTATCGCGTCGTCCGTGCCCATCCTGCCGAAACATGCGAGCGACCCTGACAGCTTCGACCGCACGACGCTCAGCACCCCGATCGGCTCGGGCCCATATCGGGTGAAAAGCCTGGACCCCGGCCAACGAATCACCTTCGAACGAAATCCCGATTACTGGGGCAAGGACATTCCGGCGAAGGTCGGCGTCGACAATTACGATCAGATCGTGGTGAACTACTTCCTGCAGGATACGACCGTGTTCGAATCCTTCAAGAAGGGCGACATCGACATCTATAAGGATGGCAGCCCGGCTCATTGGCAACAGGCCTACAATTTCCCGGCGGTAAGCTCCGGCGCCGTTGTCAAGGAGACGTTCACGCCGAAAACACCGAGCGGCATGCTGGGTTTCGTCTTCAACACGCGCCGGCCGATCTTCGCCGACAAGAATGTGCGCAAGGGACTGGCGCTCGCCTTCGATTTCGAATGGTTCAACCGCAACCTTGCCTCCAGCGCCTATACGCGCACCGAAAGCTACTGGCAGAACTCCGATCTTTCATCCTTCGGCGTACCCGCCGATGCCAACGAACTCGCGATGCTTGGCCCCATCAAGGACCATATCGACGCCGACCTGCTTGACGGCACCTACAAGCTGCCGGTCAGCGATGGCACTGGTCGCGACCGCAAGATCCTGCGCAAGGCCGTCAACTTCCTGAAGCAGGGCGGCTACACGATCAAGGGCGAGCGCATGGTCGACGGTGCCGGCCGCCAACTCAGCTTCGAGATCATGACGCAGAATGCGGATCAGGAGCGTATCGCCATCGCCTATCGCCGCTCTCTCGCGCTGCTCGGCATCGCTGTCACCATCCGCACCGTCGACGATTCGCAATATCAGCTGCGAACGACAAACTATGATTATGACGTCATCATCAAATCCTACCCTTCATCGCTGTCGCCAGGCATCGAACAGGTAGGACGATGGAGTTCCGCAGCCGCCAAGACGCCGGGCAGTCTCAACTTTGCCGGCGTCGAAGATCCGGATGTCGACACCCTCATCAATCACTTCCTGACGGCACATTCCGCCGAGGATTTCCGCGATGCCGTGCGTTCCTTCGATCGCATCCTGCTCTCGGGTTACTACGTCGTGCCGCTCTACCATATTGCGCAGCAATGGGTGGCGCGGCGAAGCCATATCGCCCATCCCGACATACTGCCGCTCTATGGTTATCAGTTGCCGGTCTGGTGGGACGCGTCAGTACAGTAGCCTCCATGGTTCCCTTTCGGTAACTGGTTGAAGCCGCCGCCGCAAAGGCCTAGATGGAGTGGGAGAGCCCAAAACCGAAAGGATAGAGCCATGGAACGCATCACGATCGACATCGTCTCGGACGTCGTTTGCCCATGGTGCTATCTCGGCAAGGCGCGACTGGAGCTCGCCATTGCCGAAGTGCAGGACACGGTGGGCGTCGACCTCAACTGGCGCCCCTACCGCCTGAACCCGGACTATCCGCCCGAAGGCGTCGACCAGAAGAAGGCGCTGGAACAGAAGCTTGGCGGCGCGGAGCGCGTGGCGCAGGGGCACAAGATGCTGACCGATCTCGGCCGAGAAGTGGGCATCAAATTCGATTTCGACGCGATCAAGATCGGCCCGAACACGCTCGACGCCCATCGCCTCATCCACTGGGCCGTCACCGAAAGCCGCGAGAAGCAGGACAAGATGGTGGACGCCCTCTTCAAGGCCAATTTCGAAGAGGGCCGCAATGTCGGCGATCACGCGGTTCTGCTCGATATTGCTGAAAAGGCCGGCCTCGACCGCTCCGTCATCGCCACGCTGCTTGCCTCCGACGCGGACCGCGATCTCATCGTCGGCGAAATCGACGCCGCCCAGAAGATCGGCGTCAACGGCGTTCCCTTCTTCATCTTCGATCAGCAATATGCGGTGAGCGGCGCCCAGACGCCGGACGTGCTTGCCGAGGCGCTGCGCGATATCGCCAAGATGAAGGCTGAGGCGCGCGCCGGGATGAATTGAACGAGCGCCGCTGACTGTTATTGGCGACCACCGGGTCAAATTGGGGTAGCCCCGCTCGATGCCGCTGCAGCATGGACGAAACGCCTACCTTCCTTCCTTGATCTAGCCGCCGGACTTCGATGATGAACGCTCCCACTCGTCCCGATCTAAGCGACATAAAGCTGGGAGACTGGGTGGATCGTCGGTTGCCCCCGGCATTGCGTCCCTATACGCGGCTTGCGCGACTCGACCGCCCGGTCGGAATATGGCTCACGCTCTTTCCTTGCTGGGCAGCGCTTATCCAGGCTTCGCACGGCTTTCCCGGTATCCTGCAGTTGATCGTCTTCTCCCTCGGCGCATTGCTGATGCGAAGCGCCGGCTCGACCACCAACGACATTGCCGACCGGAAATTCGACGGCCATGTGGAACGCACGCGCTTTCGGCCATTGGCGAGCGGACAGATCGGCGTGCCGCAGGCGGCGCTGTTTCTGGCGGCAGAACTCGCGCTGGCCGCTTCGCTTCTGCTTTTCCTGTCACCCTTGACGCGTCTCGTCGCAATCTGCGTGCTGCCGCTCGTCTTCGTTTATCCGTTCTGCAAGCGCTTCACCCATTGGCCCCAGGCCGTCCTCGGCGCTGCGTTCAATTGGGGGATGCTGATGGCGTGGTCGGAGGTCATGGGAAAAATTCCCGCCGGTGCGTTTCTCATGTGGCTTGGAGCCATCGCCTGGCAGATCGGATACGACACAGTTTATGCCTATGTCGACGAGAGAGACGATAGGAGACTCGGCTTGAAATCGACGGCAATCCTGTTTGGTGAGCACGGCAAGGCTTGTATCGGTCTGTTCTACGCCGTCACCGTTGCCGCCTGGTCGATCGGAGGCTGGATGGTCGGCATGTCTTTTCCCTATGCCATAGGAATGCTCGTCATCGCCGCGCATCTCGGATGGCAGACCTGGCGCCTCGACCTTGAGCGCCCAGACCTCAACTATCGACTATTCCTGGCGAATATTCTGACCGGCGTGTTGCTGGCTGCCGCGGCCTCGGCTGGAACTCTCTAGGCGGGCGACCAACCATAAAGAGAGTTGGCATCAAGCGCTTCTCCATTGTAGGCTGTCACCCGAAATCGGCCCGAAGCTGAAGACCGGCGCTTGGTTGAACGGCGCTAGAAGAAACAAATTCTGGATTTCGACTTTAGATCGGGAGGAGCCGGACATGTCGTCGATAACCTCCGTCAGTGACAAGCAATATGCGGACAGCAGCAAGCTGGCAGCACGCGCCCGCCTCAACAGTGAATATATGATTGCCGAGATCGGCTGGTTTCCGTGGGTAGCGCAGCAGCTTCCCTTGAAATCAGGCGATCGCGTTCTGGATATCGGCTGCGGCCCCGGATGGTTCTGGGCGGCAACCGCCGCGTCACTGCCTGACAATCTGGACCTCACGCTCGCTGATCTCTCTCAGGGCATGGTCCAGGAAGCCGTCGAGCGATGCACGGCCTTGCCCTTTGGTAGCGTCACCGGCCGGCAAGCCGACGCCGCAACCCTGCCTTTTGCAAACGACTCCTTTGACGCCGTCATTGCGATGCATATGTTCTATCACCTGCCGGACCCGTTCAAGGCCATCGCGGAGATGTATCGGGTTCTGAAGCCCGGCGGCTTCGTCGCGGTCACGACTAACGGAGCCGACAACATGCGCAAGCTGTATGAGCTGACCACTGCCTTCGGCAGCCCGCCTTACGACCCAGCCGGCTCGGCCTTCGGATTCGATGCAGCGGAACGGCTGATGCAGACCCAGTTCGGCAATGTGAGGATAACCGAGCACCCGGCCCTCCTGCGCGTGACCAAACAGGAAGACGTGTACCTCGCCCTCACCTCCTATCCTCCTGGCGATGAGGCCGATGACACGCAGCTAGCCGCATTTCGCAAGGCCATTGCCGAAGCGTTCGAGGCTGGCGGCGGCGTGCTTGAAACCGAGAAGGAAACCGGGCTTTTTATCAGCCGCAAAGAGCGTTGACAGCCCGCATCTCTACTTCGCCAGCTCCGCCAGTTGCGTCATGACAACGGCCGCCCCCTGCAGCCGCTTTTCCGGCGTCGGTAGGTCGCGCGTCAAGAATACGCTATGGTCGGGACGGATCTTCGCCATCGTACCCTGCTTGGCGATATAGCCGACGAGGTTGGCCGGGTTCGGGAATTCCTTGTTGCGGAACTGCACGACGACGCCCTTCGGACCGGCATCCAGCTTCTCGACATTGGCGATACGGCAGAGCGATTTGATGTAGACGATCTTGAGCAGATGCTGGACTTCGATCGGCATTGGTCCGAAGCGATCGATCATTTCGGCCCCGAAACCGTCAATTTCCTTGATTTCGGTTATCTCGCCGAGGCGGCGATAGAGCGCCATGCGCAGATGCAGATCGGGCACGTAGTCGTCGGGGATCATGACCGGCGTGCCGACGGAAATCTGCGGCGACCAGCCGGTATCCTGGATCTCGTCGACGCCCTTCACTTCGGCGACAGCTTCCTCAAGCATCTGCTGGTAAAGCTCGAAGCCGACTTCCTTGATATGACCGGACTGTTCCTCGCCGAGCAGATTGCCGGCGCCGCGGATATCGAGGTCGTGGCTGGCGAGCTGGAAGCCGGCGCCAAGCGTATCGAGCGACTGCAGCACCTTGAGCCGGCGCTCGGCCGTCGTCGTCAGAACCTTGTTGACCGGCAACGTAAACAGCGCGAAGGCGCGCACCTTGGAGCGGCCGACGCGGCCACGCAACTGATAGAGCTGGGCGAGGCCGAACATGTCGGCGCGGTGGACGATCAGCGTGTTGGCTGTGGGTACGTCGAGGCCGGATTCGACAATGGTCGTCGACAGCAGCACATCGTAGCGGCCCTCATAGAAGGCGTTCATGATGTCTTCCAGCTCGCCGGCCGGCATCTGACCATGCGCGACCGCTACCTTCAGCTCCGGCACATCCGACTGCAGGAAGGCGTGGATATCGGCGAGATCGGCAAGGCGCGGGCAGACATAGAAGCTCTGGCCGCCGCGATAATGCTCGCGCATCAGCGTTTCGCGGATGACAAGAGAATCGAAGGGCGAGATGAAGGTGCGCACCGCCATGCGGTCGACCGGTGGCGTGGTGATGAGCGACAACTCGCGCACGCCGGTCATGGCAAGCTGCAGCGTGCGCGGGATCGGCGTCGCCGACAGCGTCAGCACATGCACGTCGCTCTTCAGCTCCTTCAGCCGCTCCTTGTGCTTGACGCCGAAATGCTGCTCCTCGTCGATGATGAGCAGACCGAGATTGGCGAAGCTGATACCGGAGCCGAGTAGCGCATGCGTGCCGACAACGATATCGGTCTTGCCATCGGCCACTTCCTTCTTCGTCAGCGCCAGTTCCTTAGAGCCGACCAGACGGGATGCCTGCTGTATACGGATCGGAAGGCCACGGAAACGCTCGGAGAAGGTCTTGAAGTGCTGGCGGGCGAGCAGCGTCGTTGGCACCACCACGGCGACCTGAGCGCCGTTCATGGCGGCGACGAAGGCAGCGCGGAGTGCCACTTCCGTCTTGCCGAAACCGACGTCGCCGCAGACGAGGCGGTCCATCGGCCGTCCCGCGCCGAGATCGTCGCGCACAGCCTCGATGGCGTTCATCTGGTCGTCTGTCTCGTCATAGGGGAAGCGCGCGGCAAATTCGTCGTAGAGACCATCCGGTGTGCTCAGCACTGGCGCGTGGCGGGTCAAGCGTTCGGCCGCGACGCGGATCAAGGCGCCGGCCATATCGAGCAGGCGCTTCTTGAGCTTGGCCTTGCGCATCTGCCAGGCGCCGCCACCCAGCTTGTCGAGCTGCGCCTCAGTGCCCTCGCCGCCATAGCGCGAGAGAAGATCGATATTTTCGACTGGCAGAAAGAGTTTGGCGTCGTCGGCGTAGCGTAGCTCAAGGCAGGCGTGCGGCGCGCCGGCAGCCTCGATAGTCCTCAGCCCGACGAAACGGCCGATGCCGTGCTCGGCATGGACGACGATGGAACCCTCATCAAGCCCCGCCACTTCCGAGATGAAATCGGCGGCGCGCTTGCGGCGCTTCGAACGGCGCACCATGCGGTCGCCGAGAATGTCCTGCTCACCGATGACGATGAGATCGCCGGCCTCGAAGCCGGCTTCCAGGCTGAGCACGGCGGCAGCCGCCTCGCCTTTGGCCAAGCCGTCAAGATCCTTGAAGGCCTCGATCGTCTTGACACGCGCCAGACCATGCTCCGACAGCACCTGCAGCAGCCGGTCAAGCGACCCCTCGGTCCAGGCCGAAATCAGCACCTTACCGCCCACAGTACGCTTGTCTGCAATATGTTTGACGACGGCGTCGAAGACGTTGACGCGCTCGCTGTCGGCGCTATCGGTCGCGGAACGCGCCCAGCGCGGTCCCTGCCGGGCTTCGAGGCTGATAACGCGGCGCGCCTCGCCCTCATGCTCGTTGAAAGGCGATATGCGGATGGCGCTGAAGGCGTCCAGTGTGTTCCCGAAAGCCTTGCCGTCGAGATAGAGCTGGCCCGGCGTCACAGGCTTATAGGGCGTGCCCTGTGCCATCTGGCCCTTGCCCTGCTGACCCGAATTCAGGCGGGCATCGTAATAGTCGAAAACGAGCTTAGAGCGCTCCTCGGCGGCCTCGCGGACGGTATGATCCGTGACCAGCCGGAAGCCCTTGAGGTAATCGAAGACCGTTTCGAGCTTCTCGTAGAAGAGCGGCAGCCAATGTTCCATGCCGGCGTAGCGGCGACCTTCGGACACGGCGACATAGAGCGCATCGTCGCGCGTGGCGGCGCCAAAGGCCGAAAGATAATTCTTGCGGAAGCGGCTGATCGTATCCGGCGTCAGCGTCACCTCGCTCATCGGATTGAGATCGAGCGAACGCACCTGCCCCGTCGTGCGCTGGCTGGCCGGATCGAAGCTGCGGATGCTTTCCAGCGTATCGCCGAAGAAATCCAGACGAACCGGCTCCTCCGTGCCCGGAACGAAGACATCGAGAATGCCGCCGCGAACGGCGAATTCGCCGACTTCGCGCACGGTCGCGACGCGATCGAAACCATTGCGCTCCAAGCGGCTGGCAATATCATCCATCCGCACCTGATTGCCGGGACGGGCCGAAAACGCCAGGCTTTCAATCACATCCTGCGGCGCGACCTTCTGCAGCATGGCATTGACGGTGACCAGCACGATAGCCGCATGTGGCTTGCGATGATGCGCGATCAGGCCGGAGAGCGCCGCCAGCCGACGGGCCGAGGTATCGGAACTCGGCGACACGCGGTCATAGGGAAGGCAATCCCAGGCGGGAAGAGTGAGAACCGGTATTTCGGGCGCGATGAAGCCGAGCATCTGTTCGACATCGGCCATATGCTGGCCGTCGGACATGACATAGGCGACCGGCTGACCGGCTCGCGCCAGATCGGCAAGCAGGAATGGCTCCATGCCGGCCGGAACATGACCGACCGTCAGCGGCTCGCTTGCGGCGAGCACCTTCTTCGCGTCGAAACCGGGGGTCATTTCGTCAATCCAAACCTTTCGGCGATCTCTTCGAAATCTGGCTTATAGGATGCCAGGCGCTCGAAGAGTGGCGTCTGCAGATGCTGCGGCGTCGGCTCGCTGCCGAGAATCCACTTTAGGAGATCATTGTCCTCCTCGGCCATGATACGCTCGAGTTCGTCGAGATCGGCCTCGGGAAGGTTCGGCAACTCATTGTCGGCGAACTGGCCGAAGACGAGATCCATCTCGCGGATGCCGCGATGCCAACAGCGGAAAAGGATGCGCCGGCGGCGAGGATCGAGATCGGCACTGCTGAGGGTCAGCCCAGTCATCAAAAACACCTTTATGTTGATGCGTCTCTATAAAACCAGCGCAGTAAGGTGGGAACCGGTTTTTCAGAAAAAAGCATCTGCGATGCAATTTTCCGGGGAGTGTTTCGCGTGATGTCGCCGAGTTCTCCGCCGGCCCTTGCCAAATGCGCCCTGCCCGTCGCATTTTGCCCACAATGCGTCCCGCCATCCTCGATCCGCTGTTTGCCTCCATTTCTTCGCTGCCCGGCGTCGGGCCGAAGGTATCCGAGTTGCTGGTGAAGCTGCTCGACCGCGAGACGATCGACGACTGCCGCGTCGTCGACCTCATCTTCCACGCGCCGCATTCGATCATCGACCGGCGCGAGCAGCCGGGCATCGCCAGAGCGCCGCAGGGGGCCATCGTCACCATTACAGGCCGCGTCGACCGGCACCAGCCGCCGCCCAATGCGCGCAGCAACGTGCCCTACCGCGTCTATCTGCATGACGAAACCGGCGAGCTGGCGCTGGTCTTCTTTCGCGGCAAGGCGCAATGGCTGGAAAAGCAGCTGCCCATCGACGAGACCGTCACAGTCAGCGGCAAGGTCGACTGGTTCAACGGCCGGCCGTCTATGGTGCATCCAGACTATATCATGCGCGAGAGCGAGGCGGAGAACCTGCCGCTGGTCGAACCGGTCTATCCGCTGACCGCGGGTCTGACGCCGAAGTTTCTGCGCAAGACCATCGAAGCGGCGCTGCCGCGCATCCCACAACTCCCTGAATGGGATGATATCGCACTTGCCCAGAAGCAGGGCTTTCCCTCGATCTCCGACAGCTTCCATATGCTGCATGCGCCACGAGACGCGTCCGATATCGACCCGCAGGCACCGGCCCGCCGCCGGCTTGCCTATGATGAATTCCTCGCGGGGCAATTGTCGCTCGCGCTCGTGCGCCAAAGGCTGCGCAAAGTTGCCGGGCAGCCCGTGCATGCTACTGGAGAAATCAGCAACAAGATATTGGAATCCCTACCCTTCTCCATGACCAACAGTCAGCGCGACGCGGTTGCGGATATTCTCAAGGATATGGCCGGCACGGAGCGCATGCTGCGGCTGCTGCAGGGCGATGTCGGCGCGGGAAAGACGCTTGTTGCCTTGATGGCTATTGCCGCCGTCATCGAAAGCGGCGGCCAGGCCGTGCTGATGGCACCGACCGAAATTTTGGCACGCCAACATTATGCAACGATCTCGAAATTCGCAGCAAGTGCAAACCTTTCCGTCGAAGTTCTAACAGGCCGCACGAAGGGACGTGAGCGGGATGCGATCCTGGAGCGTATCGCCTCCGGCGAAGCACAGATCGTCATCGGCACGCACGCATTGTTTCAGGATAGCGTCGCCTATGCCAACCTCATGCTGGCCGTCGTCGACGAGCAGCATCGCTTCGGCGTCCACCAGCGCCTGCGCCTGACCGCCAAGGGTATCTCGCCGCATATGCTCGTCATGACTGCCACGCCTATCCCGCGAACGCTGGTGCTGGCTGCATTCGGCGACATGGACGTTTCAAAACTCACCGAGAAGCCGGCGGGCCGCAAGCCGATCCAGACGATCACCATCCCGAACGAGCGAACCGGAGATATCGTCGCACGCCTCAGGAGTGCGCTTTCCGAAGGCAAGAAAGCCTATTGGATATGCCCACTTGTGGAGGAATCCGAAGAATCCGATTTAATGTCCGTCGAGGAGCGGCATGAAACACTGACCAAGGCGCTCGGCCCAGGGATCGGCCTCATTCACGGCCGGATGAGCGGGCAGGAAAAAGACGCCGTCATGATGGCCTTCAAGAATGGCGAGATCCGCCTGCTGGTCGCCACCACGGTGGTGGAAGTCGGTGTCGACGTGCCGGACGCGACGATCATGGTCATTGAACATGCCGAGCGCTTCGGCCTGGCGCAGCTGCATCAGTTGCGCGGGCGCGTCGGACGCGGCGACGAGGCCTCCACCTGCATCCTGCTCTATAAGGGACCGCTCGGAGAGACCGGACATGCTAGGCTGTCCATCATGCGCGACACCGAGGATGGCTTTCGCATTGCCGAAGAGGATTTGAAGCTGCGCGGAGAAGGCGAGCTTTTGGGCACGCGCCAGTCCGGCACGCCAGGTTTCCGCATTGCCAGCCTCGAGGCCCATGCCGATCTTCTGGAAATCGCCCGCAAGGATGCCGCCTATCTGATCGAGCGAGATCCGGAGCTGACAAGCGAACGTGGTGCGGCGGTGCGCACCCTGCTCTATCTCTTCCGCCGCGACGAGGCGATCCGCTTCCTGCGGGCGGGATGAGCAGATGGACGCGTTTGCCGCGTCCATCCCTGTGTCACGATCTCACTTGATAGCGATGCCTGGAATGGTGACCTGGAACACCTGGAACATGGTATCGACGTCAGCACCACTATCATCCTTGTAGGCGGCGCCGACCTGGAAGCCATCCTGGGTGATGAAGTCGTTGTCGTTGGCGACGAACAGGAAGTAATCATCCGGCAGCTTCGGGTCCTGAACGCTGGCAAGCGACATGGCTTCCCATTTTTCCGAGAGATTGTTGCGATCGTTCGGAGCGCCGTTGTGAAGGCCGAAGCGAGCAAGATCAGCGCTGTCGTTGATGTCGATGAACTGGCTGAGGACAGCCGGCTTGACCGAGGGATCGAGAACGCCCTTCGGAGCGACAGCCGTGTCGCCGTCGAACTTGCCGCCGGCAATGTCGGTGGCAGCGGATGCGTCGACAGCGACGATGCTGCGATAGATCGACTTGTCGCCCTTCTGGCCGTAGCCATTGTTGCTGTCGCGTGCGAGCATCAGGAAGCTCGTCGGCGAAAGCGCTACGATTTCGCTCTGGGCGGCTACGGCAGTCTTACCCTTGTCGTTGGTGAAGACCGGCAGAGGCACGACATATTCATGCACCAGCTTCAGATGGTCGAGATCGGCTGCATCGTAAACCAGGGCGCGCGTGTTCTGGCGTGTCGAACTGGAATCGCCGCCATCCTGGCGCGTGGCGGACTGGAGCACGGCGATCAGGAACTTGCCGTCCGGGGTGAGCGACATGCCCTCGAAGCCCTGATTGTTCTGGCGGCCGCTGGTCGGGTCCTTCGGATCAGGAGCGGATTCGCCCGGGCCCGGATTGTTCGACGAGAAATTGACTGCGCCCTTGCGCATCGGCAGAAGCGCAGCCGGCGGTGCCGTGGCAGCCAGCATCCGGCCGTCAGGCGAGAAGCGGTAGATATAGGGGCCGTATTCGTCGCTGATGAACATTGAGCCATCGGGCAAACGGACAATGGCTTCGTTGTCGAGCGAGATCTTGCCATTCGGTGCTTGCGGCAAGAGCGGCATAGCGCCTTCCGCCGGGCGAACGCCGTTGGCGGGATCTAGCCCAGTGGTTTCGGCACCCTTGCTATCCTTCAACAGCAGGGTATCCGCGAGCTTTGCATCCACACCCGACTGTTCCTTGCCAGCCGGCGGCGTTACACCCGGAGCGACGGGCGTCAGCACGATATCGATGGTGTTGAGACGCGCGCGATAATCCGTCGTGCCGGCAACATTGTAGCCGCGGTCCGGCAGCAGCCACAACGAGCCCTTGTAGGTGCCGTCGGCATTGCGGGTCCAGCTCTTGGCATCGATCGACATGCCCGAACCGGAACCGAAGGTTTCGCCGAACTTGTCGCGCTGGTTGGACGGAATACGACCGATGGCGACGCGTCCCTTGTTGACGAGCGTCACGCCCTGGACGCTCACGGAACTATCGGCGAGTGCTGCGAGCGGCGCAGCGAAAACGAATGTAGCGAGCGCAGCCGACAGCAGCGACAGGCTCTTCGAACGCACATGATTCAAGACAATATCCTCCTGATGAAAACCTTTGTGGAGACGATGCATTCATCTCTGGCCCACTTTTCGGGCCGTGCCGAAAGGCTACGACCCGGCGCGACGCTCCGGGCGTTCAATGGCGAGATACATTCGGTTGCTGTCCCCAATGACGATCTAAGGCGTCAACATGATAGGGGCATGACAGTTCGCGCATCACGCGAAGATATCGAGACAACTATAAGAACAAGAGTAATTCTAGGATAGGGATTTCATGGGAACGGGTTGCCGCAATTCCTTGGCCGGCAGCAGTTCCTTATAGTCTGGCGCAACGAGGCCGCCCGATATCAGGAGCTTTGCACCATCCTCCGGGCTCATGTCGAGCACCGTGATCTTCTCGCGAGGAACAAAGACCAGAAAGCCGGCCGTCGGCACCGGCGTCGGCGGCAGGAAGACGGCCACCATGTCTTGCCCCATGGCGTTGAATTTCGAGGCGATCTCGCCCTTGGCATCCGTCGATATGAACACCATGGACCAGAGGCCGGGGCTTGGATATTCGATCAGCCCAACCTTCTTGAACGAGGTACCCTGCTCCTTCAGCACTGTTTCGAAGATCTGCTTGACGCTCTTGTAGATGGTGCGCACCAGTGGCACGCGATTGACGATCGACTCGCCGAAACGCACGATGCTCTGACCGATGAGGTTCTTGGCGAGAAATCCAACGATCGTAATGAAGATCATCGCGATCAGCAGACCGGTGCCCGGAACGGCGAAATTCAGATAGCTTTCGGGATCGTAGCGTGCGGGGATATAGGGACGAACCCAGCTGTCAGCCCAATGGACAACGGACCATGTCAGCCAGAGGGTGATGGCAATCGGAGCGCAGATGATCAGGCCGGCCAGGAAATTGTTTCTGATCCGCGTGGTCACGGACATTTTGATGAGCTTTTCAGTCATTCGCCGCTCGACAACTCCGTTCCGCCGCTACCTCTAACCGGCAAATCCTCCCCACCAACTCCGTAGGAGAATCGTGCCAGAAATCGGCGCGGCATACAACCCGCCAGCCACGTCACCGTACCGAACAAACGTCCGGCTCACGACGACGTGACAGCAAATGCGGGACGGAAGTTGCCCTATTCCACGGTGACCGATTTGGCGAGATTGCGGGGCTGATCGACATCGGTACCCATGAAGACAGCCGTATGGTAGGCAAGTAATTGAATCGGCAGCGAAAAGATGATCGGGGCGATGATCTCGTCGACGACGGGCAAGGTGATCGTCGCCATGGTCGGCAAGGTCGAGGCGGCCGCGCCAAGCTCATCCGTAATGAAGATGATCCGGCCGCCGCGCGCCGCCACTTCCTGCATATTGGAGACGGTCTTGTCGAAGAACCGGTCATGCGGGGCGATGACGATGACGGGCATGTTCTCATCGATCAGAGCGATCGGCCCATGCTTCAATTCGCCAGCCGCATAGCCCTCGGCATGGATATAGGAGATTTCCTTCAGCTTGAGCGCACCTTCCATGGCGAGCGGGAAGCTGGTGCCACGGCCGAGATAAAGCACGTCCTTGTATTTCGAAATTTCGCGAGAGAGGCTTTCGATCTGCGGCTGAATGATATTCAGCACCTGCGCCATGATACGCGGCATCTCAACGAGGTGATGAACCAACTCCTTCTCGTCCGCGCTGCTGACAGTGCCGCGAGCAACGCCGGCGCCGATCGCCAGGGATGCGAGAACGGCCAGCTGGCAAGTGAAAGCCTTGGTCGAGGCAACGCCGATCTCCGGGCCGGCCATGATCGGAAACACGGCATCGGATTCGCGCGCGATGGTCGATTCCTTAACGTTGACGACGGCGCCGATCTTCAAGCCATTGTCCCGGCAATAGCGCAGGGACGCCAGCGTATCGGCCGTTTCGCCGGACTGTGAAATGAACAGCGCAGCCTGCGAAGGCGACAAGGGCATTTCACGATAACGGAATTCGGAGGCAACATCGATTTCGACGGGAAGACGCGCATAGCGCTCGAACCAGTATTTACCGACCAGGCCGGCGAGATAGGCTGTGCCGCAGGCCGAAATCGCCAGACCGGAGACATGTCCGAAGTCGATTGCCGATACTTCAGGACGCACGCGATGGCTGCCGAAATCCACATAATGGCTGAGCGCGTGGGAGATGACTTCCGGCTGCTCGTAGATTTCCTTTTCCATGAAGTGGCGATGATTGCCTTTGTCGACGACATAAGCAGTCGCCTGGGAAATCTGCCGCGGCCTCTTCACTTCCTTGCCATTGAAATCGAGAATGGTCGCGCCGGCATGGGTGACGATGGCGCAATCGCCGTCGACGAGATAGGTGATCTCGTTGGTAAAAGGCGCAAGCGCGATCGCATCCGAACCGAGGAACATCTCGCCCTTGCCGTAGCCGACGGCAAGCGGCGGGCCGGAGCGCGCCGCCATCAGCGTGCCGGGATCGTTCTCGAACATTACGGCCAGTGCGTAGGCGCCCGTCACGCGATTCAGCATCTTCAGCATCGCCGCGCGCGGATCGAGACCTTCGTGGACATAAAGCGCAAGCAGGTGCGCCACGACTTCGGTGTCGGTCTGCGAAGCGAAGATCTTGCCCTCGGCCTTCAGCTCCTCCCGCAGTTCGGAAAAATTCTCGATGATGCCGTTGTGGACGACAGCGACGCCTTCGACGAAATGCGGATGCGCGTTGGTTTCATTGGGAACGCCATGCGTCGCCCAGCGGGTGTGCGCAATGCCCGTCGTGCCGGGCAACGGGTCCGACTCGAGCCGCTTCTCCAGATTGAAGAGTTTGCCTTCCGCGCGGCGGCGATCCATCACACCATCATGAATGGTCGCAACGCCAGCCGAGTCATAGCCGCGATACTCGAGGCGACGCAGCGCGTCCACCAAGCGATCCGCTACCGGCTTCGTTCCGACGATCCCAACAATACCGCACATACAACTCTCCGTCTGGCCTCAGATGTGAGGGCAAGTCCTAATCAATCCTGCAATTTTCTCAATTGCCACAACGGTCACTTTCGATTTCGGACCGTTACGTGAGCACGAGGGTTTAGTGGCCACCCTTCTTCGCTGCTTTGACGGCGAGAGCCCGTTCGCGGATCACCTTGGCCCGCTCCGGCTTCACCTCCTGACGCGCACGACCGAAGGCCAGCGCGTCAGCGGGAACATCCTCGGTGATGACGCTGCCGGAGGCTACGTATGCGCGGTCGCCGATGCGAATAGGCGCCACCAACGAAGAATTGGAGCCGATGAAGGCATTGGCGCCGATGTGCGTCTCATGCTTGTTGACGCCATCATAGTTGCAGGTGATCGTGCCTGCTCCGATGTTGCTGCCAGCGCCGATCGTCGCATCGCCGATATAGGCCAAATGGTTGACCTTGGCACCCTCACCGATCTTGCCATTCTTGACTTCGCAGAAATTGCCGACCTTCGCTCCGCCGGCAAGATCGGCGCCTGGACGCAGCCGCGCAAAAGGTCCGACCGTCGCACCGGCGCTGACATGGGCGCCTTCGATGTGGGAGAAGGCATGGATAACCGCACCGCCCTCGATCATAGCGCCGGGACCGAAGACGACGTTCGGTTCGATCAGCGCATCCTGGCCAATCACGGTGTCATAGGCGAGGAACACGGTTTCCGGCGCAATCATGGTCACGCCGGACAACATCAGTTCATGCCGGCGGCGCTCCTGCCAGAGGCGTTCGATGAAAGCGAGTTCAGCGCGATTGTTGCAGCCGGTCATTTCGACTTCAGGCGCATCGACGGCAACCGCACGGCCGCCGAGCGAACGGGCGATCTCGACGAGATCGGTGAGATAGTATTCCCCCTTGGCGTTGTTGTTGCCAATGCGATCAAGGAGATCCAGTGCCTTGCGACCGTTGATCGCCATCAACCCGCTATTGCACCACTTTATCGCCAGCTCGGCATCGGTCGCGTCCTTCGCCTCGCGAATGGCGATCAGCTCGCCGTCCTTGACCAGCAATCGGCCGTAAGCGTTCGGATGATCCGTATGGAAACCGATGACGACGACATCGTTGCCGTCGGCCAGTCCCTGGCGGGCGGCACGCAGTGGCGTATCGGTCAGCAGAGGCACATCGCCATAGGCAACAATGATATCATCGTAGCCCCTGGCGATCGCCTCGCGTGCGGCGAGCACAGCGTGGCCGGTGCCGAGACGTTCCTTCTGCAGATAGGATTCGACGGCGATGCCGCCGATCGATGCCGCCGCGCTGACCTCATCCGCATTGCGCCCAACGACCAGAGCCGCCGCCGAAATATCGGTCTTGGCAATCGCTTCCATGACATGGGCGATCATCGGGCGGCTGGCGATCGGATGCAGGACCTTCGACATCGACGACTTCATGCGGGTACTGTCGCCTGCGGCGAGTATGATGGCGAGACAGCTGCGTTCCATTTCAAGCTCCGAAATATGCGGTCAGGCGTTGCCCGGGACCGGGCGAGTCCCCTCATAGCAACAAGTCGCGCGCTGAACTATGGCGAAATTCAAGACGAGGTTCACGTTTCGGCAAGAATCTCGAAAGCTTCGAGAACGTGCTGGCGCCCATCGATAATCACGAATTCCATGGCCTTGTGCGCCGCAGCGACATCACGCGCTGCGATGGCGTCCACGATGGCCATATGCGTATCGGCGATATTGCCGAAACCGTTGCTCGAGGGCGGCGCGCTCATGCGGAACATGCCGACGAGCGCGGCCTCGATGAGCCCGCCGAGCGATCGCATGAACGGATTCTGCGAGACTTCGGTGATCGCCAGATGGAAATGCAGATCGGCAACCGCGAGACTATCAGGCGTGTGGTGCGGGGCGGCCATGGACGCGGCAAGACCGCGAAGCAGATCGATGTCCTCGCTGCTTGCCCGTTCCGCCACGAGGCTGGCTGCAAAGGGCTCGAAGGCCATGCGTATATCATAGAGATGGAGCAGAAAATCCTTGTTGACCCCGCTCTCGAAGTGCCAGCTGAGCACCTCGTTGTCGAACATGTTCCAGTGAATCCTCTCCGTCACTCGCGTGCCGACGCGGGCGCGCGGAACGACCAGCCCCTTTGCGGCCAAGGTCTTCATGCTTTCGCGCAGGACAGTGCGGGATACTTTGAAGCGCTGCAGGAGTTCACTGTCGCCGGGAAGAATGCTGCCGATCGGAAAAGCACCGGAGACAATCCCCTTGCCCAACTCATCAACCACCTGAGCATGGCTCGTGCGTGATTTCCCCTCGGATTTTCTCGTATCAAGCAATCGGCCGCGCAAGCACTCCGTCCTTCCCTCAGACATATTGTCGTTCAAGACAGGAAATCGGCAGAGGGCTCTTCTGCATCAGAATAAAGGCGAACAGCTATAAGCCGATCAATATCTTCGTTCACCAAAGCTGGAAAACATTCCACCGAAAGTGATGTAGGTCAGAATCAAGCCCTGTACGAAAATTCCGATGAGTGTTCCTCCGACGAACCCTGCTCCTCCCATCAGCAGTGTTCCGCCTCCAGCCATGTCAGCGACCGCACCGCACTCGACGCAGATCATGGCAAGCGAATATCCGGCAATGTATAGAGCGAAAAAACGATTCCGGATAGACGGGCGACAAAGCTGGACCGGGCCGCCAGCCACATAGGCTTTCCCGTCCGACGGCTTGTCCTTTAACGTTCGCGGAAATTCCTGACGTGCGGCTGATCGCCAGCTCATCTGCGGGCGCCGACCCAAGGATACAAAAAGGGCGCCCGAGGCGCCCTTTCTCGACTTCGACCATTTCGCCGCGCTTACTTCGACGCCGGCAGCTTGTCGTCAACGCCTTCAATGTAGAAGTTCATGCCGAGCAGCGTGCCGTCGTCAGCCTTTTCGCCAGCCTTCAGCCAGGGCGTGCCGTCCTGCTTGTTGATCGGGCCGGTGAAGGGAGCAAGCTCGCCGGACTTGATCTTGGCTTCGGTTTCCTCAGCCATCTTTTTCACGTCGTCGGGCATGTTGGTGTAGGGCGCCATCTTCAGGATGCCGTCCTTCAGGCCGTCCCAGCTCTGCTCGGACTTCCACTTGCCGTCGAGCAGCGCATGGACACGCTTGGAGTAGTAGTTGCCCCAGGTGTCGACGATCGCGGTCAGCTGTGCCTTCGGGCCAGCGGCGATCATGTCGGATGCCTGACCGAAAGCATGGATGCCGCGCTCCTGGGCAACCTGCATTGGCGCCGTCGTGTCGGTATGCTGCGTCAGGATATCGACGCCCTGGTCGACCATGGCCTTGGCAGCGTCGGCTTCCTTGCCGGGGTCGAACCAGGTGTTAACCCAGACGACCTTGAGCTTGAAGCTCGGATCGATCGAGCGGGCGCCCTGTTCGAAGGAGTTGATACCCATGACGACTTCCGGGATCGGGAAGGAGGCGATGTAGGCGGCACCGTGGTTCTTCGACATCTTGGCCGCGATCTGGCCGAGGATGTAGCGGCCTTCATAGAAACGCGAGTTGTAGGTTGCGAGGTTCGGACCGCTCTTGAAGCCCGTCGCGTGCTCGAACTTCACCTTCGGGAACTTGGCGGCAACCTTGACAGTCGCGTCCATGAAGCCGAACGAGGTGGAGAAGATCAGCGAGCAGCCGGAACGTGCAAGACGCTCGATGGCGCGTTCAGCATCCGGGCCTTCCGGCACGTTTTCGAGATAAGGAGTCTCGATCTTGTCGCCAAATTCCTTCTGGATCTGCTGGCGGCCGAGATCATGCGCCTGCGAGTAGCCGCCGTCCGTATGCGAGCCGACATAGACGAAGCAGACCTTGGTCGGAGCCGCTTCGGCGGCGGCAGCGAAACCAACGATGGCGGCAGCTGTCGTTGTGAGGGCGAGTGCTAGTTTTTTCATGGTTACCCCTGTTGGTTTGACATGTTTTGCAGAAATCGGCCCGGTGTTGCGATCAGCGCTCCGGAACGAAGGGCTTGCCGAGCGACGCTGGTGTGTTGATCAAGGTCGCGCGACGATTTTGAGAGATGATGACGAGAACCACAATAGTCGACGCATAAGGCAGCATCGACAGGAATTGCGAGGGTATGCCAACGCCAAAACCCTGCGCATGAAACTGCAGGATCGTTACGGCACCGAAAAGATAGCCGCCGGCCATGACGCGCATCGGCCGCCAGGAGGCAAAGACCACCAAGGCAAGCGTCACCCAGCCGCGGCCGGCCGACATGTTTTCGACCCATTGCGGCGTGTAGACGAGCGAGAGCTGTGCGCCGGCAAGGCCGGCACAGGCGCCACCGAACATGACGGCAAGGTAGCGCGTGCGGATGACATCGATGCCGAGTGCATGGGCCGAGCCGTGACTATCGCCGACAGCGCGCAGTTTCAGGCCGGCGCGGCTGCGGAAGAGGAACCAGTTGACCCCGATCAGCAGCGCAATCGAGAGGTAAAAAGTCAGATCCTGCTTGAACAGCACCGGTCCGAGGAACGGAATATCCGACAGGAACGGGAAGACGATCTCGTGCAATTGCACGCCTGGCACGCTGACATAGCCCTCGCCGATCATGCCGGAAAGACCGAGGCCGAGGATGGTCAGGGCCAAGCCGGTCGCGACCTGGTTCGTGACCAGCGTGAGGGTGAGGAAGCCGAACAGCAGCGAGAACAGTGCGCCCGCGACAATGCCTGTCAGCAGGCCGACATAGGGCGATCCGCTCATCTGCGCGCCGACGAAAGCGGCAACGGCGCCGATAATCATCATGCCTTCGACGCCAAGATTAAGCACGCCGGAGCGCTCCACCACGAGCTCGCCGAGGCCGGCGATAACGAGCGGCGTCGATGCCGTGATGATGGTGAGAAGGATGGCTTCAAAGACGCTCATGCCGCACCTCCCCGCACCCGCGACCAGACCAGGCGGATCTTGTAGTAGATCAGGGTGTCGCAGGAGAGCACGAAAAACAGCAGCAGGCCCTGGAAGACGCTTGCCGCCTTGGCCGATATGCCCGGCGACAATTGCGCGGCTTCGCCGCCGAGATAGGTCAACGCGAGCACCAGGCCGGAGAGGATCGCTCCGAGTGGATTGAGGCGCGCAAGGAAAGCGACGATGATAGCGGTGAAGCCATAGCCCGGCGAGATTGCCGGCTGCAGGTGGCCGATCGAACCGGAAACTTCGGATATGCCCGCCAATCCCGCGAGTGCGCCTGAGAAGAGAAAAGCGAACCAGACCATTTTCCGCGAGGAGAAGCCGGCGAAGCGCCCTGCCCGCGCCGACTGGCCGAGCACGCTTATTTCGAATCCCTTCAGCGTATATTTCATCAGGAACCAGGCGAGAACCGCGGCGACGACGGCAAAGACGATGCCCCAATGCGCGCGTCCGGAATCCTCCCAGATTGCCGGCAATACGGCTTCCGGCGGGAAATCGATGCTCTGCGGGAAGTTGTGACCCTGTGGATCGCGCCAAGGCCCGCGCGACAGCCAATCGAGGAAGAGCTGCGCGATATAGACCAGCATCAGGCTGGTCAGGATCTCGTTCGTGTTGAAATGCGCCTTCAAAAGCGCCGGAATGGCAGCGTAGAGCGCGCCGCCGATGGCACCGGCGATCAGCATCAGCGGCAGAACCATCGGCGAATGCCAATCGGTGAAGATGATCGGGATAAAGGAGCCAGCGACAGCCCCCATCGTAAACTGGCCTTCAGCACCGATGTTCCAATTATTGGATCGATAGCAAAGGCAAAGACCGACGGCGATCAGGATCAGTGGCCCAGCCTTGATCGCCAGTTCATGCAGCGACCAGACTTCCAAGAGAGGCTCGACGAAGAAGGCATTGAGCGCTTCGACGGGGTCCTTGCCCATCAGGGCGAACATGATGGTGCCGGCGATCAGCGCCAATGCGAGCGCAAGCAGCGGCGACAGGAGGCCGAAGAGCTTCGAGACCTGCGGGCGCTTTTCGAGTTCAATGCGCATGGGCAGGCTCCGAATGCGTCTTGGAATCATGCAGACCGCCCATCAACAGGCCGATCTTTTCGCGGGTCAGTTCACCGGCTGGATAGGACGGCGACAGGCGCCCCTCCGAAATGACGGCGATATCGGTCGCGACCTCGAAGATCTCATCCAGATCCTGGCTGATGACGAGCACGGCCGAACCGTCGCGGGCGAGGTCGACCATGGCCTGACGAATACGGCTAGCGGCACCCGCATCGACGCCCCAGGTCGGCTGGTTGACGACGAGCACGCTCGGCTGACGATCCAGTTCGCGGCCGACGATGAACTTCTGCAGATTGCCGCCGGACAGAGCGCCCGCAGCCGGGTCCTCGCCGCTCTTGCGTACATCCATTGCTTCGCAAATCCGCTTAGTCGCCTGCTTGACCGCGCCGTGCCTGATGATGTTGAGAAAGCCTCCGCCAAGGAATGCCCTGCGATCCGACTGATTGCGGGCGAGCACGAGGTTATCAGACAGCTTCAATGCGGAGACCGCCGCATGGCCGTGGCGCTCCTCGGGTACGAAACCGGCGCCGAGCAATCGACGGGCGTTGATGCCCCTGGTGCCAACACCCTCGCCACGCAACTGAACCAGATCATCCGACGCAACGGCATATTCGCCCGAGATGACATCGAACAGCTCGCCCTGCCCGTTTCCGGCAACGCCGGCTATCGCCAGCACCTCGCCGGCACGCACGCGCAACGAGAGATCTTTGAGCGACGTTGCAAAGGGGGTGCGCGCTGGCGCAGAAAGGCCGGCGATTTCCAGAAGGATGTCGCCCTTCTTGTCCATGCCTTCATGCTGTACGCTCGCGACATCGCTGCCAACCATCATACGGGCGAGCGATCCCGTCGTTTCCTGCCGTGGATCGCAAGCACCCGTTACTTTGCCATGGCGAAGAACCGTGGCGCGCGAACAGATACGCTGCACCTCTTCGAGCCGGTGGCTGATGTAAAGCACCGATCGCCCCTCGTCTCGCAGCTGGAACAGCGTCTCGAACAGACGATCGGCCTCCTGCGGCGTGAGAACGGCGGTCGGCTCGTCGAGAATGATCAACTTCGGATTCTGCAAAAGCGCGCGAAGGATTTCGATACGCTGCCGCTCCCCGACCGAGAGGTCTGCGACATGCGCATTCGGATCGAGCGGCAGGCCATAGGCACGCGAGAGCTTTGCAGCCTCCTCGGCAATTTTTGCCAGCGGGATATTGCTGTCGAGCGAGAGCGCGATGTTTTCCGCGACGGTCAGCGCCTCAAACAGGCAAAAATGCTGAAACACCATGCCGATGCCGAGCTTGCGCGCAGTACCAGGCGCATCGATCGACACAGGCTGCCCCTGCCAGACGATCTGCCCATGCGATGGCTCGAGCACGCCGAACAACATCTTGACCAGCGTGGATTTGCCTGCACCATTTTCCCCGAGGAGAGCGTGAATTTCCCCCGGCTGGATTTCAAGATCGATTTCGTTGCACGCAGTAAAACTGCCGAACAGCTTCGTCAGTTTGCGAACCGACAACAATGCTTCGGCCGCCGGCATATTGGATGACGACACGTTCCCCTCATTTCCTTCCCACCGACCTGTCCTTTACGGATCTATGGGATCAGTAGTGTAGTTCCACTCGTTTTTCTGGCTTCCAGATCCGCGTGCGCGCGCCCAGCATCGCCCAACGGATAAGTCTGATGAATATTGATACGCACTTTGCTGCTTTGCACAACAGCAAATAACGCATTTGCGCTGGCTCGCAACTCCTCAGGCGTGCCGACATAGGCAAAAAGACTGGGACGCGTCGCGAAAAGCGAGCCCTTCTGGTTGAGGATGGCGAGATTGAAGTTCTCGATCGGACCCGAGGACTGGCCGAAGGTGACCCACATGCCGCGCGGCTTCAGGCAATCGAGCGAATGCGGGAAAGTATCCTTGCCGACCGAGTCGTAGACGACATCGACGCCCTTGCCGCCGGTAATCTCGCGGACACGCTCGGCGAAGTTCTCCTTGCTGTAATCGATGACGTGGTCATAGCCATGCGCCAGCGCCAGCTCGACCTTTTCGGCGGAACCGGCGGTGCCGATAACGGTGCCCGCTCCGAGCGCCTTGGCCCACTGGCCGGCAATCAGGCCGACGCCGCCGGCGGCGGCGTGAAACAGCAGCGTCGTTCCCGGACCGACCTTGAAAGTGCGATTCAACAGATATTCGGCCGTCATACCCTTCAGCATCATCGATGCCGCGGTTTCGAGCGGAATATCGTCTGGCACCTTGACCAGATGGCGGGTTTCGATGTTGCGCTCGACGCTGTAGGCACCGTCGCTGCTGGCATAGGCGACGCGATCGCCAACGTCAAAATCGGTCACGCCGGGGCCAACTTCGGTGATCGTGCCTGCTGCTTCCTTGCCGAGCGGCAGCGGAAACTGAGGAGCCTTGTAGAGACCGGAACGGAAATAGACATCGATGAAATTGAGGCCGATGGCCGCATGACGAAGCTGCACCTCGCCCGCGCCGGGAGGCGGTAGATCTACCTCCTCCAGCTTCATGACCTCCGGACCGCCATTTTCATGGATACGGATAACCTTGGTCTTCTTCATGACGCGTCGTCCTTATTGGCGTCCGAGGGACGGGAAAAATTGCAGCACGGCGCCGATACAATAAAGATAAATACCACTGATGATGAAGAGGACAACGGCCCATTGCGGCATGACGAAATGCATCAGCAGCGAATAGATACCGAGCGCCGACCAGAAGAGGAATATGCCAAGGTTCAGCGGCCGGAGGCGCTTGACGCGCACGGGATGCAGAAAATTAATCGGCAGGAAGGTCAAAACGACGGAAACGCCGACAATAATCATGGCCGTCGTCGCGCTGGCGTCGATGACGAACAGCGTGAAGATCACCATGTTCCAGACGACCGGGAAACCGGAGAAGAAATATTCGTCCGTCTTCATGCCGGTATCGGCATAATAGATGGCACTGGAGACCACGATCATGCCGGCCGCCACAAAGGACCATGGCTCGCCGATCATGCCGCTCTCATAGAGTGCGAAGGCGGGCAGCAGCACGTAGGTCACGTAGTCGATGATATTGTCGAGCGTATCGCCCGACCAGTTGGGCAGCACTTCCTTGACGCGAACCTTGCGGGCGATCGGGCCGTCTATGCCATCGACCAACAGAGCCAGGCCAAGCCACCAGAACATATCGACAAAGCGATGTTCGGATGCCGCGACGACGCCGAGAAAGGCGAGAAACGATCCGGATGCCGTCAGTATATGGACGGAGAAAGCACGCATCTCCGCATAAGGCACCCGCTTGTAATTGAAGATTTTCATCCGCCCCACGATTCGTCAGCTTATTCACCTGCCCCGGCAGGCGGTTTTTCTTGCTAATATGCATCCTTTGGTCGACACCGCCAGCGCAAAAGCGTTCACCGCCGCACGCTAGCGCGACTTACTGTCATTTTCACCCATTGCGATGTTTCATCCCATGGATTTCAACAGGCTAAGCGCTTATTTTCAGAACCGAAGGCAATTGAGGCATCGACATGAAGCAGATTGAAGTGGCCGTTATCGGCGGTGGCCTGGCCGGCATGATCACGGCATTCGCGCTCGCGCGCGGCGGAAGATCCGTCGCACTCGTCGCGGCGCCGCATAACAAGGCCGACAAGCGGACGACGGCGCTGATGGATCAATCGATCCGCTTTCTGGAGCGCCTGACACTTTGGGACAGAATAGCGCCCGCCGCAGCCGCGCTGACCACAATGCGTATCATCGACGGCACTTCACGGCTGCTACGGGCTCCCACAGTCTCATTCCGGTCGTCCGAAATCGGGCTGGAAGCCTTCGGCTACAATATTCCGAATGCCGTGTTGCTTGACAGTCTCAGCCAAGCCATCGAAGCGGAAGGCAATGTCACCCGGATCGAAGCCACGGCATCCGAAATCACCTTCGGCGACGATGGCGTGTCGATTTCTCTCGACAATGGCGATTCGATCGATGCCGCATTCGTCGTCGGCGCCGATGGCCGCAATTCGAAGGTGCGCGAGACGCTCGGCATCAAGACCAAGGGCTGGTCCTATCCGCAATCGGCGATGGTTTTGAATTTTGCCCATAGCCTGCCGCACCAGAACATTTCCACCGAATTTCACACGGAAAGCGGGCCGTTTACGCAGGTCCCCCTGCCGGGCAGGCGTTCCAGTCTCGTCTGGGTGCAGAAGCCGGCAGAAGCGGCCGCCAATGCCGAGACATCGCTCGAAGAGCTTGGCAGGCTTGTTGAGGAACGGATGCAATCGATGCTCGGTCAGGTGACGATCGAGGACAATGTGCAGGTCTGGCCGCTTTCCGGCATGACGGCCCATCGCTTCGGCAGGGGACGCGCCGCGCTGATCGGCGAAGCCGCCCATGTCTTTCCGCCAATCGGCGCGCAAGGGCTCAATTTGAGCCTTCGCGATATTCTGGTGCTGACGGAAATTCTGAATGACCGCCCGGAACAGCCAATCCCGGCGACCTCGGGCGACAGTTTCGACCGCAAGAGACGCGCCGACATCATCAGCCGCACCGCGAGCGTCGATCTCCTCAATCGTTCGCTGCTGTCGGACTTCCTGCCTGTGCAGATGCTCCGCGCCGCCGGCCTGCATGTGCTTTCCGCCATCGCTCCGCTGCGTAATATCGTCATGCGCGAAGGCATCGAACCCGGCGGCGGCCTGCGTAATTTTCCGTCGATGCTACGGGAAAAGCTGCGCCGGTAAGGCGCCCGACTTTATCAGGTAGAGAACAACCGAAACCGTCGCCACGGAGCAGGCCGTGGTGATCAGGATGGTGGCGGACGACCGCTCCTGCCACACATCATATTGCTGGGCGATCACGAAGACACTCGTCGCCGTCGGCAGTGCCGCGAGCAAAACCGCCGCCTCGATCCATACGGGATCGAAGTGCCCGAATGACTGCAGAACGGCGTAGACGACGAGCGGGTGCAGGATGAGCTTCGCCGGCACGATATAGCCAATCTCGACCGGAATGCGCTTCAGCGGCCGCAGAGCCAAGGTCACGCCCATGGCAAATAATGCACATGGTGCAGAGGCTTGCGCGAGATAATTGATAAACTGCTCGAATGCTGCTGGCTGCTTAAGCGAAAATGCCGCCACGACGAAACCCAGCGCCGTAGACAGGATGAACGGATGCAGCAGCACTTTCCGGACGATATCCATAGCAAGCTGCGGCGGAGAGCGCCTGTCCCCACCTTCCAGCGCCATCAGCACCGGCGCGACGATGAAATGCAGCGCGTTTTCGAAACAGACGATCAGCGCCACGGGAACGGCAGCCCTTTCACCCAACGCCAGCAGCGCCAAACCCGGCCCCATATAGCCGATATTGCCATAGGCGCCCGAGAAGGCCTGGATCGTGCTGTCTGCAAGCGAATTGCGACGCAGGAAGCGGCCGATCAGAAACAGCAGCAAGAAAACCGAATAGGTCGCGGCTATGTCGGTTGCGATGAAATCGACCCGCGTCAACTGCTCGATCGGCGTTTGGGAAACGAGCTTGAAGAGCAGCGCCGGCAATGCCGCATAGATGATGAACGTATTGAGCCAGCCGAGAGCCTCCACCGGCTGCTTCGTCACTCGCGCGGCGACGTAGCCAATCAGAATCAGGGCGAAGAATGGCAGCAGCAGGCCGACAATATCAGCCATGGGGGTCGGCCATCGGGCATGTTCCGTTTTGCCGGGGAAATCGGGGCGAGAGTATCGCCCGATTTAGCCGATTTTCATCAGGATGGGAAAGGTTTGCTGAAACCAGATCGCCATATCGCTGACATAGCCGAAGATGAAGGCAAGGCCGGTCAATACCAAAAGCCCGCCCATGACCTTCTCGACCGTGCCGAGATGGCGGCGGAAGCGGGAGAGAAAGTTCATGAAGGCGCCGGAGAAGCCGGCGGCGATCCAGAAGGGAATGGCAAGCCCGAGGGAATAGACGGCGAGCAGGCCGGCGCCGGCGCCGACCGTTTCGCGCGAGGCGGCGATGCCGAGGATGGCGCCGAGCACCGGGCCGATGCAGGGCGTCCAGCCAAAGGCAAAGGCAAGCCCCATGACATAGGCGCCCGTCAGCGTCGCCGGCTTGCCGCCGCTCTGGAAACGCGCTTCACGGGCAAGAATGCCGATGCGGAAAACACCGAGGAAATTCAGGCCCATCACGACGATGATGAGGCCGCCGATCTTGGCGAGGACATCGAGATGCTGGCGCAGCAACATGCCGATGGAGGAGGCGCCGGCGCCGAGCGCCACGAAGACGGTGGCAAAGCCCAGCGTGAAGAACAGCGCCGACAGCAGCACATTGCCGCGTACGCTCGGTGCGGATGCGACAGCCGCACCGCCGCCACGGAACTGCTCCACCGAGATGCCCGCCATGTAGCAGAGATAGGGCGGCACGAGCGGCAGCACGCAGGGCGAAAGAAACGAAAGCGCTCCGGCGAGCAAGGCACTCAGAAGCGAAATATCGGCAAGCGACACGATGGACTCCGGCTATGTCATTCCGGTCCCTTCCTAACGATGCGGGCACCGGAAGGCCAATCACCTTTTCGAGTGGACACCGAGTCTTGCCTTAAAGTTGACGGAATTGAGGTTCCCGCGGAAAGGCGCAAAACCCAGGTTTTACCCGGGTTTTGCGGGCGCGACCAGCAGTCGCAAAACTGTCTGATGAACGAATTGCTTTTGCAAAAATATTGGTCCAAGCTGTTGATGTTCGTCGAACAACGTACATTCCACCCAAGCTATTTAGCGGAGGAAAAGCCCCCATGCGTATTGCTACTATGTTCACGACTGCAGCCTTTGTCGCCCTCTTCAGCGTAAGTGCCATGGCACAAACGGCAACCACCCCCAGCACCACCACGACGACCCCAAGCGCAACGACGTCGACCCCGTCGACGACCACGATGAAGCCGAAGGCAATGAAGCCGGCACAGACTGCCGTCTCCAAGGCATGCTCCACCCAGGCTGACGCCAAGGGTCTGCATGGAAAGGCGCGCGCCAAGTTCCGAAGCGACTGCAAGAAGAACGGCGGCAAAGCCTAAAAGCGCATTTCATTCCAAAATCGTGGTCAACTTTACCGTTCAGCTGGCGGTAGAGTTGATCAACGCGCTTCCCTCGATTACCCCGCGCAACATTCCGATTGATAAGACTGGCTGCGGCGTCAGATACCGCAAGGTCTGATTGTTTTTGCTTCGGCCCTTTCGGATATGGATCGATCAACTGCCCGTGCCATCGATGATGACACGGCGCGCTTATGCTCTACCCGTCGATACCGATCAGCAGCAGGTCCCAAGCGATGGGTGGTTTGGCAGGATTTGCCATGCAGCACTGGCAACGTTGCGCAACAAACGAGACAAACCCCGGAAACCCATTGAAATTACAGTCCGTCCTGTCCGATCGAATCAATGAACGGAGCAGGAAGTTGAGACCAGCCATAAACCCTCCCCCCTCAGAAGCAGCATCGCACGCGAACTATCTGACGGCCTGTCTTTTCGCGTTGGAACCTTCCATCGAGAGCCTCATCGAGGCTGCCATGAAATCAGGTTGGAAGCGCGAATATGTTCTCCTGGCGATCATGGCCATTGCGCTGAACGACAGCAGCGCGAATGGATCGTCATCGCAGCCATTGCATTCATGAATCGGTGATGACCAAATTGCCGGGCAAACCATGACCGTCACTTCTGGAACGGCCATTGCTGCGTTCAATCGTCAGAGCGCGGCGGCGGCCCTGCCGAAGACGAAATCGGCTTCGGTGCCGTCGGTCAGCCGAACCCGGCCGGAGCCATCGAGACCATTGGCTTGGCGCGTCGCGATGACGATGCCCTTGCGACCATCCGAGCAGTGGACTGCCATGGAAATCGTCACGGACGTGTCGAGCGAATCATAGCTGCCGGCACACTTGACGGTCTTGCCCTTCAGTCTCCCCGCCACCTGGAAGCTGCCACCGGACATCGTTGCGGTCGATGTTCCCCGCATAACGTCGCCTTTGCCCGAGATCACCGCCACCGGTACCGTGATGGCACAGGATGCAAGCGACGCCGCCGAAATGGCGACGATGACAAACCCGCTGATTTTCATGAAACTTATCCCCCAACTGACGCGCGAAGTTATGCACGCCATGGGCGAGCGGTCAATCCTGCTTCGTCAAGCTGGGCAGTATCGTTCATGCATATGGAAACGGCACATCGTCCGCGTGAGCAGCGGCCTAACAGATGGATATTGCTCAGGTTCCCTTCGGCTTGCGCTCCCTCGTGGCGGGGTCGACCTTGCCATCCGCGAGCCTGTTGCGGGGATCGGCGACGAGCGCTGCCTTATTCTTCTCCTTTGCCACCCCTTCGCCTTCGGGCGCCTTGCTGTGTTGTATCTTCGCCAGCGCCTGCTTCTTGTCGCGGCTGCCACGTGGTTCTCGCTGCTGATCCTGTGCCAAGAAGCACCTCCTCTCTGTTGGAAGAGGAACTCGTGCGATCGGCTTAGGTTCCAGCGGAAACGGTATCGGCAAGCTGCGATCGTCGAGGGATGACACGATCTATCTCGTTGCGGGCTATCGGAATCACAAATGGAGGCAGCCCGAAACGGGCAAAGGCACATCTCTCTATACCTTTAGCGACACTTAATATTATAATACGACGATAGACGTGAAACGAATCATGAATCTCATGCGTTTAGATATAGGTTTCGCTGCCATCTGAGGAAGCTAACCATGACGTCGTTCGAAAGGAAGAAACTCGCTCGGCTCGTTATGCTCACATTGCTGCCGATCTTCGGCGGTCTGACAGCGGTTGCGATCGTCGCGCTCTCCGCAATCGCATAGGTGCCGGCCGCAGAATCTGCGTCGATGAGCCAAGCCCAATCGCTGATCTCGAATCAGAGCGCTCTTTATGTGTTGCTATTCAAACATCAGGAGCAATCGGTACTATCAACCGAAAATGAATAGTCCCTACCCTTCAGCTGATAGATGTAATTCGCCAGAGACGCCTCGCCCGAGCTGAATTTCGGCAGCAGGAAGTCGCAGAGATCGGTAAGCTGCGCCGATTTGACGAGAGGCGGATCGAAATCATCATCGTCGTCATCAAGATCGTAGAAATAGCTGTAGATGTGATCGGTGAGGTCTATCTTCGTGAGCGTGGTCTTCTGATCGACCTTTCTGGGCAAATCCTTGTTGGCGAAAACCACAGGATAGCGCTCCGTGAGGTAGGGAATCACCAATCGCTCCGTCACCGGTGTCGTGATGGCGATACCGATCAGCGGCAGCACGCTCAGGGCTATCGAAAACCTCCTGCCTGCGATCAACCCGAACAAAAGTCCCAGGGAACCCAGCAATCCGCAAACGATTGCATATATTTCCCACAACGATAGCTCTGCCACGAATTCCATCATTCGCCTGTCGTCTTCACCAACCATCTTTTTGATGACGCTATCGTACTATCAAATCGACATTTTTCACCAGAAAATTTGCGACGAATGCCATCAACAACCTGTGCGTTATGATGTCTTTACGGGCTTCAGACCGATGACGGGCCAAAACTCCAGTGCTGCTTTGAACGTTTGCCGCGCGACAATCTACGGCTGACTTTTTGTACCCCGTAGTTACTTCCATTCGGCTTTGGATGGTGCTTCTCTCCGGTTCCAGTCGATCCACTACAGGAAACTGGCCCAAGGCCGCGGCACATAATTCCTACGTGCCGCCAGCTTTCTCGGACCCTTCGCGCCCGATTTAGGGGCGCAGCCGTTTGGGGGTGCGGCTAAGCAAGGTCACCTCCCTGATGCTGGCGACATTCAGCATCCGCATCAGAATGCGGCCCAGGCCGACGCCCATGCCTCCGTGCGGAGGGCAGCCATATCGGAAAAAGTCGAGGTAGTCGGAAAGCGCATCCAACTTATAGCCACGCGCGGTTGCCTGAGCCACGAGGCGTTCATAACGATGCTCCCGCTGCGCTCCGGTCGTGATCTCCATCCCACGCCACAAGAGGTCGAAGCCCTTTGTCATATCAGGCCGATCATCTTGGCGCATGTGGTAGAACGCCCGATGCCTTGCGGGATAATCTGTGATGAACAGGAACTCGTGGCCTGTCGTCTTTGCCATGTGTTCAGCAAGGATGCGTTCGCCTTCGCTATCCAGATCAGAGCGCGTTCGGAGCGGATGTCCCAAGCTTTCGAGCGTTTCGCGCGCCTCTTCGAATGCCAGCTTTGGGAATGGAAGCGTTGGCGGCGCGACATCGACGCCAAAGAGCCGCCTGATTTCCGCCCCGTGAGCCGCGGCAACGGCAGTTATCGCATGGGATAGCCAGCGCTCTTCAATCTCCATCAACTCGTAATGGTCTTCAATCCATGCGATCTCCATGTCGATCGACGTGAACTCGGTTTCATGACGGGACGTAAACGACGGTTCTGCGCGAAAGGCCGGCCCGATTTCGAAGACCTTCTCCATGCCTCCGGCAATTGCCATTTGCTTGTAGAATTGCGGTGATTGCGCCAGGAATGCCGTCATGCCGAAATATTTTACGGCAAACACCTCCGCTCCAGACTCACTGAAAGTGCCCATCAGCTTCGGCGAATGAATTTCGCGAAAGCCGTGTTGTTCCCAGAAAGAGCGCATGGCCCCTTCAAGCGTCGTCTGCACCGCGAAAACGAGTTGCTGAGCTGGATACCGCAGGCTGACCTGGCGATGATCTATCCATTTATCCAATCCGGAATCCTCGGCGATAGGAAGCCGAGCTTCCGCAAGACCGCAGATTTCTGCGTTCTCGATCACAACTTCCAGACCACCGAGCTTCACGCTGGGAGCGACATCCACCCTCCCCGTGACAATGATCGAACTCTCCGGCGTCGGAATATCAAGTGCGGCCGCAAGCCCGGCATCGCCCTTTGTCTGCGTGAGTTGAACCTTTCCGGTCTGATCACGAAGAACAATGAATCGCATATGTTTCTGGTCGCGGATGGTTTCGGCAAACCCGCATAGTTTGACCCGCTGCCCAATGAGTGAAGGCAGATCGGCGGCGAAGGAACGTGTCGAAGGTGAAGTATGAGACATGACTTTCTCCTGAAAACGGAAAACCGGATCGGAGAAGCCAAAACCAAAAGCCCTTCCGAAAACCGGCAGGGCTGTGGTGATCAATGAGCTACGTTACGAAGCGCACACGATATCCACGACCCCGGAGGGGCCGTTATTATTGATCGTGCTTTTTGATAGCGTGCTCATGGCGCACATTTATTCGCAAGAGGATCGAAATGTAAATATCGATGTTTGCGATGCCGACCGGCTCGGCCGCCTTCCGTTCAGGAGAAAATCCGGAATTCGAAGATCGCTTCGGAACCAGATTTGAAAATCTGCCATATTTTTCCGCAGACTTGCTCGCTAGCGCGAGGATTGGACGAGGCGTCCGCTGCCCCTGCTAGCGCAGCTTCGCAATATGCGGCGGCTGCGGTGCAGCGTTCTCATGGCGTCCCGACATCGAGCCGGTAATTACGGCAACAGCGGCAACCACGACGTAAATAATCGTCCCTTTGGGCTTCCGGTCCGATATGCAATGCCTTGTCGACTCTAGCGAGCGCGGATGGTCAGACATCTTGATCCTTTAATATTCAAGCGCTCGTGTTTAGTCGATCATCGGCACCGAATGAACATCCAGATTCGCGTGTCTCCCTTGCACGGCGCGAATAGCAATCCATGCCTGATTCTGAACCGCTTGGCAAAAAAGCGACCCTCGCGACCCGCACAAGGCTCTGGGACGACGGATATCCTCATAGATGGAATACGGACAAATCGAGCGAAACACCGCTCGCGGGATATTTTGGGGAAGGTAGAGTTCCCTCACAACACAATGCCGGAGTTCGGTTCCTCGCGTTCGCGATGGAAAACCAAAAGAATCTCTCTAGAAAACATAATGAAGTTTCTGGTGAGAGCGATGGGATTCGAACCCATGACCTACTGATTAAAAGTCAGTTGCTCTACCGACTGAGCTACGCTCTCCCTCTCCGCAGGCAGATGCTGCCTCGGCTGGAAGTGCGCGGAACATATGCAGACGCCCTATTGCGGTCAACCCATAAAATCGAGGTTGTTAGCGGCCGAAGATGCTTTTCCTCACCTTGATGGGATGAAATGGCGGCATCGGACCGACGAAATTGCTCTTTACCGGGGAAAATCGAAGGTCCGGCGTCATAAGCGGGCGAACTTCGACAAGGCAATTGATTCTCAAAGACCTAAACAACCGTAACAATTTCCCTCAATAATCAGGATTGCAATGAACGGATTGATCGGCTCGCCATCCGCAACAGTTGGGGTGCGAATCGTTTTTGGTGTATATCAGTTATTGTTAACAACCTGTCGGGCCCTCAGGAGGTTCTTTTATGGAAGACGCAAACGTCGGTTGGATTGCAGCAATTATCATCGGCGGCTTAGCTGGCTGGTTCGCCGAGATGATCATGAAGAGCAATACGGGCATCATCATGAACATCATTCTGGGCATCGTTGGCGCGCTCGTTGCCAGCTGGCTGTTCCGTACTCTCGGCATCGCGCTGCCGTTCCATGTATGGCTGAATTACCTGATCACGGGTTTCATCGGCGCCTGCATCCTGATTTTCATCGGTCGCCTGATCAGACGTTAGCGGCGTACCGGGCAAGACACCCCAATCGGGAAGAGGAAAAGGGGAAGGCGGTTCGTTCCGCCTTCCCTTTTTTGTTGCCTCGATTTGGCCGCCTGAACGCGGGTAGGCAGCAAGCTCCTGGTGGGCCGGATGAAATGGGGAGCGCTTTTAAGGCCTTCCCAAGCCCGACATCGACGCTATCTATCAAGACTGGAACCGAAAGGAGGTTGGAAATATGACGGAAAACGCCAATCGGACAACCGCTCGCAAAGTCGTCCGCGGTCGCGCCTATAGCATTGCGGAGTTTGCGCGAAAATATCGCCTCGACGATGCGGAGGCAAAGCGCCTCTTCTATAAGTTCGGTCCTTCGTCCACCGAACTGGACCTGCTCATGGCCGCCAAACGAAGGCCGCCGACGCTTGCGACCGCAATCGGTCAGTGATGCGGCTCTTCCAGCCAGACCCGTAAGATACCTCGAGATCGCCGCGCTTCGAAGCGATGGCAACGCGCAAGCGATACACGGCGCAGTACATGTCAGCGCCCGTGTATCGCATTGATATATCACAATAGGTTGCCTTCGATTATGCGAGATGACACTCTGTGCCGCTCAAGCAAACGTCGGACACAGCTCGAATGCAGAATTCGCTTAGCCACCTCGCCTATCTCGCGCTGGAATATGCGATCGTGACGCTTGAGCTGAAACCGGGCGCGCTCGTCACCGAAAAGCAGTTGATCGAGATGGCTGGGCACGGGCGGACGCCGGTGCGCGAGGCCATCCAGAAGCTTGCCTGGCAAGGCTTGATTCATGTTCGACCGCGCGTCGGGCTGCAGATCGCGGAAATCCGCCCGGAGGATCATCACTATGTCATGCAGGTGAGGCGCGAACTGGAGCCGATTGCGGCGGCACTCGCCGCCGCCCATGCAGATCCGCAGCAGCGCAAGCAGTTGCGGGAATGCGCGCGGCTGATGACGGCGTGCGCCGTTACCGGCGACTTGCCCGGCTTCTTCGCAGCCGACAAGACCTTCGACGAAGTTCTCGAAGCCGCCTGCCCTAACAACTTCATCACCGCCGCGCTCGCCCCCGTGCAAACGCATGCGCGCCGGCTATGGTATGCAACCGGAACGCATGATCGCATGGATCGAGCGATCGCCATGCATGTTCAAGCCATCGAAGCCATTCAAAACGGCGATACGAATGCTGCTGAGACAGCCATGACCGCGCTTATCGATTATCTCAACGGCGCATGAAAAAGGCGGCTTCGCTGCCGAAACCGCCTTTCATTCCAGATTGAGATAATTCGGTCAGCCGACGAAAGCGCGTTCGATAACGAACTCTGCCGGCTTGTTGTTGGCGCCTTCGTTCAGCCCAGCCTTTTCCAGCAGGTTCTTGGTGTCCTTCAGCATGGCGGAAGAACCGCAGATCATGCCGCGATCAATCGCGGGGTCGAGCGGCGGCACGCCGAGATCGCTGAAAAGCTTGCCGTTGTCGATGAGGTCGGTGATACGGCCCGTGAAGGGGAAGTCTTCGCGGGTCACAGTTGCATAATGGCGCAGCTTGTCGCCAACGACTTCGCTCAGGATCTCATCGCTGCGGATTTCCTCGACGAGGTCGAAGCCGTATTTCAGCTCGGCGACATCGCGCGTGGTATGGGTCAGGATGACTTCCTCGTACTTCTCATAGGTTTCCGGATCGCGGATCAGGCTCGCGAACGGTGCGATGCCGGTGCCGGTGGAGAACATGTAAAGGCGACGACCGGGCGTCAGCGCATCCAGCACCAGCGTGCCAGTCGGCTTCTTGCGCATCAGCACTTCGTCGCCGGGCTTGATGTTCTGCAGGTGCGAGGTGAGCGGACCGTCCGGCACCTTGATGGAGAAGAATTCCAGCTCGTCGGCCCAGGCAGGGCTTGCGATCGAATAGGCACGATAAAGCGGTTTGCCATCGACCATCAGGCCGATCATCGCGAATTCGCCGGAGCGGAAGCGGAAGCCTTGCGGCCGGGTCATGGTGAAGCGAAAGAGCCGGTCGGTATAATGCGTGACGCTCAGCACTTTCTCGGCGAAGACGCCGGCGGGTACTGCTGAAGCAAATTCATCTGTCTTTGCGGGGGCGTTCATTCTGTCTCGAATCCCGTTTTTGTCTTACACGTCTTTCCTGGCAGGCTCATTGCGCGATGCTGATATTATAATATAGCCCGTATTGAAAGGCATTCCATTCCGTCAGCCACCACAGGACTGAAATATGTATATTTCAGTCAAGATTCCAGATCGCCGACATTACATAATTTGCGAGGCGTGAATACGGCAATCCAACGCTGTCGAATTGCCGCAAGAGCTTGCCTCTTGGCGTCAGGCCGATTTTGCCGGCAACCGACGCCAGCTATAGGCCTGTCCGCCCTCGGCGCGGCCCGCAGTCGGCTGGTAGTAATGCGGAATACCCGGCAGGCGGTTTTCCGACAACCTCTTCAGCGCGGTCTCATTGGTCACGGCGAAACTGTCGATGCCGACGCGCAGCATCAGTGGAATCTGGTCGATCAGCACGTCGCCGACGGCGCGCAGCTCTTTGCCGTAACCCAGGCGTTGCCGCAGCAACGAGGCATGGCTGAAGGCACGACCATCGTTGAAGGCCGGAAAGGCAACCGCGATGATCTCGAGACGATCAAGATAGGGCTGCAGCCGGGTCACGTCGTCAGCCGGCTTGATGACGACGCCGAGGCCGACATCGTTGCTTTCTTCCGCCTTTGCGATCAGCGCATCGAGGTCGAGCAAAGGCTTCTGCGTTTCGGTTGCCTTTAGCTCGTCGGTCTCGATAATCCACCGATCATTGTCGACGAAGCCGGTTTCCCGCCAGATCTTGGTCATAGTCGATCTCCTTAGGCTGCTTCAGCGGCCGACGAGGACGCGCCATAGAGCGCGGTCTTGAACGGCTGCGGCCCGACGCGGCGATAGGCGACGAGGAAGGTTTCAGAAGGATCGAGGCGAAGGCCGAGATAGGTGTCGACGATGGTCTCGATGGCATCCGTCACCTTGTCGGGCTCGAAGCCGCGACCGATGATCTCGCCGATCGACGTATTTTCGTCGCCAGAGCCACCGAGCGTGATCTGATAGAGTTCCGCGCCCTTTTTCTCCACACCAAGCAGGCCGATATGGCCGACATGGTGATGACCGCAGGCGTTGATGCAGCCGGAAATCTTGATCTTCAACTCACCGATCTCCGCCTGGCGCTCGGGCGAACCGAACCGGGTGGAAATCTCCTGCGCGACGGGAATGGAGCGCGCATTGGCAAGCGCACAATAATCGAGACCAGGACAGGCGATAATATCGGTGATCAGGCCGGCATTCGCGGTTTCGAGGCCGATGGCAACGAGGCCGCGATAGACGGCTTCGAGATCGGCCAGCGCCACATGCGGCAGGATGAGGTTCTGCTCGTGGCTGACGCGGATTTCGTCGAAGGCATATTCCTCGGCGATGTCGGCCACCGCTTCCATCTGGCTATCCGTTGCATCGCCCGGGATGCCGCCGATCGGCTTCAGCGAGATTGTCACCATACCGTAATCAGGGTTCTTGTGCGGCTGCACATTCTGCTGCATCCAACGCGCGAAGGCTGGATCGGCCTTCTTCCAGCGCGCCAGGCTTTCCCAGCCTTCGGCGCGCTCAGGTAGAACCGGCGGTGCGAAATAGGCGGAAATCGCCTGGACGTCGGCCTCCGGTAGCTTCAGTTCGGTATCCCGAAGCTTGTCGAACTCGACCTCGACCTGGCGGGCCAGTTCCTCGGCGCCAGTTTCATGCACGAGGATCTTGATGCGCGCCTTGTACTTGTTGTCGCGGCGGCCATGCAGATTGTAAACGCGCATGATTGCCGTCGTGTAGGACAGGAGATCCTCTTCAGGCAGGAAGTCGCGGATCAGCTTGGCAATGAGCGGCGTACGGCCCTGCCCGCCCCCGACATAAACGGCAAAGCCGATCTCGCCCTTGTCGTTCTTCTTCAGATGCAGGCCGATGTCATGCACCTGGATCGCGGCGCGGTCGCGCTCGGCACCGGTAACAGCGATCTTGAACTTGCGCGGCAGGAACGAGAACTCCGGATGAACGGAGGACCATTGCCGCAGGATTTCGGCGTAAGGCCTGGGATCGGCGACCTCGTCTGCCGCAGCGCCGGCGAAATGATCCGCCGTCACGTTGCGAATGCAGTTGCCCGAAGTCTGAATGGCGTGCATTTCGACGGAGGCGAGATCGGCCAGCGCATCCGGCATTTCGGAGAGCTTCGGCCAGTTGAACTGCAGGTTCTGGCGGGTGGTGAAGTGGCCGTAACCGCGGTCATAGGTGCGCGCGACATGGGCGAGCATGCGCATTTGGCGCGAGCTCAGCGTGCCATAGGGAATCGCGATGCGCAGCATATAGGCATGCAGCTGGAGATAGACACCGTTCATCAGGCGTAGCGGCTTGAAAGCGTCTTCCGAAAGCTCACCCGAGAGGCGCCGCTCCACCTGATCGCGAAACTGGGCAACCCGTTCCGCAACGAAGGCGTGGTCGAATTCATCGTAACGATACATGATTTCCTCGGGGCTTCTCAGACTGCAATGAAATCGGGATCGGCCGCGGCATAGCCGGGCGCGTATTCCATGGTGGGGCCTTCGGCGCGGATACGCTCGCGCAGGCGCAGCGGCCAGAGCTTGCCGCCGGTTTCCTGAACGTCGACCAGATTGACGTCGACGACCTTGTTGTCGGCATAGGCCTGCTTGCCGATCGCTTCTAAAGCAGCTTCCGCCTCGGCATGGCGGGCGACGAGCGCTTCCTGCAGCGAGGTCGTCCACTCACCATTCGCGTTCAGCCAAACGGCGACGCCATCGGTGAGCCGGTTTGCGGTCAAAACCTTATCGACCATCCATCAGCTCCTTGCATAGTCTTGAGCAACGGTCTCGCGGCGGACCAGCGGCTCGGATTGTTCGAAATTCGCACCGGCGACGGCGTCGCCGATAATGACCATGACCGGTCCGCTCAATTCGTCGCGGCTTTCGAGATCAGGCAGATCCCGCAATATGCCATGCATCAGCCGGCGATCGCGACGGCTGGCATTTTCGATCACAGCAACTGTGGTCTCAGGCGGCAGACCAGCCTGCATCAGACGGCCGGCGACCGAAGCAGCGACCGTGCGGCCCATGTAGACGGCGATCGTCGCACCGGATACGGCAAGGCTCGCCCAATCGGGCAATACATCGCCCGTGAGATCGTGACCGGTCGTAAAGACGAGCGACGAAGCGACGCCGCGCAGCGTCAGCGGCAGTTCGAAATCGGCGGCGGCAGCAAAGGCGGAGGTGATGCCAGGAACGATCTCGTACGCGATGCCGGCGGCACGCAAGGCTGCCATTTCCTCGCCTGCGCGGCCGTAGACCAGCGGATCGCCCGACTTCAGCCGCACGACGCGCTTGCGTTCGCGACCGAGCTGCACCAGCAAATCGTTGATTTCTTCCTGCGACTTGCTGTGGCAGCCCTTGCGCTTGCCGACGGAGAGGCGCTCGGCATCGCGGCGGCCCATGTCGACGATCGCCTGCGGCACCAGCGCATCATAAACGATGACATCGGCTTCCATCATCACGCGCTGCGCCCGCAAGGTCAGCAGATCTTCCGCGCCGGGACCGGCGCCAACGAGCCAGACGCGGCCCTCGACCTCGCGCGACGACCGCAGCAGCTGATCGGCTGCCTGCTCCGCCTGCGCGGCATGGCCGGCATTGACGGCATCGGCGACGGGTCCCGAAAAGAACTGCCGCCAGAAGATGCGGCGGGCAACGCCGCGCGGCACAAGGTGCTCGACCGGCTTGCGGAAGCGCGTGGCGAGCTCAGCCAGCTTGCCAAGCGATGGCGACAGCATCTGATCGATCTGAGCGCGGATCATCTGCGCCAGCACGGGACCGGCGCCCTCGGTGCCGATGGCAACGGCCACGGGAGCGCGGTTGACCAGCGCCGGCGTATAAAAATCGCAATAGTCAGGCTGATCGACGGCGTTTGCCGGGATTCGCTCTGCGCGGGCCGCATCGACGATCCCGCGATCGGCCTCGGCATCACCGGTGGCGGCAAACACAAGCGTAGCGCCCTTGACCTGATCTGGTGAGAAATCACCGCGTACGGCTTCGATACGATTGGCGATGAGGAAGGCGTGATAATCAGCCTCCGGTGCCTGCACAAACGCGACGACCTTCGCCTGCGTGTTCAGAAGCAGCCGCACCTTGGCAAATGCCTCGTCGCCATTACCAAAGACAGCAGCAATCCTTCCTTCCACACGGAAGAAGGCGGGAAACACCGAAAGCTGTTCAGTCCTGGGAGGCATCGTTATTCCACTTCGAGATTTGCCGAATATCACCCTTGCGGCCAGGAGATTGAAGAAACAGAAATTCTAATGCCCTTGCATGCGCGTATTCTTTTGCTCGACATGCCAAGGATTTGAGCAAAACTCACCAGACGAGCAGATTGCAATAAGCATATAAAATCTATAGATTTTTACGACTCAGCCTCATTGCCGAGATGCTTTATTGCTTGTGGCAAACATAGTCCTTAAGTTATTTACGCATACCGCCGCATTTGCAATCCCGGTAGACTGCAGCAAAAATCGTTGGAGAAAACCCTTGTCTGACAATAGCATCGCTGCACGCCTCCTCAACGTCGTCGAACATGACATCCTGCCCCTGACCCGCCAGGGCGTCGCTGCCGGCAACAAGGTTTTCGGCGCGGCCATCCTGCGCAAATCGGACCTTTCGCTCGTTATCGCGGAAACCAACAATGAGTTGGAAAATCCGCTCTGGCATGGTGAGGTTCATGCTCTCAAGCGCTTCTACGAGCTCGGCGAAAAGCCCATCACCAAGGATCTAATCTTCCTGTCCACGCATGAACCCTGCACCATGTGTATGTCGGCGATCACCTGGGCCGGTTTCGATAATTACTATTATTTCTTCAGCCATGAGGATTCGCGCGACGCTTTCGCGATCCCGCATGACCTCAAGATCCTGAAGGAAGTCTTCGGCCTGGAGCCGGGTGGCTATCGCCGCCAAAACGCATTCTGGAATAGCTTTGCCATCTCCGATCTGGTGGAAACGGAAGAAGATCCGCGCAAAGGCGAATTGAAGAACCAGACGGCGCGCATCAAGCAAGCCTATGCCGGATTGTCCGAGAACTACCAGGCGTCCAAGAGCGACAACGACATCCCCTTGAACTGACAGAGCAAGACCCGAGGCAATGATGGAAGCATCTCGAGACATTTCCGGCCTGATCGATATCATGGCGGCGCTGCGAAACCCCGAGAGCGGCTGCCCCTGGGACATCGTCCAGACCTTCGAGACCATCAAGCCCTATACGATCGAAGAGGCCTATGAGGTTGCGGATGCGATCGAGCGCAAGGATAACGACGATCTTTGCGACGAGCTTGGCGACCTGCTGCTGCAAGTCGTATTCCACGCGCGGATCGCCGAGGAAGCGGGAGCGTTTTCCTTCGGTGATGTCGTCCACGCCATCACCCGCAAGATGATCCGCCGCCATCCCCACGTCTTCGCCGTCTCGGATGCGAAGACCGAGGATGCGGTGACGTTGCAATGGGATCGGATCAAGGCCGAAGAGAAGCGAGAACGCGCCGAGCGCCGCGCCAAAAGCGGGATTACCGAGGATTTCAAGGCCGGCTTCCTGGGCTCTGTGCAGCGGACCTTCCCTGCCCTGACGGAAGCTTTGAAGCTGCAGGAGCGCGCCGCCAAGGTCGGCTTCGACTGGTCGGCACCGGAACCCATTCTCGACAAGATCGAGGAGGAGATCGGTGAACTACGAGCGGCGCTTGCGAGCGGCGACAAGACCAAAGTCAGCGACGAACTCGGCGACCTGATCTTCGCCGTCGTCAATATCGGCCGGCATGTGAACACCGACCCCGAGCAGGCCCTGCGCGGCACCAACACGAAGTTCCGCCGCCGTTTCCACCACATCGAGACGACGCTCGAAGCTGAAGGCGAGACGCTGGAAGGCGCCTCGCTGGAGCGGATGGAAGAGATCTGGCAATCAGCGAAAGCGATAGAGCGGCAGCTTGCGGGGATCAAGACGGCTTAAAGGCCGCCTATTCCCAGTCCTCGCGCTGCGGCTTGGGGCCATTGCCCATGCGCCGCTCCAGCTCAGCCGCCTCGGTTTCGGTCAACCGGACTTCGAGCGTCACGGTGCCGTCCTCGTTGTCTTCGCGGTTGTCGACGATGGCATGATTGTAGAGCCAAGGCAGCAGCGCCAGCTTTTCGACCGGAAGCGTGATCGCCGTCTCGGTCAGCACGCCGGAAAGGCGCCTGCTGATTTCGTCCATCAGGCGATCGACGCCTTCACCGCTTTTCGCCGAGACGGCAATGACGTTCTCGGCGGTCGATGCTTTCTGTACGATAGCATCATGCGCCTCCGGCTCCAGGCGATCGATCTTGTTCCAGACCTCAAGGATGCGATCCGCGCCCTCGGCCTCGCCGATGCCGAGGTCGCCGAGAATGCGCATCACGTCGGCGCTCTGGACCTGATTGTCGTCATCCGAGAGATCGCGCACATGCAGGATCAGGTCGGCTTCCAACACTTCCTCGAGCGTCGCTCTGAAAGCGGCCACCAAGTGAGTCGGCAGGTCGGAAATGAAGCCGACTGTGTCGGAGAGGATGACGGTGCGGCCATGCGGCAGCTTCATGCGGCGCAGCGTCGGATCGAGCGTCGCAAACAGCATGTCTTCCGCCAGCACGCCGGCGCCGGTGATACGGTTGAACAGTGTCGACTTGCCGGCATTGGTATAGCCGACGAGGGCGACGATCGGATGCGGCACCTTCCGGCGCTTGGCGCGATGAAGCTGGCGGGTACGAACCACCTGCTCCAATTCACGCTCCAGCCGTATGATCCGCTCCTGCAGCATGCGCCGGTCGGCTTCGATCTGGGTTTCGCCTGGACCGCCCATGAAGCCGGCACCGCCCCGCTGGCGTTCAAGGTGGGTCCAGCTTCGAACCAGCCGGCCCTTCTGATAGTTCAGATGCGCAAGCTCGACCTGCAGCGTGCCTTCCTTGGTGGAGGCGCGCCGGCCGAAGATTTCGAGAATGAGGCCGGTACGGTCGATGACCTTGGCGTTCCACGCCTTCTCGAGATTGCGTTGCTGTACCGGCGTCAGCGGATGGTCGACGATGACGAGGCCGGCGTTGAACTCGTCGAGCAGCGCAAGGATTTCCTCGATCTTGCCGGTGCCGAGCAATGTTGCCGGTCGCGGATCGTTGATAGGCACGATGGAGCCGTTGACGACGTCGAGATCGATGGCGAGCGCGAGCCCTTTGGCCTCATCGAGACGGCTTTCGGGTAGTCGCGAAACGGAGATGGCACTGTCGGCCTGGGCGGAACGCGCCGCGCGTGCCTGTTTCAGCACGGGCACAACGACAACAGCGCGCATATCATCCCGGTGCTTTATGGTCTCCGGGATGAGGGAATCATTTTTGGTATCGCGTGTCGTGATAGTAGGAAGTCCTGGTTAGGATGCGGCTTCTTCGCTCTCGAACATCTGCATGGGCTGACCCGGCATGATCGTCGAGATCGCATGCTTGTAGACGAGCTGAGAATGGCCATCGCGGCGGAGCAAGACACAGAAATTGTCGAAGGAGGTCACGACACCCGTGAGCTTCACGCCGTTAATCAAGAAAATTGTCAGTGAAATCTTTTGCTTGCGAACAGTATTGAGAAATAAGTCCTGCAAGTTCTGAGAACGTTCCGCCATCGCGCCGCTTCTTTCTTTTTTGCCGACCGAGGTCGGTTAAATGTCATGATATTCAGAGGTCCCGGACGGGAGATACCCTCATTCTCTCCCCCCAGCGAATCTTGGTATCAAATCACGGTCTTTTCCGCAACGTCGAAAAAGGCTTCGCGAATTTTCTGTGACATGCTGCCCGGATGACCGTTGGCGATGGTCTCTCCATCGATAGAAACGACCGGAAAACAGATACTTGTGGCTGCCGTGATGAAGACCTCCCGAGCCTTCATCATCTCCTCGACCGAGAAGAATCGCTCGACAATGGTCACATCGAGCTTCGCCGCGACGTCCATCAAGGTCGTGCGCGTGATGCCGCGCAGAATACCGTGCTCGGCGGGGCGGGTGACGAGATTTCCGTCATGGTCGACAATCCAGACGTTGGTGGCGGCTCCTTCCTTCACCATGCCGTTGTGGTCGATGTAGATCGCTTCCTGCGCGCCGGCTTCCTTCGCCTGCTGTCGGGCCATCGCATTCGGAAGGAGGCCGACAGACTTGATGTCCACACGGTCCCAACGGTTGTCACGGACAGTGATCGCCCTGATGCCATTGGCATTCTTCTTGGCGATTACGGACTGATCCGTGCTTTTCGCGGTCACGACGATCGAAGACGGCGTACCATTAGGTGGAAAGACGTGATCGCGCCGGGCAACGCCACGAGTCACCTGCAGGTAGAACAGGCCATTGCGGACATGATTGCGGCGCAACGTCTCGCGAATCACCAGGACCAATGCCTGCCGGGTCATCGGCCAGGCAATGCGCAGTTCGCCGAGCGAACGGTTGAGGCGATCGAGATGGCGCGTCATGTCGACGATCACGCCATGACGAACCTCGCATACCTCGTAGACACCGTCGGCGAACTGATAACCGCGATCCTCGATGTGCACCATGGCATCGCTGTGCTTGACGTAGCGGCCGTTGACGTAAGCTATTCTCGGCATGAAAGCCCCTGATGCGAAATTCTGTATTGTTTGAAATGTCGGGCGGCCGCTCAGACGCCCAACGACTTCAGCTTACGATGCAGTGCCGAGCGCTCCATGCCGACAAATTCCGCAGTGCGCGAAATATTGCCTCCGAAGCGGTTGATCTGGGCGATGAGATAATCGCGTTCGAACATCTCGCGCGCCTCGCGCAGCGGCAACGTCATGATGTGATAATCGTTCTTGGCGGAAACCTTCGGCAGCATGTCTCCGAGGTCGGTCGGCAGCATTTCCGCCGTGATCGGCGTCTCCGCGCCATCCGAGCGCGCCAGAATCATCAGACGCTCTATATTGTTGCGCAGCTGGCGGATATTGCCGGGCCAGTCATGCGCCTGCAGCACGGCCATGGCGTCATCGCCGATGCGGCGGGGGCGAATGCCGGCCTGCTCTGAAATCTGACGCATCAGCTGATCGACGAGGAAGGGAATATCTTCCCGGCGTTCGGCAAGTGCCGGCACGCGCACCGGCACCACGGCGAGGCGATGATAGAGGTCTTCGCGAAACAAGCTCTCGGCGATGCGGCTCTCGAGATTATAGGCCGTGGACGAGATGATGCGCACATCCACCTTGACGCGCTTGGAACCGCCGACACGCTCGAACTGCTGGTCGACAAGAACGCGCAGGATTTTGTTCTGCGTCTCGCGCGGCATCTCGCCGACTTCGTCGAGATAGAGGATGCCGCGATGGGCTTCTTCCAGGGCACCGATCTTGCGCGCCTGTCCCGGCGAGCCCTCGGTGCCGAACAAGGCGATTTCCATGCGCTCCGGCGTGATGGTTGCCGCATTCAGCGCCACGAACGGGCCGTTCGCCCGCGTCGACTTCTTGTGGATCATGCGCGCCACCAGTTCCTTGCCGGAACCGGAGGGGCCGAAGATCATGACGCGGCTATTGGTGGGCGACACCTTGTCGATCGTCTGACGAAGCTGCGAGACCGCAACCGAGGTTCCGATCAATTCCACCGCGTCGCCGGTGCGGCGTTTCAGCTCGGAAACCTCACGCTTCAGCTTGGAATTTTCGAGCGCGCGCTCGGCAATCAGGATGAGGCGATCGGCCTTGAACGGCTTTTCGATGAAATCGAAGGCGCCGCGCTTGATGGCGGAGACGGCCGTCTCGATATTGCCGTGACCGGAAATCATGACTACAGGCAGATCCGGATGGCGGGTCTTGATCTCGTCGAGCAGCGCAAGGCCATCGAGCTTGCTGCCCTGCATCCAGATATCGAGGAAGATCAGCCGCGGCGCCCGGTCGGAGATAGCGGCGAGCGCACTGTCGCTGTCATAGGCCGTGCGGGTTTCGTGCCCTTCATCCGAAAGAATTCCCGAAACGATTTCGCGAATGTCTTCCTCGTCATCCACTACGAGAATATCAGATGCCATAGACGCTTTCCTTGTCACTTGCTGTCTGGGCGACGGCGGCCTGCTCACGGCGCGGCAGATGCACGCGGATCATGGCTCCCCTGCCCTGGTCGAAATCGGCGGGTGCGTCGTGGAGTTCGATCTGCCCGCCATGGTCTTCAATGATCTTCTTGACGATGGCGAGGCCAAGGCCCGTGCCCTTCTCGCGCATCGTCATGTATGGTTCGAGAATGCTGTGCCGGTTCTCGACCGGAAGGCCGCGGCCATTGTCGATGACATCGACGGTGAAGCGGTCGCGATCTGGGTCCAGGGACGAACGCACCAGGATTTTCGGTTGCTCGCGCGCCTCATCGCTCGGCACGCCTTCGATCGCCTCGACGGCATTCTTGATGAGATTGCCAAAGGCCTGGCCGAGCATTCGCGTGTCGAACATGCCTTCCAGCCGCTCGTCGCCCAGCTCGCGTTGGAATTTGACGTGATTGTTGCCCATCTCGCGCAGGAAAACCGCGTCGCGCAGAATGTCGCGCAGATCGCCCGGCTCCATGGTCGGCTTGGGCATGCGGGCGAATGAGGAAAACTCGTCGACCATACGGCCGATATCGCCCACCTGCCGGATGATCGTATCGGTGCACTGGTCGAAGACCGGACGGTCGGCATCGGCAATGTTCTTGCCGAAACGGCGGCGGATGCGCTCGGCCGACAGCTGGATCGGTGTCAGCGGGTTCTTGATTTCATGGGCGATGCGCCGCGCCACGTCGGCCCAGGCCGTCGAGCGCTGCGCGATCACCAGATCGGTAATGTCGTCGAGCGTGATCACGTAGGATTCGTTGGCATCGCGCGATTCCTCGCGCGTCACCTGAACGCTGAGCGTGCGCACCGTTCCGCCGCGAACCAGACTGATCTGCTTGCGGAAATCGCTGCGATGACGCGTCGTCGCTTCTGTGACGACCTGATCGACCTCGGGGGAGATTTCCGACAAATTCTTGCCGATAAGCTCCTCGCTTTTCAGCGTCAGGAGATCTTCGGCTGAGGTGTTGGCAATCGTGATGCGCCGATCGTGCTCGACGCCGATCACAGCCGCGGTGACGCCCGACAGCACGGCCTCGATGAAGCGGCGGCGGTCGTCCACCTCGTCCTTCGCCTCAAGGATTTCATCGCGCTGGGTGCGGATTTCGGAGATCATCTTGTTGAAGGTGCGCGACAGGCTGCCGACGTCGCCATCGGCCGAGCGGACTGGCACCAGCACGTTCATGTTACCCGAAGCGACATTGTCCGCTGCGCTGATGAGAAGGCGGATCGGCCGCACGATGCGGTCGGCAATCGCGATTGCGGTCCAGATCGCCGCCAAAAGCACGATCAGAGCGAAGCCGATATAGAGGACGGCGAAGGCGATCTGAAGCGACATGCGCCCCGCCTCCATCGCCTTGTATTCGACGGTGTTGTCCTCGACCATGCGCATTGCGTTCATGACGCGGGGGTCGACGGCGCGCACGGTGTAAAGGAACGAACCGGGGATTTCATCGAGCTTGATGACCGCGCCGACGAGATTGGTGACGCCTGGCGGGATAAGCGTCGGCTGGCCATTGGCCGAGGAATCGAGCGCATCTTTTGGAATGGCCGGCAGCGGTCGTTCCGTCTTGATTTCGGCCTGGACGATGGCGGTGCCGTCTCGGCGCACGAGGAAGGCGCCCAGCAAGCCGCGACCGCGAGCCTGACGGGTCATTAGATCGGCAAAACCGGTACGATCGAGATTGAAGAGCGAGCGATTGCGCTCGAGATCGTTCGCCATCGAGACAGTCTGCCCCTGCAGATAGCTCGCATTCTCCATCAGATAGGCCTGCGCGACGTTCTGCGAGGAGCTGATGATCTGCTGCGTGCGCACGCCGAACCAGCGGTCAAGGCCGACATTGAGCGTCAGGCTGGCAACGATGGCGACGAGAATGGCAGGCGTGATCGCGACGATCGAGAAAAGAACGACGATGCGGATGTGCAGACGCGCTGCGGCGCGACCTCGGCTGCGCGCCTTGACCAGCCGCGCGACCTCGCGGGCGATCAAGGCAATCAGTCCCAGCACGAACAGGCCGTTGATGACGACGGAAGTGAAGACGACAGAGGATGTCGGAGCGATCGGCGTCAGCCCGAGAAGCATCAGCAATGTGGCGATGGCGCACAGAAGCGCACCGCCGGCCAGGATCAGGCCAGGTAGGGCAAAGGAAGCACGACGGTCCGTCACCTTGACAACCGCCTCGTCGCTCGCCGCCGGCGACACCGCGTCCTGCATCATTCCCATCAATCTCCACGCCCGAGCGACGGTCGGCGCCCTGCTCGAATCGCACGGCCATTATCAGGCACCGGTGCGAGCGACAGGCAGAGGCGGGAACTGTCGTCCGGTTTCGCACGGAAGCGAAACCTTTACTTCACGTCACTTTTGCAACAAGTTGAAAAATCAGACGGACTCTCGTTCTGACGAGAATGGGTCAGATGAATCGCCACCGCAAAAACGACGAATCTGCTGCGTGACCTTTAAGCAACGCATTGTGGCGAAAATGCAACGCATCGGCTTGGCTTGTCAAGCCGTGCGCGAGCTTCTGTAAACCGAAACACCCAGTTCTCTGATCTTTTTGCGCAGCGTATTGCGATTCAGGCCCAAAAGATCGGCTGCCTTGATCTGATTGCCGCGCGTGGCGGTCAGGGCGGCGAGAATCAGCGGGTATTCCATTTCGGTCAACACGCGGTCGTAGAGGCCGGGTGGCGGCAGGTTCTCGCCGAAGCCGGCGAAATAGGTCCGCATATTCTCCTCCACCGCTTGGGCGATGCTCATCGTGCCCGTGCGCACCGGCCCCTTTTCGATCGGACTGTCGGGCACATCGGCGCGCAGTTCCGCATCGATAATCTCCTTGGTGATGACATCCTGAGGATAGAGCGCCATCAGCCGACGGATCAGGTTTTCCAACTCGCGAACATTGCCCGGCCAGGGATAGGCCTTCATCAGCTCGAGCGCTTCCTGATCGAAGCGCTTGGAACCCAAGCCCTCCTTTTCAGCTTGAGTGATGAAATGACGCACGAGATCGGGAATATCCTCGGCGCGGTCACGCAACGGCGGCAAGCGCAGCGGCACGACGTTGAGGCGGTAGTAGAGATCTTCGCGGAACAGACCCTGATTGATCGCCTGCTTCAGATCCTTGTTGGTGGCGGCAACGATGCGAACGTCGGTACGGATCGGCGTACGACCGCCGACGGTCGTGTATTCGCCCTGCTGCAGCACGCGCAGCAGACGCGTCTGCGCATCCATCGGCATGTCGCCAATTTCGTCGAGGAACAGCGTGCCGCCTTCCGCCTGTTCGAAGCGGCCCGTCGACCGGGTCTGCGCGCCGGTGAAAGCGCCCTTTTCGTGGCCGAAGAGCTCGGATTCGATCAGGTCGCGCGGGATCGCGGCCATGTTGATGGCGACGAACGGCCCGTTGCGGCGCTTGCCGTAGTCATGGAGCGCGCGCGCCACCAGCTCCTTGCCGGTACCGGACTCGCCTGTGATCATCAGCGTCAGGTCGGTCTGCATCAGGCGCGCAAGCACGCGGTAAATTTCCTGCATGGCGGCGGAGCGGCCGACGAGCGGCATGCCATCCTGCATGTCGTCATCGATCTTGGTCGGCTTGCGCTTCGGCTCCGACAATGCGCGGCCAACGATCGCGATCAGTTCCGTCAGGTCGAACGGCTTCGGCAGATAGTCGTAGGCGCCCTTCTCCGATGCCTTGATCGCCGTCATGAACGTGTTTTGCGCACTCATGACCAGAACGGGCAGATCCGGTCTCGCCTTCTTGATGCGCGGAAGCAGATCGAAGGCATTTTCGTCGGGCATGACGACGTCGGTTACAACGAGGTCGCCTTCGCCGGCCGATACCCAACGCCAGAGCGTGGCGGCGTTCGACGTGATGCGTACGTCGTAACCCGCGCGGCTCAGGGCCTGGTTGAGCACGGTGCGGATGGCCGCATCGTCATCGGCGACAAGGATCGTGGCTGTCATCGAGTAGTCCCTGTAGAGTTCGGAAAGGGGGCATCTTCTAGGGTGATGCCCTTGGAGGCGGGCATCAGAACACGAAATGTGGTGCGATGGTTCTGGCTGTCGCATTCGACGATGCCGCCATGATCGCCGATGATCTTGGCGACCAGCGCGAGACCGAGGCCAGTTCCGTTCGTCTTGGTGGTGATGAACGGATCGAAGAGATGCGGCACGAGATCGGCGGGCACGCCAGGACCATTGTCGATTACGCAGAATTCCAGCGGCAGCGAGATCTTTTCGCGCGTACCGGCAACAGAAAGCCGGATACCGGGGCGATAGGCCGTCGTCAGCATGATCTCGCCGTCCTGACGGTCTCCGACCGCTTCAGCGGCATTCTTAACCAGATTGAGAAAGACCTGCACGAGCTGATCCCGGTTTGCGAAAACCGCCGGCAGCGAGGGATCGTAGTTTTCGGAAAGCTTGATGTTGCGGGCGAAACCAGCCTTGGCAACCGCCTTCACATGATCGAGCACGGAATGGATGTTGACAGGTACACGATCGACCGGCCGTTCATCGGAGAAGACCTCCATGCGGTCGACCAGCGAGACGATGCGATCGGTCTCGTCGCAGATCAGGCGCGTCAGGGCGCGGTCGTCGTCCTCAACGGACTGTTCGAGCAGCTGAGCGGCGCCGCGAATGCCCGAGAGCGGGTTCTTGATCTCATGCGCGAGCATGGAGGCAAGGCCGGTGACGGAACGGGCGGCGGCGCGATGCGTCAGTTGCCGGTCGATCTTGTCGGCCATCGAGCGTTCCTGAAACACCACCACCACCGAGCCGATATCGCTCGAAACCGGGGCGACATAGAGGTCCACCAGCTTGTCCTGGCCGAGACGCGGCGAGCTCAGATCGACGCGGTATTCGTTGACCGGCGCGCGGCGCTCACGCACCTGGTCGATCAGGGCAAGCAAGGGGCTGCCGAACGGGATGAAACTGGAGATCTTGTAGCGTGACAGGTGCGAGGCGCTGGCCCCGAAGAAAGCTTCCGCCTCCCAGTTGGCAAAGGCGATCAGGCCCGCTTCGTCAACCATGACGACGGGATTCTGTATCGCGTTGAGGACGGCCATGGCCACGGAATTGGCCGTGTTGTCCCCGCCTCCGGAGCTGGGTTTCGAAGTCATGCAGCCTCCTGGACGCATTGAGCGAGATCGGCGCCTGCCTGCAGTGCGGCATGGAAGGATGCAGCCACCTCGCCACTCTCTTTCGAGGTCATGATTTTTGCCTTGTCGGCGCCCGTCGTCGCCGGCGCATAGCGATCGAGATACCAGGCCAGATGCTTGCGGGCATGGCGGATGCCTACGGCTTCGCCATAGAATTCCAGCATCATCCGGTAATGTTCGAGTGCGATCTCGACGATCTCCTCACGGCCCGGCTCGCGATGACCGGCGAGAACGCCCGCATGCCACGGACGGCCCTGGCAGCCTCGACCGATCATGACGGCGTCAGCACCGGAACGGCGCAGGATTTCCTCCGCATCCTCAATCGTTTCGACATCGCCATTGGCAACGAGCGGAATGGAGACGACATCGCTGACGGCGCGGATCGCATCCCAATCCGCCCTGCCCTCATAGAATTGCATGCGCGTGCGGCCGTGGATGGTGACGAGCTGGATACCGGCCTCCTCGGCCCGCCGGGCAATATGCGGCGCGTTGATCGTATTCTCGTCCCAGCCGAGCCGCATCTTCAGCGTCACGGGAATGTTCACGGCACCGACGGTTGCTTCGATCAGTGTCAGCGCATGATCGGGATCACGCATCAGCGCCGAGCCGGAATAGCCGCCTATGACCTTCTTGGCCGGGCAACCCATATTGATATCGATGATATCGGCTCCGTTATCGGCAGCGATCTTGGCGGCCTCAGCCATCCAATGCGCCTCGCGGCCGGCAAGCTGCACCATATGCGGCTTCAATCCGGCGCTTCTCAAACGCGCCCAGGATTCCGCCGTGTCCTGCACCAGCTCGCGGCTTGCCACCATCTCCGTAACCACCAGACCGGCACCGTAACGCAAGGCAAGCTGCCGGAAAGGCAGATCGGTCACGCCCGACATCGGCGCCAGGATCACGCGATTTCGGATGGATACGGAACCGATGGAAAATGGAGCTGCAAGCTTGGAAGAAAGCAAATGATTATCTTTCGGGCACACCATACATCTGCACTATTTTTAGACACGCTTTGAAAGTTTGCCAAGGGGTTTCGGACAGCCCCGATATTTTTTGGGCAAATGCTGGAAAGTTCTGAGTTGAGGAGATAGACCCTGCATCAGCACGGTCCGTTTCGGCGATCTATTTAGCATGTGCTTGTACAAAGAAAAGCCTTACGCTTTTCAAAGCCATGCCGGAGACCGAGCCTTTCATCTTTCGGGGGTTTATGACGCAAATGCATTCAACGCAACCGCTGTCAGTGGGAATCGTAATCGTTGCCGCCGGGCGCGGCGAACGGGCGGGTTCTCCCGAAGAAGGCCCCAAGCAATATCGCCCGATCGGCGGCAGAGCGGTTATTGCGCATACGCTTGAAAGATTCGTGACATGGCCGCAGGCGTCGAAGATCGTTGTCGTCATTCATCGTGACGATGAAAAGCTGCTTCGCTCGGCGCTGGAGCAAGTTGCGGGTCTGCCCGAGGTCGAAATCGCCTTCGGCGGCGCAACGCGCCAGCAATCCGTACTTGCCGGACTGCGGCAGCTAAAGGCGAGCGGCGTGACGCATGTCATGATCCACGACGCGGTCCGACCCTTCTTCGACCATGATCTGCTGGATCGCGTCGCAGCCGCGCTTGCAGCTGGCGCGCCGGCTGTGCTGCCCGCCATGCCCGTCACCGACACGCTGAAGCGTGGTGACGCAAACGGCCTGGTGGTCGAGACCGTGCCCCGCGCCGGACTTCACGCCGCGCAGACGCCGCAATCCTTCAGCTACGACGATATTCTCGCGGCGCATGAGAAAGCGGCAGCCGACGACAAAAGCGATTTTACCGACGATGCGGCGATCGCGGAATGGTGTAACCTGCCGGTGACATTGGTGACCGGCAGCGCCGACAACGTAAAACTGACCATCAAAAGGGATATTGCCATGGCCGACGAAAAGCTCAGCGCGGCGCTACTGCCCGACGTGCGCACCGGCAACGGCTATGACGTGCATCAGCTGGAGCCCGGCGACGGCGTGACCCTTTGCGGCGTCTTCATTCCGCACGACCAGAAGCTGAAGGGGCATTCGGACGCCGATGTAGCCCTGCATGCCCTGACGGATGCCCTGCTCGCCACATGCGGCGCAGGCGATATCGGCGATCATTTCCCGCCCTCCGATCCGCAATGGAAGGGTGCGCCGTCGCGGATCTTCATCGAACATGCGGCCAAGATCGTGCGCGAGCGCGGCGGCACCATCATGAATGCCGATGTGTCCCTGATCGCAGAGGCGCCGAAGGTCGGGCCGCATCGCGATGTCATGCGCGCCAGGCTTTCGGAGTTCCTGGGCATCAGCATCGATCGCTGCTCGGTCAAGGCAACCACCAACGAGAAAATCGGCTTCGTCGGCCGCCGCGAAGGCATAGCAGCCATCGCGACGGCGACCGTCGTCTATCGCGGAGGCAAGGCATAATGCATTTTCCCGATGAGATTATCGCACTCGCTCAGAAGATCGTCACCGACTTCACAGCTAAGGGCTGGATGGTCGCGACGGCCGAATCCTGCACTGGCGGCCTGATCGCCGGCGCGCTGACGGAAATTCCCGGCTCGTCCGCCGTCGTCGACCGCGGCTTCGTCACCTACACCAACACCGCCAAGATGGAGATGCTCGGCGTTCAGGAGCAGACGCTCGCGCAATTCGGCGCGGTGTCGAAGGAAACGGCGCTACAGATGGCGCATGGCGCCCTTTTCCGTTCCCGGGCGGATTTCGCCGTGGCGGTAACGGGTGTTGCCGGCCCTGGCGGCGGCTCTGCGGAAAAGCCTGTCGGGCTCGTCCATCTCGCCGCCAAGGCGCGGAGCGGCGGCCTCATCCATCACGAAATGCGCTATGGCGATATCGGCCGCGACAAGGTTCGGCTCGCTACCTTGAACACTGCGCTGGAGATGCTTGTTACGCTCGGTCGATAACCAGCGAGGCTTCAGGCATAGATCTTGTTGGCGCGTGTCTCGAAGGCATCCGTGAACATGCGGAAGGCACGATCGAACATCGACCCCATCAGGGCGCCGAGGATACGGCTCTTGAACTCATAGTCGATGAAGAAATCGATGACGCAGCCGCCGTTTTCCGATGGCGTAAAGCGCCAGCGATTGTCGAGATATTTGAACGGGCCGTCGATATATTTCACATCGATCGCTCGTTCGGCCTTGTTCAGCAGCACCTGCGTCGTGAAGGTCTCGCGGATCGCCTTGTAGCCGACGGTCATATCGGCAATCAGCAGGATCTTACCGTCGCGCTCCTTGCGGCTGCGGATCGTGAGCGCGTCGCACAGCGGCAGGAACTCCGGGTAACGTTCCACGTCGGCGACGAGGTCGAACATCTGATCGGGTGAATGCGGAACGGGGCGATGGGTTTCGAACTGAGGCATGAGCCGCAATTAAGCAGGACGGCCAAGAAGATCAAGAAGCTGACGCATTTCGCCGCGGGATTTCAGCTGCAAGACTGGGACATCGGGACCATGTTGTGCGAGGCCGGCCAGAACTCTCGGCGCAAATTTCTCCTCGAACGTCCAGATGAACCGCAGAAACTCCCAATCGACCTTCTCGATGCAGCCGGGCGCCATTTCCGGCCGCGTACGGCCCATCCATTTGATCCAGCGCGAGACCGCGCCCCAGATGCACACGAGGCGGGGTACCCTCACCCATATGACAAGATCGGTGCGCGGCAAGCGGAGATCGAATGTCGAGGGGTTCGTGCCATCAAAGATCCAACGCCGTTCCTGAACTTTGGAGGCAATGATGGCGCGCTGCTCGTCCTTTGCGCGCTCGACCCAGCCCGGCAGCCAGAGAACGTCGCGATCGATCGAGACATAGGTAAGGCCGAAGCGAGCAGCGATCTTCTGCGACAGGGTCGATTTGCCGCCGCCGGAGCACCCCATGACCATGATCCGATCTGCGCGGCGGATATGATCGGCTGCTTCGGCGAGATTACGCAACAACGGCATCATAACCTGATCCATGACAACCCTCTCAGATCTTGCTTCGGAGAAGCGACAGCAGTTCCTCGCCATCACGATAGGATTTCAACGTCACGACGGGCACATTTCCGCCGTGCCGCGCCAGCATGCCCTCAAACTGCGGCGCCTCGTCGCGTTCGAACGTCCAGATGTAGCGCAGGAATTTCCAATCCAGCCGCTCGGGGCATCCCGGTGCCATTTCGGGCCGGGAATGGCCCCTGTAGCGCAGCCAGCGCGAAATGACGCCTCTCAATGCCACGTACCGCGGCGGCCTTCGCCATATGACGATATCGGTGCGCGGCAGCCGCAGCGGTAACGTGCTGGGGCTGTTGCCGTCCATAATCCAGCGTGGTCCGGCAACCGCCTGCTCGATCAGCGCAATGGCTTCCGGCCGCGGCCGTGATTTCCAGCCGGGCAGCCAGAAAATATCGCGATCCATCGAAACATAGGTCAACACACGCAGCGATGCGATCGCCTGTGCGAGCGTGCTCTTGCCGGTGCCGGAACAGCCGATGACAAGAACACGATCTGCCTTTTCGAGGATGCGAGCCGCCTGATCTATGTCGACAGCACGAACAAGCGCCTGCGGCGCAAGAGTTTGCTCCACGGTTCAGCTCCATAGTCGATTCTAAAGCGCCGAAACCGGTAACAAACGGCGGCGTGTTCCCTAGGCCGCATTAATGACAAGCAAATGACAGCGCGAACAAAAACCGCGGCACAATCGCCGCGGCTCGTTCGGATGACAGGATGTAATCTCGGTGCGCTTATTCGGCAGCCAGCAGCAGCTTCTTTTCGCGAGCCGCACGCAGACGCTCGAAATCGTCACCGGCATGATGCGAGGAGCGCGTCAGCGGGCTGGAAGCGACCATCAGGAAACCCTTGGTATAAGCCACAGTCTCGTAGGACTTGAATTCCTCCGGCGTCACGAAGCTCATCACCTGATGATGCTTGCGCGTCGGCTGCAGGTACTGGCCGATGGTCAGGAAGTCGACATCGGCGGTCCGCAGGTCGTCCATCAGCTGCAGCACTTCGTTGCGCTCTTCGCCGAGGCCCACCATGATGCCCGACTTGGTAAACATGGTCGGGTCCAGTTCCTTGACCCGCTGCAGCAGGCGAACGGAGTGGAAGTAACGGGCACCGGGCCGAACCGTCAGATAGTTGCCGGGCACGGTTTCCAGATTGTGATTGAAAACGTCGGGCTTGGCGGCGACAACGCGCTCCAGCGCGCCCGGCTTCTTCAGGAAGTCCGGCGTCAGGATCTCAATGGTGGTGTTTGGCGAGGCCGCGCGGATTGCCCAAATCACCTTCTCGAAATGCTCGGCGCCGCCGTCTGCCAAGTCGTCACGGTCGACCGAGGTGATGACGACATGGCTAAGGCCCATTTCCTTGACGGCCTTGGCGACATTTTCCGGTTCGGCCATATCGAGAGCGTTCGGCTTGCCTGTCGCGACGTTGCAGAAGGAACAGGCGCGCGTGCAGATCTCGCCCATGATCATGAAAGTGGCGTGCTTCTTATCCCAGCATTCGCCGATATTCGGGCAGCCAGCCTCTTCGCAGACCGTGACAAGCTTGTGCTCCTTCACGATCGAACGGGTTTCGGCATAGCCCTTCGATGTCGGCGCCTTCACACGAATCCAGTCCGGCTTGCGCAGGACTTCCGTATCCGGGCGGTGCGCCTTCTCCGGATGCCGGACGCGCTTGGCTTCGGGGTTGATCGTGTCGAGAATGGTGACCATAAGACGTCTACTTTCCGCCGCTTGAAATGCGGCCCTTCATCGCCGAGCGAATTTGGCGAGGAATATCAGAATGCATGCACCGATGAAACCAGTGATGAAAAAGCCGAGCCGGCCGCCGGGTATGCCGACATGTAGGGCTGTCATCAGCCCTGCAGCGACCACCGAGCCGGCGATGCCGAGGATGATATTCAGGATGATGCCGTAGCGCGCATCCATCAGCTTGCCCGCGAGCCAGCCCGCAAGACCGCCGATGATGATCAGACCCAGCCAACCGACACTTTCCATCGCATCCCCGATCTCAGAGCATTTCCATTTCAACTGAAGTGACGGAAATGCTCTATCCTTTTGTCTTTGCGCAATTCCGGACGGAAAACCGCTACGCACTTTTCCTGGAGTTGCTCTAGGCGATCAATCTCGCCAGCAGCACCACGACGATCGCGCCGACGGTGGCATGGATAACCTCCACCACCAACGCATTCTGAATACCGAGCGAAATCCCGAAATAATGGAACAGGAAGCCACCCACGAAGGCGCCGATCACGCCGCTCACCAGGCAACCGATCAAGCCGCCGCCACCGCCGACGATCAGGCTGGCGAGAAAACCCGCCACCAGGCCGACAAGAAGAAAGACGATCCAACCTTCCGCTGCGATAGACATGTTGATTTCCTTTCCTGTTTTCCACCCCCTGGATAAAGGGCATGGCAGGAAATTATCAAGCGTTCAGCACCCGGCCATAGGCATCGAGCACCGCTTCCTTCATCGTTTCCGAAACGGTCGGATGCGGGAAGATCGTGTGCATCAGTTCTTCTTCCGTCGTCTCCAGGTTCATGGCGACAACGAAGCCCTGGATGAGTTCCGTGACTTCGGCGCCGACCATGTGCGCGCCGAGGAGTTCGCCGGTCTTCTTGTCGAAGATGACCTTGCAGAGACCCTGATCTTCGCCAAGCGCGATCGCCTTGCCGTTGAAGGCGAAGGAGAAGCGGCCGACGCGGATATCGCGGCCGAGTTCCTTGGCCTTGGCTTCCGTCAGGCCGACGGAGGCGACCTGCGGATGGCAATAGGTGCAGCCCGGGACCTTGCCCTTGTCGGTCGGGTGAACATTCGGCAGTCCGGCGATCTTCTCGATGCAGACAACGCCTTCATGTTCGGCCTTATGCGCCAGCATCGGAGGGCCGGCGACGTCGCCGATCGCATAGATGCCGGGAACATTGGTCTTGCCGTAGCCGTCGATGACGACGCAGCCGCGGTCGGTCTTCACGCCAAGCGCCTCGAGACCGAGGTTTTCGATGTTACCCTGCACGCCAACGGCCGAGATCATGCGGTCGGCAACGATCTGCTGAACCTTGCCGTCCTCGGTTTCGACATGGGCGGTGATCGAGTTGGCAGCCTTGTCGACCTTCGTGACCTTCGCCTTGGTGAAGATCTTCAGGCCGCGCTTTTCGAGTTGCTTGCGGGCGATACCGGAGATTTCGGCATCCTCGACCGGCATGATGGTCGGCATGACTTCGACGACGGTAACGTCGACACCCATCGAGCGATAGAAGCTCGCGAATTCGATGCCGATGGCGCCCGAGCCCATGACGAGCAGCGACTTCGGCAGGAAGTCCGGCTTCAGCGCCTCGAAATAGGTCCAGATCAGCTTGCCATCCGGCTCGATGCCGGGCAGCGCGCGCGGACGGGCGCCGGTCGCAACGATGATGTGCTTGGCGGTATAGGTGCCCTCGCCCTTGACGTTCTTCGGCAGCGGATGCTGCGGCTCGACGACGGGCTTGGTCGACTTGCCGACGACGATCTCGCCGGGCTTGGTGATCTTGGCTTCGCCCCAGATCACGTCGACCTTGTTCTTCTTCATCAGAAAGCCGACGCCGGTGTTCAAGCGGGCGGAAACGCCGCGCGAACGGGCGACGACCGCCTTCACATCCGCGCTCACCTTGCCTTCGAGAACGAGGCCGTAATCCCTCAGATGGTTGGAATGATCGAGAATTTCAGCCGAACGGAGCAGCGCCTTGGTGGGAATGCAGCCCCAGTTGAGGCATATGCCGCCCAGGTGCTCGCGCTCGACGATTGCGGTCTTCAGACCAAGCTGGCCGGCGCGCACGGCGGCGACATAACCGCCGGGACCGGAGCCGATGATAATGACGTCGTAATTCTCAGCCATGTGTTTCCTGCCTTATTGCTGGCGGCGGGTCAGAGCCGGCGCCTTGAATTTATCAGAGACCGAGCATCATCCGCACGATCGGCTCGAGGCCGCGACCGAGCGCCCGGGTGTTTTCCGCATCGAGATGCACGCCATCGAGCGGCGTGGTGACGGCGACCGTATTGGCATCGAAGAAGCCGCATCCGAGTTCATCTGCCAGATCGCCATAAAGCGTCGGCAGCTTGCCCGATTCCTTGACAGCACCGAGAAAGCTGGCCGCAAAGGCGGCATTGGCCGTTTCGGTGATTGCCGGCGGGGCGACGATCAGGATATCGGGCACCTCGTAGTCGAACCCCCAGGCATGATTGCGCACCAGCTGGACCAAGCGGCTGATGCCCTGCAGGGCGGCAAAGGCCGAACCGGCGACAACCGGCTTCATGTCGTTGGTGCCGAGCATGATGATGACGAGATCGAGCGGATTGTGGCTCTGCAGGATCGTCGGCAAGATCCTCGCGCCGTTGCGATCGCAATCGGCAAGATGATCGTCGAAAGCAGTCGTCCGGCCGTTCAGCCCTTCCGGGATGACGCGTACCCGATCGCCGAGCGCCTTTTGCAGCACGCTCGGCCACCGATCTTCATAGGCATGACGGCCGACCGTTTCGGCACTGTAGCCCCATGTCAGCGAGTCGCCGTAACACAGAACAGTCTTGGTCATTCATGCCTCCGTGTCAGAACAAGGCTCAGACGAGCATCCCCATCGGATTTTCGATGTAGCCCTTGAAGGCTGCCAGAAGCTCGGCGCCGAGCGCACCGTCGACGGCGCGATGGTCGGTCGACAGCGTGACGGTCATCACGTTGGCAATCACCATTTCGCCCTTCTTGACGATGACGCGCTGTTCGCCAGCGCCGACGGCCAGAATGGTCGCGTGCGGCGGGTTGACGACGGCGGCGAAGTTCTTGACGCCCATCATGCCCATGTTCGACACAGCGGTCGTACCGCCCTGATACTCCTCGGGCTTCAGCTTGCGCTCCTTGGCGCGCTTGCCGTAGTCCTTCATCTCGTTGGAGATGGTCGAGAGCGTCTTCTGCTCGGCGCTGCGGATGATCGGCGTGATCAGGCCGCCCGGAATGGAGACGGCAACGCCGACATCGGCATGCTTGTGCTTGACCATGTTGCTGTCGGTCCAGGAGACGTTGGCATCCGGAACATCGCGCAGCGCCAGCGCCAGGGCCTTGATGACCATGTCGTTGACCGAGAGCTTGTAGGCCGGAACGCCATCCTTCGACTTCGGAGCGGAATCGTTGAGCTGCGTGCGGAGAGCCAGCAGCGCGTCGAGTTCGCAATCGACCGAGACGTAGAAGTGCGGGATCGTCTGCTTGGATTCCTGCAGGCGCTTGGCGATGGTCTTGCGCATGCCGTCATGCGGCACGAGTTCGTAGGAACCCTGCTCGAACAGCTTGAGGACGGCGTCGTCGGACATGCCTTTCGGTGCGGCCGGAGCAGCAGCAGCCGGCTGTGCGGCCGGTGCGGCTGTCGGAGCAGCCTTGGCGATGCCGCCAGAAACAGCAGCTTCCACGTCCTTCTTGATGACGCGACCATGCGGGCCGGTGCCGGAAACCGCCGATACGTCGATGCCGGCTTCCTTGGCAAGACGGCGAGCGAGCGGAGATGCGAAGGTACGATGACCGTCGTTTGCAGCAGGAGCGGATGCCACCGGAGCAGGTGCAGCAGGAGCCGAAACGCTTGCCGGAGCAGGCGCTGCAGCGGGAGCGGCCGCAGGGGCCGCTTCTGCCTTCGGAGCTTCCTTGGCAGCCGGAGCAGCACCGGCGCCAGCGCCGGAAGCCGCCGCCGCAACATCCTCGCCATCGGCGGCGAGCACGGCGATCAGGGCATTGACCTTCACGCCTTCGGTGCCGGCGGGAACGACGATCTTGGCGACCGTGCCCTCATCGACAGCCTCGACTTCCATCGTTGCCTTGTCAGTCTCGATCTCGGCGATGACATCGCCGGACTTGATCTTGTCGCCTTCCTTGACCAGCCACTTGGCGAGGTTACCCTCTTCCATGGTCGGCGAGAGGGCAGGCATAGTGATGTTGATAGGCATCGATGAGCCCTCCCCTTACTTGTAGCAAACGGCCTTCACCGCATCGACCACTTCAGCGACGCTCGGGAGCGCCAGCTTTTCGAGGTTGGCGGCGTAGGGCATGGGTACGTCCTTGCCAGCGATCGTCAGGATCGGCGCATCGAGATAATCGAAGGCCTGCTGCATGACGCGGGTGGCAATTTCCGTGCCGACGGAGGACTGCGGATAGCCTTCCTCGACGGTGACCAGGCGGCCGGTCTTCTTGACCGATTCGATGATCGTCGGAAGATCCATCGGGCGGATGGTACGCAGGTCGATGAGCTCGACATCGATGCCCTGGGCTTCCAGCTCGGCGACAGCCTTCGTGGCATAGGTCATGCCGATGCCGAACGACACGACCGTCACGTCCTTGCCCGGACGGTGGATGCGGGCCTTGCCGATCGGCAGAACGAAATTATCCAGCTTCGGCACATCGAAGTGCTGACCGTAGAGGATTTCGTTTTCGAGGAAGATGACCGGGTTCGGATCGCGGATCGCAGCCTTCAGCAGGCCCTTGGCGTCAGCTGCCGTGTAGGGCATGACGACCTTGAGGCCCGGGATGTGGCTGTACCAGGACGCATAGTCCTGGCTGTGCTGGGCGCCGACGCGAGCTGCGGCACCGTTCGGACCGCGGAAGACGATCGGAGCGCCCATCTGGCCGCCGGACATATAGAGCGTCTTGGCGGCGGAGTTGATGATCTGGTCGATCGCCTGCATGGCGAAGTTGAAGGTCATGAACTCGACGATCGGCCGGAGGCCGGCCATCGCGGCGCCGACGCCGATACCAGCAAAGCCGTGCTCGGTGATCGGGGTGTCGATGACGCGGCGTGCGCCGAATTCCTGCAGCAGACCCTGGGTCACCTTGTAGGCGCCCTGGTATTCGGCCACTTCCTCACCCATGACGAAAACGTCCGGATTGGCGCGCATTTCTTCGGCCATGGCGTCGCGCAGCGCTTCACGCACCGTCATCGATACCATTTCGGTACCGGCCGGAATTTCCGGATCGGCAGCGGCGGCAACCTTCGGCTGGGCGGGAACCGGTGCAGCTGCCGGAGCCGGAGCGGCGGCAGGAGCTTCGGACTTAGCCGGCTCGGCAGCGGGTGCTGCCTTTGCGGACGAAATGGCATCGGCCGATTCACCGTCCTGCAGCAGGATCGCGATCTTGGCGTTTACCTTGACGCCTTCGGTACCGGCGTCGACCAGCAGCTTGCCGATGATGCCTTCGTCGACGGCTTCCACTTCCATGGTGGCCTTGTCGGTTTCGATTTCGGCAATGACATCACCGGAAACGACCTTGTCGCCTTCCTTCTTGAGCCATTTCGAAAGGGTACCCTCTTCCATGGTCGGAGAAAGGGCGGGCATGAGAATGTCGATGGGCATAGTGTCCCTCCCCGATTTAGAGCAGAATGTCGGTGTAGAGCTCGGATGCATCCGGCTCCGGATCGTTCTGGGCGAAATCGGCGCTGTCGGCGACGATGTCGCGGACATCCTTGTCGATATCCTTCAGATCATCCTCGGTCGCCCAGCCCTTTTCGAGAAGGCGAACACGAACCTGCTCGATCGGGTCATGCTCGGAGCGCATCTTCTGCACTTCGTCCTTGGAACGGTACTTGGCCGGGTCGGACATGGAGTGACCACGGTAGCGGTAGGTCAGCATTTCCAGGATGATCGGGCCCTTGCCGGAGCGGCAATGCGCAACGGCTTCGTCAGCCGCAGCCTTGACAGCGCGAACGTCCATGCCGTCGACCTGGATGCCGGGAATGCCGAAAGAAGCGCCGCGCTTGGAGAAATCGGCCTGTGCGGTGGCGCGAGCCGTCGAGGTGCCCATGGCGTAGCGGTTGTTCTCGATCACGAAGATCACAGGCAGCTTCCAGAGTTGCGCCATGTTGAAGCTTTCGTAGACCTGACCCTGGTTGGCAGCGCCGTCACCGAAATAGGCGACGCTGACATTGTCATTGCCGCGATACCAGTTGGCAAAGCCGAGACCGGTGCCGAGCGAGACCTGCGCGCCGACGATGCCGTGACCACCGTAGAAATTCTTTTCCTTGGAGAACATGTGCATGGAGCCGCCCTTCCCTCGGGAATAGCCGCCCTGGCGTCCGGTCAACTCGGCCATGACGCCGCGCGCGTTCATGCCGGTTGCCAGCATGTGACCGTGGTCGCGATAACCGGTAATGACCTGGTCGCCATCCTTCAGCGCCAGCTGCATGCCGACGACGACGGCTTCCTGGCCGATGTAAAGGTGACAGAAGCCGCCGATGAAGCCCATGCCGTAAAGCTGGCCGGCCTTTTCCTCGAAGCGGCGGATCAGGAGCATCTCACGATAAGCCTTGAGCTCCGCATCACGATCGAAATCTGCGATCGGACCGCCATTGGTTTCCTTGGCTGGCCTTGATGCTGTCTTACGGCTGGAAACGGTCGCGTTTTTTCGCGGCGCCATTCAACCCTCCCTGTGTGAGTAGCCTCGTTTTATAATGAGGCGTAACATAGGCAAGATTGTTCGCCACAGCAATGCTATAATTGCATGGCTCGTATTCTTTGCAAGCCATTGATATCGCTTACAAAAATACGATTAACCGAAATCCGGTTAATTGTGGCTATTTATTGAAGATGACGATTTCGTTCGCCTTGGAATAAGTCAGCTGATAGCGCGCGTACTGGTCGAGCATATCCTTGTCCAAAGAGCCGTCGCTGAGCAGCGCGACCTCCTTTTCAAGGTGTTCGCGCTTGGCCACGAGATCAGCCAGTTCCTTGGCGCGGTCGATGCGACGCTGCTCGAAAACCTCGGTCGCCTTCAGGCCGTAATCGCCATGAATGCAATGATAACCGAAGTAGCTCACAAAAGCGATGGTGATGGCGGGAAGGATGAGACGGCCGAACCTTCTCTTCTTATGATATTTTGTCCACATACTCGCTCGTCACGCCCTGGCTTTACGCAACCTCCCCCAAAGCCAATGTCGCCTCGAACAAGATCACATCAAATCAAACACCTAGAGCTAAATTAACCGGCAGAGATTAACCGTCCGTTGACTCTAACTGAGTGGCGCAACAAAAAACCGCGCCCGAAGGCGCGGTTCGATTTCAACGAAGATCATCGTTGCGGATCAGAAGAGATCCGGCGGGATGCTATCAGCCGCGCAGGATGGAGCGGCCGGCGTACTTTGCCTGCGGGCCGAGCGCTTCCTCGATGCGGATGAGCTGGTTGTACTTGGCAAGACGATCCGAGCGCGACAGCGAGCCGGTCTTGATCTGGCCGCAGTTCGTGGCAACGGCGAGATCGGCGATCGTGGAATCTTCCGTTTCACCCGAGCGATGCGACATGACGGCCGTGTAGTTGGCCTTGTGCGCGGTTTCGACGGCGTCGAGGGTTTCGGTCAGCGAACCGATCTGGTTGACCTTGACGAGGATCGAGTTGGCAACGCCCATGCGGATACCGTCGCGCAGGCGGGCGGAGTTGGTAACGAACAGGTCGTCGCCGACGAGCTGGGTCTTCTTGCCGATCAGATCGGTCAGCGTCTTCCAGCCTTCCCAGTCGTCTTCGGCCATACCGTCTTCGATCGAAACGATCGGGTACTTGGCGGCGAGTTCAGCGAGATATTCGGCCATCGCGCCGGATTCCAGCGTGCGTCCCTCGCCTTCGAGAACGTACTTGCCGTCCTTGAAGAATTCGGTCGAAGCGCAATCGAGGCCGAGAGCGATTTCGTCACCCGGCTTGTAGCCAGCCTTTTCGATCGACTTCATGATGAAGTCGAGAGCTGCGGGAGCGCTGGACAGGCCCGGTGCAAAGCCACCTTCGTCACCGACGTTGGTGTTGTGGCCCTGCGATGCCAGTTCCTTCTTCAGAACGTGGAAGATTTCCGAGCCCATGCGGACGGCTTCACGGATGGATTCTGCGCCAACCGGCAGGATCATGAATTCCTGGAAGTCGATCGGGTTGTCGGCGTGAGCGCCGCCGTTGATGATGTTCATCATCGGAACCGGCAGAAGACGGGCATGAGCGCCGCCGACGTAGCGGTAGAGCGGCAGGTTGGCGCTCTGCGCGGCGGCCTTGGCAACGGCGAGCGAAACGCCGAGGATGGCATTGGCGCCGAGACGCGACTTGTTCGGCGTGCCGTCGAGCTCGATCATGATGTTGTCGAGCTGGATCTGGTTTTCTGCATCCATGCCGCCGATGGCATCGAAGATTTCCGAATTGACGGCTTCGACAGCCTTCTCGACACCCTTGCCATGGTAGCGCTTGCCACCATCGCGAAGCTCGACGGCTTCATGCGCGCCGGTCGACGCGCCCGACGGAACCGCCGCGCGGCCCATGCTGCCATCTTCGAGGTAGACATCGACTTCGACAGTCGGATTGCCACGGCTGTCGAGAATCTCGCGGGCGATAATGTCGGTGATTGCGGTCATGATAGCTTCCTGCTCGCTGGTTTATAAATCGATTTAAATCGTCTTAATCGAAGGCGCGGAAATTACAATGGCGATCCGCACCTCGATCTGGCGCTCCCTCAGGCCCGTAACGCAAGTTCATGTCAGCCTGTTGAACGCCGGCTACTTTTCAGGCCTTGGCAATGGCGTCGAAGGCGAGCAGCTTCTCCAGAAGCCGCGGCATGTCCTTCAGATAAACCATGTTCGGGCCGTCGGACGGCGCATTGTCCGGATCTTCATGCGTCTCGACGAAAAGGCCGGCGACGCCGACGGCAACGGCAGCCCGCGCCAGCGTCTCGACGAATCGGCGATCGCCGCCGGTTGAGCCGCCCTGGCCGCCGGGTTGCTGCACCGAATGGGTCGCATCGAAAACAACCGGCGCGCCCATCGCCGCCATGATCGGCAGCGAGCGCATGTCGGAAACAAGCGTGTTATAGCCGAAGGAGGCGCCGCGCTCGCAAAGAAGAATGTTCGGATTGCCGCTCTCGTTCAGCTTGGCAAGCACGTTCTTCATGTCCCAGGGCGCGAGGAACTGTCCCTTCTTGACGTTGACGACGCGGCCGGTCTTGGCAGCGGCAACCAAAAGGTCGGTCTGGCGCGAGAGGAAAGCCGGGATCTGCAGGATATCGACCGTCTTGGCGACTATCGCGCACTGCTCTTCCGTGTGGATATCAGTCAGGACCGGAAAGCCGTATTCCTTTTTCAGATCGGCAAAGACTTCCATGGATTTTTCGAGGCCGATCCCGCGCTTGCCCGACAGCGAGGTACGGTTGGCCTTATCATAGGACGACTTGTAGACGAGGTCGATGCCGAGTTTGCCGCAAAGTTCCTTGAGGACGCCGGCGACCATGAAAGCATGGTCGCGGCTCTCCATCTGGCAGGGGCCGGCAATCAGCGAAAGCTTGGCGTTATTGGAGAACAGGACCTTGGAGGCGCCCTCGCCGACGGTCACTTCGGAATTCGTGCTCATACTATCTCCTCGAAGGCGAACAGTGCGCCCTCACCGGGCGCCAGCCTTGCCAATAGACGATTGTTCTTACGCGTGTAGGTGACGCCGTTAGCAGCGAAATGCGACGATGTCACGGAAAGATCGCGCGTTTTGAAAAGGATTGCGCGCGCCCTGAGCCCAGGATCGCTGGTGCGACACGGCAAATCATAAAATACCTCCATGCCCTCCGGCGTCAAAATCTCCAGATCCGCATTGGCCACCCTGACCGTCAAGCCGAACGAATGCTCCATTATCCGCGGGCCGCCAGCAACCTCTTCAAAGAAGCTGCGATAAGCCGCCGGCTTTGGCGCGCAAAGCGCTACCCGCGCGATGCCTGTCACGCCATTCTTATGGTGTTCGAGCACGCTGCGGTCAGCCGGCAAGGCATTGATACGCTGACAGCAGAAGGCGAGGAAGTCCGGCGCGCGCAGATCGGCAGCAAAAGCGAGACGAAAGCCGGCCGTCGTTTCGGTTCCGTCCGGCATCTTCATAGGTCGGGAAAAATCCAGCATTTGCCCCGCCGAAATGGCTGCCGCCCTGAAACGCTCGTCATCAGCAACGGCATCATCCGTGCCGAACACCACAGCCGAGAAGCCATCCTGACCAACCCGGAAGCGGTAGGCCTGGTCACGGGCGACGAAGACATTCCCGTCGACGATACTCGTCTCGCATTGTTCCGGAGACGCCACGCCGAGTGGCTCGAGATAGGTCTTGTCGGCAAGGAAGACGCAGGCGTTTTCGGTGCCGAAAGGATGGCGCGCCTCCGGAGCCACCGTGAAACCGAGCTTGCCGAGGCGCTCGCGCGCAAGCGCTATGTTCACGGCCGGCAGCACGAGATGATCCAGCGGATGCGGGGACGAAGTCATGGCTCCTCCTGTATGCCTGCGGCAGCAGATTTGCGCCGATCCCTAGCGCAATTCAAGATGGGCACACGAAGCTTTTCAGGACTTCGCCAGCGGAAGACGATCTCGCAAACGTGAGGACTGATTCTGCCTCATAGCCAGCTTCAGCAGTATCACATGTCACTGCTTCGTATCCTAAACATAGCGGCCGCATTACAAAAGGCTGCCAGTTGACAGAACAGCATTTCCCATATTTTCCGATAGTTTAGCGTGGATATAACGCTTTGATCCCTTCAGCCGGTCCATTCGCAAGTCGTAATTATTTAATCGACGCAACAAGGCTTTACCGAAATTTAAGTACTTGCGGAACACATATGGAACATATAGTGTCCGTTCTGGATTTGTTTCACCGTTTTTCTTGATTCTGGGGTTCCAAGACGATGTTGACGCGCAAGCAGCAGGAACTGCTTCTCTTCATTCACGAACGCATGAAGGAGTCCGGTGTTCCGCCATCTTTCGACGAGATGAAGGACGCACTGGATCTGGCCTCCAAATCCGGCATTCACCGTCTGATCACGGCGCTGGAGGAGCGAGGCTTCATCCGCCGGCTGCCGAACCGGGCGAGAGCGCTCGAAGTCATCAAACTGCCGGATGCCTATAATCCCAGCTTGCAGCCGCGCCGTGGCTTTTCACCGAGCGTCATCGAAGGCAGTCTCGGCAAGCCTCAGCCTGTGGCTCCACCCGCCCCGCCGAAAGTGGCAAATGACGATCACAATGGTTCGGCGTCCGTGCCGGTCATGGGTCGCATCGCCGCCGGCGTGCCGATTTCCGCGATCCAGAACAATACGCACGATATTACCGTTCCGGCCGACATGCTCGGCTCGGGAGAGCATTATGCGCTTGAAGTGCGCGGCGATTCGATGATCGATGCCGGAATTTTCGACGGCGATACGGTCATTATCCGCAATTCGACGACGGCCAATCCCGGCGATATCGTCGTGGCGCTCGTCGATGACGAAGAGGCGACGCTGAAGCGCTTCCGCCGCAAGGGCGCCTCGATCGCGCTGGAAGCCGCCAATCCCGCCTATGAAACGCGCATCTTCGGGCCGGATCGCGTCAAGGTCCAGGGCAAGCTCGTCGGCCTTATTCGTCGCTATCACTGACCGGTGATGCCGATATGACTGGCGCGTCGAATTTTCCAGTGCGCCAGTCGTAAGTTCGATGCCGGGTCCATGGTCTCTGCGGATTGTCGAAGGCGGTGGAGATATTGGGCTTATCTGCGTCGAGTGCCATTTCGAGCGATCCCGTTCGCCGCAATGTTGCGCCGGTGATGAGCGTCGCTCCGGAGCGGCAGCGATCCAGCCGCAACCGGATTGGTGTCACGACAATGTTTGCGGTATCGCAGGCTGACGGCAGATAGGCTGCATTCTCTATAGTGATCAAGAAGGCGCCATTGTCGAGCATGGCCACGCACCATGCGCCTTTCTGGCAGGCGAAGCTTCCCTGCATCGTTCGGTCGAGCGCTGCCTCCATTGCCTTGCGGACGACGTTCTGTTCTTCGCTGCTTAACCTCCTGCCGCGATCTGCCTTGCTGAGTTGCGGCAGCCTGCTGTCGGCCGGAAGCATGGTCGGCGGCTGATGCTCTGCCGCGGCCAATGCCTTTTGCCATTGCTCGAAGATGAATGCTTGCGGCCTCTCGCGATTGGTAGCGAGAATGTCGTCCTGCCGCAGCGCCACCAGCATGCCATCTTCGGAAATCATCAGGTCCGGCTTCGGCACGCCGCTCCCGAATGCTGCCACACCAACGGACGAAAGCAACAAGAGGAAGCCAAGGTGGCGAAGCCGCGTCCGCAATATGCTCATGACCAGGAAGCCGACGATGAATGTCGGCATCAACCAGGCGGGCTGACGGCCGAAGGTGATATCGCCGCCCCAGCCGGCGACGGTTTTCGCGATCGCGATGACGAGTTCCAGTCCCTCTCCGGTCACCTTCCAGAAAGGTCCGTCGAGACCGAGTGGCATGAGCATCATTGCCGCCATGCCGAATGGCATGACGATGAAGGAGACAACTGGCATGGCCGCCAGATTGGCGGCAAGACCATATGTCGCCAACCGGTGAAAATGCTCGATCGAGAAGATGGCCGTCGATGCGCCACCGATAAACGAGGTCGACATCACCCCTCCGAAGAAACGCGCGACGAACAGCAGTGGGCTTAACACGCGGATCTTCGGCAGGACGCTTTCGCGATGCCGCCGCCGCTTCCACAGCGAGTAGCCCGACACCAGCGCCAGCGTCGCGGCATAGGACATCTGGAAGCTCGGGCCGAGCACCTGCGACGGCGAGAGAACAAGAATGACGATCGCCGATAACGCGACATTGCGCAGACTGAGGGACGGCCGATCGAAGAGCACGGCCACGAGCATGATCGCCATCATGATGAAAGCGCGCTCGGCGGATACGCCAAAACCGGAGATAAGGTAGTAGGCCGTCACCGTCAGGAGCGCGCCGAAGGCCGCAAATTTCTTGGTCGGCCATGCCTGCGCTACACCCGGAAACAGGCTGAAGAGGTAGCGCAGGCCAACGTAGAAGATGCCGGCTGACAGCGCCATGTTCAGGCCGGAAATCGCAATGATGTGGGTCAGACCGGCAATTCTCAGCGCCTCGGTCGTATCCTTGGAGATCGCGCGTCTCTCATCGGTGACAAGCGCCGCTGCGAAGGCGCCGGTATCTCCCGGCAAGGTTTGCCTTATCCTGTCGCCTATGCCGTTGCGCAGGCCGGCAAGCCAGATATCGGCGGTATCGATCAGCGAGCCCGCAGTATTGTCACCGGCTGGAGATATCAGCTTGGGCGTACCATAGGCAAAACCATTGGCGCCAATACCGTTGAAGTAGGAACTGAAGGCGAAATCGTTGAGGCCGGGCAAGGCTGGTCCGGCCGGAGGCGTCAGCCGCGCCCTGCCCTGGATACGATCGCCAAGCGCGAACGGCTCCGCCTGCTTGCGCACGAAGATCGTCACCCGCTCCGGCGTTCGGCGAATGGTCGGCTTTTCCGTTGCCTCGACGCGGACGACATAGCGCCAGCGGCCATTGTCGTAGGATTCCCGTCGCTCGACCTGACCGATCACGGTCGTCGTCACGGCCGAATCGAGCATGATGGTGGAAACCCGCCAGCTTTCGAATTGCGCCAACGCCATGCCCAAGCAAAGAAGCGTTCCGGCGAAAAGCAGGTGGCGCAGCAGCCTGCCCGCCTCGCGCATGAGCAGACGGGCACCCGCGAAGATCAGCAGGCCCGCAAGAATGGCCTGCGGCGGCGGATCGCTTCCAGCCTTGAACCAGATGATCGCGCCGAGGCCCATATAGATCGGCGCAAGCAGAATAGCGCGGCCGTGGGCAGCCTCCTCTTCGATCAGTGTCAGGATGCCCAGCCGAATGCGACTCGACAGTCGCAGCAACCGGGCCGTCAGCCGCGTCTGATCTTGAGTCCGTCTGTGTCGCCGCGCCTCGGTGCGATCGGCAATCGTGGCAATAACAGGGCGAGGCTGCGAGAGCGCAGCATCGTCCCCTTCATCCTTTTGCTGCTCGGATGCCTCCAAATTAGGCACGCGCTGCCGCCCCCACGCAAAACCACAGCTTTCGCGCGATTTTTGCCGTCACCACACAGTGAATTCAACCGAAATCGGCATGGGCAGAGCTAAATTGAGCCGGTTTCGCCGCGTAGCATAATCAAAGCTGCTTCTGCAGTGCCCAAAAGTTGATACTGCATTGCACAATTCGGCATTAGGATAACTTGGCATTAGGCTCTGGATCATATAGCTAGTCGGTAGTCGCTTAACCTTTTGGCGCTTTTTATGGCGTCAATCCCGCCAAATCTTGGAGGATCAGCATGACGGAACAAAGCGCGAAACTAACTTGGGGTGAAAAGACGGTGGATTTGCCGGTCAAGACCGGAACCATCGGCCCAAGTGTCATTGATATTGGTGCCCTTTATAAGAACACCTCCACTTTCACTTACGATCCTGGCTTCACCTCGACTGCGTCGTGCGAGTCCAGCATCACCTATATTGATGGCGATGAAGGCGTCCTGCTGCATCGCGGCTATCCGATCGACCAGCTGGCCGAACACGGCGATTTCCTCGAAGTGTGCTACCTCCTTCTCTACGGCGAACTGCCGACGGCAGCCCAGAAGAAGGACTTCGATCATCGCGTCACCCATCACACGATGGTGCATGAGCAGATGTCGCGCTTCTTCACCGGCTTCCGCCGCGACGCGCATCCGATGGCCGTCATGTGCGGCTGCGTCGGCGCGCTCTCCGCCTTCTATCACGACTCCACGGATATCACCGATCCGCACCAGCGCATGGTCGCTAGCCTGCGCATGATCGCGAAGATGCCGACGCTCGCCGCCATGGCCTACAAGTACCATATCGGCCAGCCCTTCGTTTATCCGAAGAACGACCTCGACTATGCGTCGAATTTCCTGCGCATGTGCTTTGCCGTTCCGTGCGAAGAATATGTCGTCAATCCGGTGCTCGCCCGCGCCATGGACCGCATCTTCATCCTGCACGCAGACCACGAGCAGAACGCTTCGACCTCGACGGTTCGCCTTGCCGGCTCTTCCGGTGCCAATCCGTTTGCCTGTATCGCAGCAGGCATTGCCTGCCTCTGGGGCCCGGCTCACGGCGGCGCCAACGAAGCCGCGCTGAACATGCTGAACGAAATCGGCACGGTCGACCGCATTCCGGAATTCATCGGCCGCGCCAAGGACAAGAACGATCCGTTCCGTCTGATGGGCTTTGGCCACCGCGTCTACAAGAACTACGATCCGCGCGCCAAGATCATGCAGAAGACGGCGCACGAAGTTCTCGGCGAACTCGGCATCAAGGACGATCCGCTGCTCGACATCGCGATCGAACTGGAACGCATCGCTCTGACTGATGAATATTTCATCGAGAAGAAGCTCTACCCGAACGTCGACTTCTACTCCGGCATCACGCTGAAGGCCCTCGGCTTCCCCACGACCATGTTCACCGTGCTGTTCGCTCTTGCCCGCACCGTCGGCTGGATCGCTCAGTGGAACGAAATGATCGAGGACCCGCATCAGCGTATCGGCCGTCCGCGCCAGCTCTACACCGGTGCTCCGTTGCGCGAATACGTGCCTGTTTCCAAGCGCTAAGCTTTTGGTACTGAAACGAAAAAACCGGTCAGAGATGACCGGTTTTTTTATGGGATAGAACGTCCAGAACAATCTGCGCCGCCTTATCGCCCGGCGGCTCCTCGGTCTGCATCCGCTCCCAGACGACATCGTAGCCCGCCAACATCGCGGCGCGCTCCGTCGTTTCGCTCGATAGGCGCTCCATATAGCGCGCCAGCAGGCCCGGCCGCAGAACGTCGTTGATGAGTTCAGGCAGCACGGCATAGTCCGCGATCAGGTTAGGCAAGGCGGCCGTCCAAGTCTTGATGCGCGACAGCACGAATTTTGCCAGCCATTCCGTCTTGTAGGTCGAAACCACGGGGACGCCTGCAAGTCCCAGTTCCAGGATCACCGTGCCTGAAGCCGCCATGGCCGCATCCGCCTGGGCAAAAGCGCTCCATTTGGCGTCCTGGCCGACGAGGATATCGGGCTTGATCTTCCAGTGTCCCGTCAGGGAGCGAACCAGCGCTTCCTGGCGCGGTACGGTCGGCAGTACAAACCGCATATTATTATTTCGCCGGCTCAGTTCTTCGGTAGCCTGCTCAAAAACCGGAAGAAGATGCCTGATCTCCGATGCACGCGAACCGGGTAGAAGCAGGATCGTCTTCTGCGCTTCAGCGTCGGGGAGCCCGCGCAATTCACGCTGGCGACGCGCCTCGACGAGATTGGCGTCCACCGTCAGCCGATGGCCGACATAGGTCGTCGCCGGACCACCCAGGCGCTGCATGGCGCCAGGCTCGAACGGCAAGACGGCCAGCACATGGTCGACATAGGCAAGCATCTGCTGTGCGCGATATTCTTTCCACGCCCAGACGCTGGGGCAGACGTAATTGACGACCGGAAGATTTGGCAGAGCCTTGCGCACCCGCTTGGCAACGCGATGGGTGAAATCGGGGCTGTCGATGATCAGAAGCACGTCGGGCTTTGCGGCAATGATCGCATCGGCCGTCTGCCTTATGCGGGCAAGCAGCTTTGGCAGCCGCTTGATGACCTGGATGAAGCCCATGATGGAGAGTTCGGAATAATCGAAGAGCGAATGCAGGCCCTGCGCCTCCAGCGCCTCGCCGCCAACGCCTACCAGTTCGACCGGGCCATCGTATCGCCGCTTCAAGGCGGCAGCAAGATCGCCGCCCAAAAGATCGCCGGAGACCTCTCCGGCAACGACGGCAAGCTTCAACGGCACACCACTCACATGAAGCCCTCCGCGCTCAGGCCCCGGTCGATGCCGCAGACGAAGATGCCGGCCTCGTCGGCTGCGGTAATCACGGCCTCGCGATCGAGGATGAGCGCTCTTCCGGCCTCGACGGCGACGCCGGCCAGCCCTGCCTTCTTGGCATTCAACACGGTGGAGACCCCGATCGACGGCAGATCGGCGCGGACGTCCTGCTGAGGCTTGCAAAGCTTGACGAGCACACCGCGCCGGCGGGTCGATATGCGCCCAGCCGCACGCAATTCGGCAACCCGTTCGATCATCTTGTCCGTGCCCTCGGCGCCTTCCAGCGCGACGACGCGACCACCGACGCTGACGGCGCCCTGCCCGACATCCAGGAGCCCCAGCGCATCCGCGGCCTTGGCGCCTTGCCCTATGTCACGCAGATCCTCTTCCGCAGGCGAGATTTTCCCCAGCGGGCCTGTCGTCGCCAGCAGATCGGGCGCGATCTCATGAGCGCCGACAACACGGACGCCACCAGCCTCGATCAATCGGATGACCATCTGCAGAACTGCGTTATCACCGCCCGAAAGGAGCGTCCGTATGGTCGAGGGCAATTCCTTGATAACGCGCCAGGTCGGACGCACCTGTCGCCAGGAAGGGCGTCGCGCAACGCCGCCCGACATGACCACGCGATCCACACCATGACGACGGAACATCGCTTCGAGACCCGCGAAATTACCCACGCCGAGATTGGCGTGATCGAAGGCGGACCAGTCGCGATCCGCCTCGTCAGTCAAAGCAATGATGACTGGATTTTCGCCGGCCTGGCGGGCAGCATCGGCGACATAAACAGGCAAAAGACCGCTGCCTGCGATGATCGCCAGCCTGCCCCTTTCGTTTTGGCCGGCCGAAATCACCTCAAGCCTTGCCGCGATTGGGCGACGAGAGTGCGCGGTCGCTGTCGGCAGCGATGAAATCGAGAATTTCCATCACTTCCTTGCAATCAGCGTATTCCTCGCGGATGGCCGCCGCGTTATCGCGGACCGAGCCCTCGTTCTCGAAGATGCTCTTGTAAGCGCGGCGGACCCGATGAATGACAGCACGGTCTATACCCGCACGCGACATGCCGACGATGTTCAGCCCCGACAGTACGCCCGGATTGCCGTTCAGCATGCCGTAGGGAATGACGTCGTAGCTCGCGGCGGTGAGACCACCGATGAAGGCCTGACGACCGATACGGGTGAACTGATGCACGGCGCAGCCGCCGCCGAGGATGGCGCGATCCTCGATCGTGACATGACCGGCAAGCATGACGTTGTTCGACATGACGATATTGTTGCCGACGCGGCAATCGTGAGCGACATGCGAGTTGGCAAGGAACAGGTTATTGTTGCCGACGATGGTCTTGCCGCCGTAATCGGCCGTGCCGGTGTTGATCGTGACGCCTTCGCGAATCGTGCAATTCTCGCCGATATCGAGCGTCGTTTCCTCGCCGTGGTGGTGAACGCTCTGCGGATCGCCGCCGACAACGGCCATCGGAAAGATCTTCGTTCCCTTGCCGACGCTGGTTCGTCCGGTCACGACGGCATTGTTGAGCAGTTGAATATTGTCGTGCAGCACCACTTTGGGACCGACATAGCAGAACGGTCCTATCGTCACGCCTTCGCCGATGACAGCCCCATCCTCGACGACCGCCAGCTTATGGATGCGGGCGCTCTTTGCAATGCTGCTCATGCCTGTTCCTGATCCTTCCTCACGATCATCGCACCGATATCGGCCTCAGCGACCAGAGAGCCGTCGACCTTGGCATCGCAATGGAATTTCCAGATGGTGCCGCGCTGCTTTTGCTTCACGACGTGAAATTCGACGCGGTCGCCCGGAACGACCGGCCGGCGGAAGCGGGCATTGTCGATCGTCATGAAATAGACGAGATTGCCGCCGATGCCGTCCTTGCGGGCGCAGATCGCGCCTGCGGTCTGCGCCATACCCTCGATGAGCAGCACACCCGGCATGATCGGCGATTCCGGAAAATGCCCGGTGAATTGCGGTTCGTTCGCCGTTACGTTCTTGATGCCGATCGCGGAATTATCGCTATCGATCTCGATGATCTTGTCGACCATCAGGAAGGGATAGCGATGCGGCAACAACTTCATAATTTCAAGAACATCGGCCGACGACAGTGACGTCTTGGCTAACTCAGTCATGCTCCGCACTCCCGTCTTTCTTGTCTCTGGCTCCTGACCGCTTCGCGATCTCCGCCGATTCCCTTAGAAAATCCCAAAGCGGCCGCGCCGGAAGCCCCGCATAGCGCTCGCCCGCCGGGATGCTGTTCATGACGCCGCTCTTGGCACCGATCTGCGCGCCGTCGCCGATATGGATATGCCCGTTCAGACCCGCCTGGCCACCGATCTGCACGCCATCGCCGATTACGGTGCTGCCGGCAATGCCGACCTGACTGACAATCGCACAGTGGCGACCGATGCGGACGTTATGTCCGATCTGAACCTGATTGTCGATCTTGGTGCCCTCGCCGATCACAGTATCATCCATAGTGCCGCGATCGATCGTCGTATTGGCGCCGATCTCGACATTGTCCTGAATGATGACGCGGCCGATCTGCACGATCTTGACCATGCCGCGCGGCCCCGGCGCATAACCGAAACCGTCCTGGCCGATACGCGCGCCGTTATGAACGATGACACTGTTGCCGAGATAGGCGCAGAGCACGCTTGCCCCGCCGCCGATGCTGCAATTGCGCCCGATCTTGACGCCCGGTCCGATCAGGGCATTGGGTCCGATATAAGTCCCCTCGCCGATCTCCGCGCCCGGACCGATGATCGCGCCCGGCTCCACACCAACGTTGGTCTCCAGCTTGGCTGTTGCATCAATCGTGGCTGCAGGCGAAATCACACCCGGATTTGCAGTAAACGCGACCGGTCGCATGGCTTGCGGATGCAGCAAGGCACCGGCAATAGCGAAATCGGTATGCGGCTTCTTCGACAGAAGCACCGGAATATGATCGGGGACGAAAGATTTCAGCGCAGGGAGGCAGATGATGGCCGAAGCCTTGCACGTCTCCAGCTCAGCCCGATTCTTTCGGGAAAGAATATAGCAGATGTCGCCGTCGCCTGCCCGATAGACAGGAGCGATAGATCTGATGACGACCTCCGAAGAGGCCGCATCAGCAAGCTCCGCCCCAAGATGCTCGGCCAGCTGTTTCAAGCTGACGCCACCATGGGGCGGAAAAAAACCAGTATGTTCCATAAGCACCAGCTCCAGAACGGTGTTCAAGCCCGAAGTTCTGGACTGCCGATATCAGAACTGGTTGGCGATGCCAAACCGGAAATTCTCAACCTGGTCGTAATCCTGCTTGAGAACCGGCACAGCATAGTCAACGCGAATGACACCGAACGGCGACGACCAAATCAGACCCGCGCCGAGCGAGGCTCGGATCGAGCTGTCGTTGTAAACCGCATCGCCGAAGGAATTCGCCTTGTTGCCATAGAGCGTACCCGCATCCGCGAATGCTGCGATACGCAGACCGATATCCTGCGGTATGCCTGGCATCGGCATGCTGGCTTCAGCCGAAGCGGTGAAGTAGGTCGTGCCACCGAGCGGGTTGTTGTCGTTATTGCCGACGCGCGGACCGATACCGGCATTCTGGAAGCCGCGGATTTCACGGCCACCAAGCGTGAACTGGTCAAAGACGTTCAGCTTGCTGCCATCCGTCGGCATCACGTAACCCGCACCGATCGTCAGCGAGCCGATGATATCGGCTTCGTCGCTGATCATCTTGTAGTAACGGGCCTTGCCGCTCAGCTTGTAGAAGTTGGAGTCGCCGCCGAGACCCGCAAATTCATGCGTGAACTTGGCGATGATACCTTCACGCGGCAGATTCTGGTCATCCAGCGTGTTGTAGGTGAAGGTCTGCGAAACCGTCGACTGAACCCACGGGCCGTTCTCAATGAGATTGACATAGGCGCGTGAAAGATTGTCCTGCCAATCGTTCGTGCCGTCATAGGTCAGGCGCTTGTAGTTATAGCGCAGGGTCGTCGCCAGGTTCTCGGTGATCGGCGCGGTGACGCGCAGCGAGAAGCCTTCCTCCGAATAGTCGTAGTAATCGGCGCTCGACGTCTGGTTTTTAAAGATATCGAAACCTGCAGCAAGACGATAACCGAGGAAGTAAGGCTCGGTGAACGAGATGTTGTAGGTACGATTGCCTTCCGTACCGGCACCTGCAGCAAGACGGATGTACTGACCGCGGCCGAGGAAGTTCTTTTCTTCGACCGAAGCCTCCAGCAGCAGACCACCATTGTTGCCGACGGCGTAACCGGCACCGATACCGAACGAGCCGGTCGGCTGGTCTTCGACGTTGACGATGACGATGACGCGGTCCGGAGCGCTGCCCTGTGCCGTCGAGATATCGACCTTGGTGAAATAACCCAGCGCATCAAGACGACGCTTGGCGCGGGTGATCATTTCCTGGTTGAAGGCATCACCTTCGTTGAGATCGAACTCGCGGCGAATGACGTAATCACGCGTACGGGTATTGCCGCGGATTTCGATACGCTCGACATAGGCGCGCTCGCCCTGATCGACGAGATATTCGATGCCGATGGTATGACCCGTGAGATCACGATTGCCACGCGGCGTGATGCGGGCGAACGGATAGCCGGCAGCCGCGACACGCTTGGAAATGTTCTCGATCGAAGTCTGGATATCCTTGGCGCTATAGGTATCGCCCTTGTGGGTGATGACGAGACCCTTCAGTTCGTCGGCATTGATGCCGTCGACCGTCGAGATGACATTGATGTCGCCGTAGGTATAACGCGGGCCTTCATCGACATTGAAGTTCAGCGTGTATTCATTGCTCTGCTCATTCAGCGTCGCATCGGCGCTGATAACGCGGAAATCGGCGTAACCATGGTTGTAGTAGAACTGGCGCAGCTGATCCTGGTCGCTCTGCAGACGCTCGGGCGTATAGACGTCCTTACGCGTGAGGAACGACAGGAAATTGCTCTTCTTGGTGCTGATGACCGAAGCGAGACGGCCGCTGCCGTAAGCCTGGTTGCCCGAGAAATTGATCTTGTCGATCTTGGTACGATCGCCCTCGTTGACGACGAAGGCCACATTCAGGCGGCCCGGCGCGACTTCGGCGGTCTGCGTCGTTACCTGGACATCGTTACGACCGATGGATGCATAGGCATCCTTGATGGTCTTGACGTCAGCCTGGACGGTCGCCTCGTTATACGGGCCTGCCGCATGGGTCTGGATGATGCCCTGAAGCTTGTCATCCTTGATCTTGCGGTTGCCGTTGAAGACGACAGCATTGATGAGCTTGTTTTCCTGAACCGATACGACCAGCGTGCTGCCCGATACGGTGATGTGGACATCGGAGAAATATCCGGTGGCATAAAGCTGCTTCACCGAAGCGTCGATATCGCTGGGAGAGAAGCTCTTACCGGGCTTAATAGTGATATTGTCCCGGACAGCCGTCTCGCCGACACGCCCAGCACCGCGAACATCGACCCGCTGAATGACAGCTGCTTCCGCGACTGAAACAGAGGCAAGGGTGATCACACCAGCGCCCGACGCAACAACACCTGCAGACAGCGCTACCGCCGACACTGCGTTCAAAAATTTTGAACCAGCCTTCATTTCACTTCTTACCTTTTTTCAATCGTCCCCAGCCTCGAGCGAACCCGATTCCGGCCACGTGTGTCGTTTTACCCGCTTTTGACATACAAGCAAGGGAGCACGTTAATTTCTGTTTACTTCATTTCAAAGCGTGGCCCATTCGCCACTACGGCTTTGAAACATCGTAAATAAATCGTAATTTCCTCTCGTGTCCCACTAGCCTATTCTGGAACTGATATCGTTCCAGGTCGCAAACACCATGAGTGAGAGCACCATCGCAAATCCGATCCGGAAAGCGATATCCTGTGCCCGTGCACCCAAGGGTTTTCCCCTTACGGCTTCAATCGCATAGAACATCAGATGGCCGCCATCAAGTACCGGCACCGGCATCAAATTTAATAACCCTATTGAAACAGAAAGTATGGCGGCGAATTGGAGCACCGCCGCAAAACCCAAGGTTGCCATCTGCCCAGACAATTGTGCAACCCTGATCGGCCCTCCAAGCTGATCGGCCTTCATGTATCCGCCGATGACATTGCCGATATATTCGAAGGTGCCGGAAACGATGCTGCCGGTCTGCTTTACGCCTTCGGCAAGCGCCTGCAGCGGCCCATAGGCCTCGTAACGCAGCCTTATCGGCTTCTGACCGTCGCCGATGCCGATCGTGGCAATCTCCGTCCGAGCGCCGAAGACATCCGTTTCTTCCGACTTTTTCGGCGTCACCGCCACGTCGCGCGTCTGGCCGTTGCGTCTGACCGCCAACGTTATCTGCTTGTCGGCGTGAGCCGCTGCAAAACGCTGTACCTCGCCGATCGAGCCGACTTCCCGTCCATCCACAGAAAGAATACGGTCGCCGACTTCAAGACCCGCTGTCTGAGCAGGACCGTCGGAACCTATCGAGGCGATAAGCGGATCAATCGGCGCAATGCCTATGCTGCCGACATCCTTCTTGCTGCCGGACGCATCGGTATCCATCAATGTCTCGGGCACTATCGGGAAATCGCGGATTACACCATTGCGCTGTATGGTCAGCACGACGCTCTTGCCCGGATGCTCGGCGATGTAGCGACCGATATCGTAATAGGTGGCGGCATTGTTGCCATCGACCGCGATCAGGCGGTCTCCTGCCTGCACACCGGCCTTTGCCGCGGGCCCGGACGGCTCCACAGTCGTTACGACAGGGTCGACAAGCGCGATGCCGATGCGGCCCATCTCCATCTTGTTGCCGAATTGGTCCGTGTCCTCGACCAGTTTCGGAACGATACGAAAATCGCGATTCTGACCGTCGCGGTCGACAGTCAGAGTGATAGTGCGGCCCGGACGCAGCCCGACATAGCGTTGCACTTCATCGAAAGTCGTCACTTTGTTGCCGTCGACGGCAATCAGGCGGTCGCCCGGCTCGATACCGGCTTCCGCGGCAGCGCCGTCGCGTGTCACCATGGCCACGACAGGGTCGGCAACCGTGCGGCCATAGACGCTGAAGAGGACGGCAAAAATCACGATGGCGAGCAGGAAATTGGCGATGGGGCCGGCTGCGACGGTTGCCGCCCGCTTCCAGAGCTTGGCCCCGGCAAAAGATTGGGCGCGCTCCTCCTCCGTCATCGTAGCAAGCTGATCCACGTCGGTCTTGCTGGAGGCATCTTCGTCGCCGAAGAATCGCACGTAGCCGCCGAGCGGAATGAGGGAAAGCTTCCAGCGCGTGCCGTGCCTGTCGGTAAATCCGGCGATCTCCGGCCCGAAGCCGATCGAGAAGGCCATGATGCGAATGCCGGACCAGCGGCCGACCAGATAATGGCCCATTTCGTGCACAAAGACGAGCAACGACAGCACAAAGACGAAAGTGATGACGTTGTTCGTCAAGAAACCGATGAAGCCAGCCGCGCTACCCATGCAACGATCCTGTTCGTGTTAGTATCAGACCCCGAGCAGAACGCCGCCCAATGAAAAGGTCTCGCCGCTCATTGTCAGCGATATTACGATAGCCAACAAAAACGCTGCAAAACAAGCAAAAATTAGTCCATCGACCCGATCCATGACGCCGCCATGGCCGGGAATCAGGTGGCTGGAGTCTTTCACGCCAAATTTGCGCTTTATAAACGACTCGAAAAGGTCACCGATCTGGCTGCAGATGGAAAGCACCAGGGCGAGGAGAGGAATCCACAAATCATCGGCGGAAAAGAAGCTCCAGACCACCGCCGTTCCCGCGATGACGGCCGCGATGGCGCCGCCGATCGCGCCTGACCATGTCTTGCCCGGCGATATGCGCGGCGCCAGTTTCGGCCCACCGATGGCGCGGCCGACGAAATAGGCGAAAATGTCCGTCGCCCAGACCGTCGCAAAGACGAACAGCATCAGCACGAAGCCGCGAAAATCGTCGTCGCGAATCTCGGCAAGGGCGATCGCCGTCAATCCGGCATAGAGTATGCCGCCCGGCAGCCACCAGCCCTTGTTGCGTATCGCAACCATGATTGCGGCGACTGCGATGAAGGCGACCATAACCTCGATGGAATAGACCGATTCGCTCAAAGCCGTGGCGCCGGCTATCAGCACGACCCCGAGCCAGCCGAGCGCGTTTCCCTGCGGATCACGGCCATGCAGGTCCGCTATCGTCGACCATTCATAATAGACGAGCAAGCCGATCACCGCCGCCAGCAGGCGAAAGACCGAGCCGCCATGCCATGTGGCCACAAGAACGATGACGGCGAGAATGATGCCGGAGACTATGCGCAGCCTGAGTTCGCGAGTCATCAGGAACCCACGGCCGCCGCCTGCTTACCGGAAAGGCCGCCAAAGCGCCGGTCGCGCGCTGCATATTTCTCAAGCGCTGCGAAAAATAAATCGCGGCTGAAATCGGGCCAGTAGTCCGGCACGAACATGAATTCCGAATAGGCGGCCTGCCAGAGCAGGAAATTCGACAGTCGCTCCTCGCCGCTCGTACGGATGATGAGATCCGGATCGGGAATACCGGCCGTATCCAGTCGGGCGTCGACCAGCTCCGGTGTGATATCCTGCGGGCGCAGCCGCCCCGCCTCGACATCCTTTGCCAGACTTGCAAAGGCACGCGTGATCTCGTCGCGCGAGCCGTAATTGAAGGCGATGACCAGAGTCAGCGCCGTATTGTTCCTGGTGGTCTCCTCTGCCTCGATCAGCAAGGGCAGAATATCGCCGCGCAGGCCGGTGCGATCGCCGATGACGCGGATACGCACGTTCTGGCGATGAAGTTCGGCAAGATCCCGCCGGATGAAAGCCTTGAGGAGGCCGAGGAGATCGCTCACCTCCGCCTCGGGGCGACGCCAGTTTTCCGAGGAAAAGGCAAAAAGCGTCAGATATTTGATGCCGATATCGCCGGCCGCCCGTACCGTCTCACGAACCGCCTCCACGCCCTTGCGATGGCCCATGGTGCGCGGCAGTCCGCGCGCATTGGCCCAGCGACCGTTGCCATCCATGATGATGGCAACGTGTTCGGGTACGACAGAGAACGTAGGAGCTGACATATGGGTCCGGTTTCGTTCGGCGGAAAGATGCTCTGGCCTCGTAATCTAGGGCGCAGCCGCCGCTTTCAATATTGCGAAAATCGAAAGCGCGACACTCCCCAGCATACGATCAGACCTGCATGATTTCCTTTTCTTTGTCGGCTAGCAAGCGGTCGATTTCCGAAATCGTCTCATCCGTCATCTTCTGCACACGTTCGGAGAGAGAGCGGCTTTCATCTTGACCGATTACGCCATCTTTTTCGGCCTTTTTGAGGCCATCCATGCCGTCGCGGCGGACATGGCGAATCGCCACCTTCGCCTTTTCGGCATATTCATGGGCAACCTTCACCAGCGAGCGGCGGCGCTCTTCATTGAGCTCCGGCAACGGAATGCGCAGGTTCTGACCATCGACGATCGGATTGAGACCGAGATTGGATTCGCGAATCGAGCGCTCGACGGCGCCGACCATCGACTTGTCCCAGACGGACACGGTCAGCATGCGAGGTTCCGGCACGGTGATGTTCGCCACCTGGTTCAGCGGCATGCGCGAGCCATAGGCTTCGATCGTGACCGGATCGAGGATGTTGGCGGATGCGCGGCCGGTGCGCAGCGAGGCGATATCGCTCTTGAATGCCGCGATGGCGCCGTCCATGCGGCGCTTCAGTTCCTTGAGGTCGGTGCCTTCACTCATGTTTATACTCCCGTCAAATAAGGCGACGCCGGGCACACCCGGCGCCACAGGAACGTCAATTGTCTGATACGATGGTCTTACGGCCGCCGCCGGTCAAGATTTCCGCGAAGCCGCCCTTCTCGTGAATGGAGAAGACGACGATCGGAATGGAATTTTCGCGTGCAAGCGCCACGGCGGCAACGTCCATAACAGCAAGCCCCTTTTCGAGCACCTGACTGTGGGTCAGATGGTCAAAGCGCTCGGCATCGGGGAACTTCTTCGGGTCGGCGGAATAGATGCCGTCGACCTGGGTGCCCTTGAAGATCGCCTCGGCGCCCATTTCGGCGGCGCGCAGCGCTGCGGCGGAATCGGTCGTGAAGAACGGGTTGCCGGTGCCGCCGGCAAAGATCACCACGCGGCCGAGCGAAAGATGATAGAGCGTGGCGCGCTGCGAGAAGCTTTCGCAGATTTCCGGCATGGAGATGGCCGAGAGCACGACGGTATCGATATCGAGCTTGCGCAGCGAGGTCGCGAGCGCCAGCGCATTGATGACGGTGCCGAGCATGCCCATATGGTCGCCGGTCACGCGGTCGCCGCCCTTGGAGGCCACGGCAACGCCGCGGAAAATATTGCCGCCGCCGACGACAACGCCGACCTCGACCCCCATCGCGCGCGCCTGCGCGATATCGCCGGCAATCCGGTCAGCGACGGTGACGTCGATACCGAAGCCCTGACTGCCCATTAGAGCTTCACCGGAGGCCTTCAGCAACACGCGCTTGTAGATCGGCTGGGACATCGTAGCTCCTTGAAGTGATCACCGGGGGAATGAATGTGAAAGCCGGATACACGAAGGGCACCGCGTTGTCACGCGATGCCCATACGTTTTCCCTGATATGGTTTCACCAAACCGGGATATGTCTTCTTTTCGCCAATCAGCCCTTGGCGACAGCGGCAACTTCGGCAGCGAAGTCGGTTTCTTCCTTCTCGACGCCTTCGCCGAGCAGCAGACGGGCCATGCCGACAACTTCGATCGAGGCGCCGGCGGTCTTTTCAGCTTCCTTGATGGCGGCACCGACCGTCAGGTCCGGGTTGATGACGAAAGCCTGCGAGAGAAGAGCGACTTCCTCGAAGAACTTGCGCATACGGCCTTCGACCATCTTCTCGATGATGGCTTCCGGCTTGCCGGATTCGCGGGACTGCTCGATGAAGACGTTGCGCTCGCGCTCGGCGACGGCGGCATCGACTTCTTCGGCGCGGATAGCGAGCGGGTTGGTAGCAGCAATGTGCATGGCAACCTGGCGGCCGATCGAGGTCAGAACGGCCTTGTCGCCGACAGACTTCAGGGCGACCAGAACGCCGAGCTTGCCGATGCCGTCGCCGGCAGCGTTGTGGATGTAGGTCGCAACGACGCCGTGCTCGACTTCCAGCTTGGCGGCACGACGGAGCGTCATGTTTTCGCCGATGGTTGCGATCGCGTCCTTGATGGTATCAACAACGGGCTTGCCGGATGCCGGATAGGTCGCAGCCGAAATGGCTTCGACGGTGCCGTCGGTGGACAGCGCAACTTCGGCGACGCCGCGAGCGAGGTCCTGGAAGGCATCGTTACGGGCAACGAAGTCGGTTTCAGAGTTGAGCTCGACGACAACAGCCTTGTGACCGGCGCCAGCAATGGCGATCAGGCCTTCGGCGGCGGTGCGGCCGGACTTCTTGTCGGCCTTGGAGATGCCCTTGGCGCGCAGCCAGTCGATCGCTGCTTCGATATCGCCGTTGGTTTCGGTCAGCGCCTTCTTGCAGTCCATCATGCCTGCGCCAGACTTTTCGCGCAGTTCCTTCACCAGTGCAGCCGTAATCTCGGTCATAAGCTTCCTCTTGTCGGTTCATACGGTGCGGCTGCGGTTTGAGCTTGAGCGGCACCGATTTGAGGGACGAAATGTACCCGTAAGTATGACAGCGTTATGAAGCAGCGTCATACTCTGGAATTCTGTTTGGAGCATGCCTGGATTTACCGCCCAGGCAAAACGTTATCCAAAACGCGATAAGGCCGCTCGAACTTGTTGAAGTCGCAAACGGCCTTATCCCGGATGTCATTGCGATTGGGCGGACAGTTTATTGCCCGCCGCAACGCGCGATCAGGCTTCGGTGCCGTCCGCCAGGGTCGGCTCGACCGGAGCTTCCTCGGAAGCGCCGAGGTCACGGCCCGATGCGCTCTGCTGGCGAGCGATACCGTCGATGGCAGCGCGCGAGATCAGGTCGCAGTAAAGAGCGATGGCGCGCGAGGCGTCGTCGTTGCCCGGGATCGGATAATCGATCAGGTCCGGATCGCAGTTCGAGTCGATGATGGCGACAACCGGGATGCCGAGGCGCTTGGCTTCGTCGATCGCGATCTTTTCCTTGTTGGTGTCGATGATGAACATCAGGTCCGGCGTGCCGCCCATGTCCTTGATACCGCCGAGGGCCTTGTCGAGCTTTTCGCGTTCGCGCTCGAGGTTCAGACGCTCCTTCTTGGTGAAGCCCTGGGCTTCGCCGGAGAGGATTTCGTCGAGCTTGCGCAGACGCTGGATCGAGTTGGAGATCGTCTTCCAGTTGGTCATCATGCCGCCGAGCCAGCGGGCGTTGACGTAGTACTGAGCCGAGCGCTTTGCGCTGTCGGCGATCAGTTCGGACGCCTGACGCTTGGTGCCGACGAACAGAACGCGGCCGCCACGGGCAACGGTGTCGCTGACAACCTGCAGAGCGCGGCTCAGCATCGGAACCGTCTGAGCGAGGTCGATGATGTGGATGTTGTTACGATCGCCGAAAATGTACGGCTTCATCTTCGGGTTCCAGCGGTGCGTCTGGTGGCCGAAGTGAACACCTGCTTCGAGAAGCTGGCGCATAGAAAAATCGGGCAATGCCATGCCTTTGTATCCTTTTCCGGTTGAACCTCCGCAAGGCGAACAGCATCCTCTTCGAGAATGCCACCGGGCGGAAAAATCCGGATTTCTCCCGGACAATCCCATGCCTTACGTGTGGAATGCGGGTGCCCATACATTCGATTCGCTTGGAATGCAAGGCTTTTGAAGCAAAAAGCTACCTCGCCCTGCCCTCAGCTTGCGAGTTTGTCGAGCAGAGCCAGCATGACATTGGCATCCGGCATCGGCAATACGGCATCGATCTCGGCCGGCAACAGGCCGGCAATCGCGCTGTCGGCGTTGCCTGTCGCGGTGCCGAGCGGCCCGCGGAAGCCGTGCTTGGTCCAGGCGAGCTCCTGCAATCGTGGACTGATGAGAGCCTCGATCATGCGATCGACCTGTTCGTCGATGGCGATGAGGGGATGAGCCGAATAGACGGTCGGATGCGGATAGAGCACGACGGGCTTGGCGCTATTGCTCGCCTGAACCCTCTTCCAACGCTGCGGATCGGCGATGATCCACTCCACCAGCTGATTCTCATAACCGACGATCATCGGTTCGCCACCAATGCCGCCTGCGAGATACTGTTCGAACAGCTTGCCCGAGGACGACGACTTGAAGCCCATGTTGCGGAAGATGGCTTGCGCCTTGTCGCCGAACTGCGCGAGACCGTCAGCGCTCGCCACATTGCCGCTCAGGAGGCTTAGCACCAGACCGGAGAACATGAAGCCGGAGTTCGAGCGATTAGGATCGGTCGACACGATTCTGGCTTGGCCATAGAGCGAGTTAACGCCGAGCTTCGACCAGTTCGTGCCGGCGAGCACGGCATCCAGCAATGCCTTCAGATCAAGCTGGTGCTGCCCTTCCGGCGTCGTCGTCACGAGTCCTGCCTTGGTCAACCCATCGACCACGGGCTGCCAGGAGTAGACGACGACGGGCGTATTGAGAATGACACGATCGTTGCGAATCTTGATGCCGCCCTGCCGCGCGATATCGACCATGATCGACGAGGAAGGCCAGAGAAATGCGGGATTCTGCGACAAAAGCGCCTGCTCGCGCACCATTTCGACCGAGCCGGCGACGCGGCTGTTGATTTCGAGCCCATGGCTATGCAGTGCCGAGATCACGTCGCTGTCGGCGAGAAATGCCTCCTTCTCACCGCCGATGAAGCCGAACAGCTTCGTGCGATTGCCGAGCAGCCCCTGCAGCTCCGGCCGGTCCTTGACGGCGAAATAGCCGCCGGTTCCTGCGACACCGGCGGCAAGAAGCCCTACTCCAAAAGCGCGGCGGGAAATGGCCATCAGCGTCCTATATCCTCTTTGAGCGAGGCCTGTATGAGGCGCAGCTCCGTATCAAGCGTATCGAGCCTGTCTTCGACCAGACTGTCGGAATAGTGAACGAAAGCGTCTTCCAGCTTGGTCAGAACGAGGCCGACCTCCTGCAGGCGCGCGGCATCCGGCTGGCGCTTCGCCTCGATCACCGCGAAACCTTCCGCGACTTCAGCCGCCCTCGGCAAATAATAGCTGAGGAACCGCCTGACGGTGCCTGCGCTTTCCGGATTGGCCTCCACCTTGGCAAAGACGTCCGCGGCAATTTCCGCTAGATGCCGCACCCGTTTTGCCACATCCTTGCTGCCGATCTGTCTTGCCGATGCCTCGAGCCTCTCGGCGGCCGGTGCCGCCGTGCTCAACAGATCGCGGGCAAACTCCATACGTCCCCTGCCGATCGCCTTGGCATCCAGCCCCTCGAACATGCGCTTGGGCGCAAGGACGAAGATCAGGCCGACGAAGACCAGAAGACCGATGATCGCGGCGATCCATATCGGCATCCCCGCAAGGAAGCTGAGCACAGGAACGACGATCGCAGCGGCAAGCCCCGCCACGATCCAGTTCCAGTCATTGCCGAACCAATTGCGCATTATCGTCCTAGTTATAGCCGCGCACCGCCCGGAATGCGCTGACCAGATCGCCACGGCCGTCGAAGACGCGCGCCGAGGTTTCCTGTGCGAGCGCATCGAGCTGCCGCTTGTCCGCATCGCCGAAGGTGATGCCGAATACGGGCACATGCGGGCTCACGGAGGCCCATCGGCTCATAAAATCGCCATTGGCATCATCGGATTTTCCATCGGTCATGATGACGATCGCCGGGAGATAGGATGACAGATCACCCGTCTTTTTCATCCAGTCCAGCGCCCTGCTCGCGCAGGCATACATATCCGTACCGCCGCCGGCACGCTGGCGGGAGACCCGGTCGACCAGCAATTTCTGCTGAGCCGGGTTTCCGGTGCCCTCGTAGGTGGTGCGCACGTTGGCGTCGAAGGGAATGACCATGATGCGGTCGGCCGGCGTCCATTGCGCTAGCACCTTGCCGGTTTCATCCGGATTGAACAGGAACCGCATGGCCGCCTGCAGCTGTTCTTCGCCCTTGCCCCCCATCGAGCCCGAAAAATCGAGGCAGAGAGCCGTCAACGACGGCTTGCGCAGCGCCACCTGATAGAGATCCAGCGCCTGGCGGATCATGGCGGGCTCCGGCATGCGGATCGCCGTCACGATCCGGGTCGGATCGAAATTCCATGCTGGGTCCGGTTTGGCGGCGATATCGGAAAGGGGAATACGGCGGCCCGTATCGGCGATGCGCTTCTGCACCGCAGCGGAGCGCAAATAGTCGACGAGCTGATTGAAGAAGGTCTCGACCTCCTGCCCTCGCCCATGATCGACGAAGCCGATCGGCGAATCGGCAACGACGACGCCATCGGCCGGGTAAATCGCGTAGAGCGGCTCCTTGCTCATGCCGGTGAGCTTGTCGTTGGTCTCCTTCAGGATCGCCTCGTAATTCCACATGGCGTCGTAGAGCACGCCCTTGCCGGCAGAATCCGTATAGAGATCCGCAAGCCAGCCCGACGAGCCGGAGGAACGTTCGACACCGCCAAGCAGCGCGCGCACCGCGCCCTGCACGTCGGGCTTGTCGAGATCGCCCGGCTCGATGACCGGCTTGTTGCCGAGCGCGCTCGACAGCATCGCGAGATAGGCGCTGGCGCCGGAATTGGATTGCGTCGCCGATGTCATGAGAAATTTCAGCGAGCCGTTCTTCACCGCCGCCAGTATGTCCTTCATATAGACCGGCTTGCCGACCCAGCCGAGCGCTTCGGCCTTGGATTTGCGCACGCCGAGAATGACGGGCATCTGCGCAACGGACGTCAGCGACTTCACCCGGCGCTTGGTATCGAACATGTCGACCCACACGCCCGACGCCGGCCAGACTGCGTCCTGCTCAACGCCTTTCTCACTCTGGAGAGCAAGGCCGATATCCAGGGTGCCCTCGTAGGTGAAGCTGCAGCTCGCCTTCTTTTCCTTGCAGAACTCCTCGACGATCGGCTGAAGAACCGTGTTTTCCGAGCCGGAGATAATCGAGAATTTCGGGCCTTGCCCGCCGACGTTGCAGCCGCTCAGCGCAAGAGCCGCCGCGAGCGTCAGGCCGGTAACGAATGTGCGGATTGTCATGCGAATTACCGCGCCTCGATCATTGCTTTCTTGAGCTCGATAGTCATTTTCTGCATCCGCTGCTCCGCCTCGGCCCGCTTGGCGCGGCCATCCTCCTGCACCTTCAGGACGCCACCGATCGTGTCGATCAGGTCGCGATTGGCGGCGGCGAGCGTGTCGATATCCACGATACCGCGCTGCGATTGCTGTTCTATGGCAATCGCCTGATCCTTCATCATCTTCGAAGCCTGGCGGATCATGTCGTTGGTGGCGTCGGTGACCGTCTTTTGCAGCTCGAGCGCCGATTTCTGCTGGGTGAGACCGAGCAGGATAACCATCTTCTGCTTCCATGCCGGCACGGTCAGCGCCGATGTCGCCTGCAGGTTCTCGATCAGGGTTTCATCACCCGCCTGGACGATGCGGATCTGCGGCAATTGCTGGATGCCAAGCTGGCGAGCCTGCTGCAGGTAGAAGACCCGCTTTTCCAGCCGATCGAGCGCCTGCAGACTATCCTGATAGACCTGCGCCTCCAGCATGCCGCCGCCGGGATTGGCCGAGGCAGCATCGGCAGCGCTCTTCAACCGGGGAAGTTCGATCGTGCGAAAGCGCTCGGCGAACGTCTTGCCGGCCTGCACATAGGCATCGAGCTGCACGATGGACTGCTTGGTTTCCTCATGCAGGTCGTCCAGAAGCGCGATATCACGACGCAGGACATCCTTATGGCGATCAAGCTCGAGACCGATGCGATCGATCTGGCCGGCCACGTCCTCGAACTGTTCCTTGAAACGCTCCAGCTTCGCCCTGAACGAGGAGAACATCCGCGACAGGAAACCCTCGTCCTTAAGCGAGGCCGGATCGAGCTTCTTCGACTTGACGATGATATCGGTCAAAAGCTTGCCGACTTCGCCGAGATCGCGATTGCGCACCTCGCGCAGGATGCGGTCGGAATAGTCGGAAACGGCCTGCTGGGCACGGTCGCCATAGACGGAAATGCCGGCGCGGTCGGTCAGGTCGATGCTGTCGCCGATGCGAGCGATCTCCGCCGGATCGGCGACGGCGACAGGCAGGCTATTGCTGGAACTGGCGGAGATATCGGTATTGCTCATAAGTCGTGCTTTCCTGTGCATGAACACGGAGCCGACCGCAAAAATTACCAACCGCCCCCAAGACGATCATTCCCCCGCGCGCCCCACTACAATTCCTGATCGGCGCGGGCAAAGACAGACTCACCCACACGTGCCGATCCTTTCACACCATAGTGAAACTTGGATCACAGTTTTATGACGATGATTTTACGTCCTGGGCGCAGCCCGTCCTGGGGCTATTGGCACGCCTTGGTATTGAGGACTTCAAGCTTGGTGAGCTTGCCGGTCAGCACAAAGTCACCATAGTCCATGGTGAGATCGCGCGTTATGCCGTTCTCGTAGAGCTTGAAGGACATGCGGTAGACTGGCGTGGCATCGCCCGTGGACTTTTCGTTGAAATAGGCGACGGTCACGGGCCAGAAAGGCGTCGTCGCAAAGGCGCCGGCTTTATCGGCATCGGGATCGTCCTTGCCCGGTGTCTGCTCCTTGCCGACAACGGTGGTCGCGATCAGCGGCTTGTCGCCATCATCGGAACCGTCGAAGACCTGCGCCTCGAAGAAATTCTTGCCGAGCTTCGCATTGTGGATGATGTCGAGCATATGCTCGGTCGGGAAGCGGCTTTCGATGATCTGGACCTGCTTGTTGTGCGGCTGCGTGAGGTCGACCTTGATGCCTTTCTGGTCGTCGCTTGCCGCACCGCGCACGTCCTTGTCGAGCTGGTTGTCCGTATAGGACTTGGTCTCGAAGCGGAACAGGCGCTTGCCGAGGTCTTCGAAGGTCGTCGTCTGCTGGTCGCTGACGCGGGTGGAATCGCCGGTATCGATCTTCGTCACGAAGCGGAAGTTGGTGGTGAAACCCGTGCAGTCGGAACCGTCGAACTCATAGACCATGCGGCCGACCATGCCGGAAATGCCGGAGCGGTCCGAGGCATCCTTGAGCTCGAGATCATACACGGCGCGATGCGCGATCAGCCCGCTCGGACCGGCCGGATAGGCCGCCGAAGTCCCCAGTGACAGAATGCCCAGCCCCGAAACAACGGTGGCTGCAAGACTCGAGCGGAACATTCATTATCTCCTGTTGGACTCGCACGCGATGTTATAAGAACGCTTTCGGCTGAAACGAGGCTGCCGATCCTAAGTGACGGAATTTAGTCTTGATGCCGGATTTTTGAAGTTTTTACAACAAAACGGGAGATGAAAATGTCCGACGCTATTGAGGGCCGCCTGAAGGAACTCGGCATCGTTCTGCCACAGGCTGCGGCACCGGCCGCCAACTATGTTCCCTACGTCATCAGCGGCAATCTTCTCTATCTCTCGGGCCAATTGCCGATGGAAAACGGCAAGATCGCCGTGACGGGTCATCTCGGCAAGAATGTCGACGTTGCCGGCGGCCAGCGCGCTGCCGAACTCTGCGCCATCAACATTCTCGCCCAGGCGAAGGCTGCCCTCGGCGGCGATCTCGGCCGCATCAAGCGCCTGATCAAGCTGAACGGTTTTGTCGCCTCGACCCCTGATTTCGTCGAACAACACCTTGTGATCAACGGCGCTTCCAATCTTCTCGCAAACGTACTCGGCGAAGCCGGCAAGCACGCCCGCGCCGCCGTCGGTATGGCAGCCCTGCCGCTGAACGCCGCCGTCGAAATCGATGCCATTCTGGAAATTGCCTGATGAGCAAGCTTGCCTGGTTGACCGAGCGTCCCGTCGCTCACCGCGGCTATCATGACATGAACAGGCAAGTCTGGGAGAACACGCTCTCAGCCTTCAGCCGCGCCGTCGAGGCAGGCTTCGCCATCGAGTGCGACCTGCACTACGCTTCGGACGGCGTTCCGGTCGTCTTCCATGACGACGACCTGCAGCGCGTCTGCAACCTGCCTGGCGAAGTGCGCGAGCGTACCTCGGCCGAACTCGGCCTGCTGTCGATCGGCGGCACCAAGGACAAGATCCCGACGCTGAAGCAGCTTCTGCAGCTTTGCGACGGCAAGGTGCCGCTGGTGCTGGAGCTGAAGGGACGCGAAGGCGATGACGAGGGCTTTGCGGAATCCGTGTTGGAAGTGCTCGAAGGCTACAAGGGACATGTGGCGCTCATGAGCTTCGACCATTGGTTGCTCAAGGACCTCAAAAGCCTGGAAGCATCCTACCCGGTCGGGCTTACAGCCGAAGGAAACAAGCCCGAGACATTTTTTCAGCATGACGAAGCCATGCATCTTGGGCTAGACTTCATCTCGTACTTCTACGGCCACCTGCCGAACCCCTTTGTCACGGCGCAGCGCCAGCGCGGTATTCCGGTCATCACCTGGACCGTGCGCGACGAAGCGGCCCGCAAACATACATTTGCCAATGCAGACCAGATGACCTTCGAAGGTTTTGACCCGCGCATAGTCTCGTAAATCGGGATCGATTGAAGGCGAGGCTTTGCGCAAACCCAAATTATCGCTGCGCCTGTGGCGCGTCCCCTTGGATGCATGGCGCAGCGGTGAGAGCCCTCCCTTCCTTCTTAGCGCAAGAATTTGATGACAGACGAATTATCCATTCGAGTCGAACGATCCTTCAAGAATATCGCCCCGGGAAGCTGGTCGAAGCTCGCCGGGGCATCCAGAACCGGCAGCGTGCTGCCATATAATCCCTTTGTCTCGCACGCCTTCCTCTCATCGCTTGAGGAGTCCGGCTCCGCGACCGACAAGACCGGCTGGCTTGGCAATCACCTGCTGCTGGAAAACGACGGCGGCGAATTGCTCGGTGCCGTCATCGGCTATCTGAAGAGCCACAGCCAGGGCGAATATGTCTTCGACCATGGCTGGGCCGACGCTTTCGAGCGAGCCGGTGGCCGGTACTATCCCAAGCTGCAATGCTCCATTCCCTTCACGCCCGCCACGGGACCGCGGCTCCTCGTCGCCGAGGGACAGGATCGCAGCGTACTGCAGCCTGCGCTGGCCGAAAGCCTCAAGGAAGTCACACGGCAGCTCGGCGTTTCCTCCGCGCACATCACTTTCCTGCCGGAAGAGGAAGCGTCCGTCTTCGAAGGCGATGGCTATCTGCACCGCACCGACCAGCAGTTTCACTTCATCAACGAGGGCTACGCTGATCACGACGCCTTTCTGGAGACGCTGGCGTCGCGCAAGCGCAAGGCACTGAAGAAAGAGCGGCGCGCGGCGGTCGAGCATGGGATCAGCATCGATTGGCTGACAGGAAGCGATCTCACCGAAAACATCTGGGATCAATTCTTCGCCTTCTATATGGATACCGGCAGCCGCAAATGGGGCCGCCCTTACCTCACCCGGAAATTCTATTCGCTGATCGGCGAGCGCATGCCTGACGACATCCTGCTCGTCATGGCCAAACGCGAGGGCCGCTATATCGCCGGCGCCATCAACTTCATCGGCGGAGAAACACTATATGGCCGGCACTGGGGCTGCATCGAGGATCATCCCTTCCTGCATTTCGAAGTCTGCTATCATCAGGCGATCGACTTTGCCCTCGACAAGGGGCTGAAGCGGGTGGAGGCCGGCGCACAGGGCGAACACAAGCTGGCGCGCGGCTATCTTCCGGTCATCACGCATTCGGCACATTATATCGGCCATCAGGGCCTGCGGCGCGCCGTTGCCGACTACCTGAAACAAGAGCGGGAACAGGTGGAGGAGATGAGCGAAATCCTCACTGAGCACAGCCCCTTCCGCAAAGGCGAACGGCAGGATATCTAGGGCTTTTCCGCTTTTCTTCGAATCGCGAAAACGCTCTATCTTTTTGTTTTTACGCAATTCCGGACGGAAAACCGCTATACACTTTTCCTGGAATTGCTCCAGCTATTCTGGACAACAGCAAACGCAAGACGAGGAGACACTGGATGACCAGCCCCGCCTATGACGACAACAATATCTTCGCGAAGATCCTGAAGGGCGACATCCCTTCCTATCGCGTCTACGAGGATGAGCACACGGTCGCCTTCATGGACGTGATGCCGCAATCGCCAGGCCATACGCTGGTGCTACCGAAATCCCCTTCCCGCAATATCCTTGATGCCGATCCGGCTGCATTGCAGCACGCGATTACGGTCGTCCAGAAGATCGCCGTCGCCGTTCAGGAAGCCTTTGACGCCGACGGCGTCTATATCGCCCAGTTCAACGAGCCGTCCGCCGGCCAGACCGTGTTCCACCTGCATTTCCATGTCATTCCGCGGCTCGAAGGCGTCGCGCTGAAGCCGCACTCGGGCAAGATGGAAGATGGCGCGGTGCTGGCGGAGAACGCCAGGAAGATCATCGAAGCGCTGGCTTGAGCGGGAGGCGCATATGATTCGTCATACCGTCGCCTTTCGGCTGAAACATGCCGCCGGCTCAGCTGAAGAGGCCAGCTTCCTCAAGGATGCCCTTATTCTCAAGGGTATACCGAGCGTCCGGAACTTCGAACAGCTTCGGCAAACCAGCCCGAAGAATGATTTTACCTTCGGCTTCTCAATGGAGTTCGATGATCAAGGGGGCTACGACGCTTATAACATCCACCCCGACCATGTCGCTTTTGTCAGGGATCGCTGGTCGCCTGAAGTCGAGGCCTTTCTCGAAATCGATTACACAAAGCTCTAGCATTACATTAGATAATTAAAATACGCATATAAAAAGGCTGCATTGTTTCCAATGCAGCCTTTCGTTTCCTAACATCACCAGTCGGCGATTACTTGCGCGGAACCTTCGGAACCGTGCCGCCCTTGCGCGGCGACTTGCCTTCCGACTCGTCGTTCTCGCCCGAAGTAGAGGCCTTGGCCGAGCGGCGGCTATCCGCTGCCGTTGCAGCCTTGCCGACGCGGCTTCTGGCCTTGACGGTCGTGTCGCCGTCATCCTCATCCGCCTCGACATGTGGTTCGCCCACCTCGGCTTCCGGCTTCGGCCGGATCGGAGCGGTATCGGCGGTCGCGTCGAGCAGGATGCCGGTCGAACCGTCTTCCTTCTTGCCGACCGTGACGGTGACGACGCCACCCTTCTTCAGCTTGCCGAAGAGGATTTCGTTGGCCAGCGGCTTCTTGATGTTTTCCTGGATGACGCGCGCCAACGGACGGGCGCCCATCTTGTCGTCGTAGCCCTTCTCGGACAGCCAGGCGATGGCGTCCTCGTGCAGGTCGAAGGTCACGTTGCGTTCCGAAAGCTGCGCTTCCAGCTGCATGATGAACTTCTGAACGACCTTATGTATAACCGTGGTCGGCAGCGGTGCGAACGGAATGACCGCATCCAGACGGTTGCGGAATTCTGGCGTGAACAGGCGGTTGAGCGCCTCTTCATCCTCGCCCGTACGCTTGGACGAGCCGAAGCCGATGGCGGCCTTGGCCATTTCCGAAGCGCCCGCATTGGTCGTCATGATCAGAATGACGTTGCGGAAGTCGATCTTTTTGCCGTTGTGGTCGGTCAGCGCGCCATGGTCCATGACCTGCAGCAGGATATTGAAGATATCCGGATGCGCCTTCTCGATTTCGTCGAGCAGGACCACGCTATGCGGATGCTGATCGACGCCATCGGTCAGGAGGCCGCCCTGGTCGAAACCGACATAGCCGGGAGGTGCACCGAGCAACCGGGAAACCGTATGACGCTCCATGTATTCCGACATGTCGAAGCGCAGCAATTCGACGCCGAGCGACGAGGCAAGCTGCTTGGCGACTTCGGTCTTGCCGACGCCGGTGGGGCCGGAGAAGACGTAGCAGCCGATCGGCTTGTTCGGCTCGCGCAGGCCGGCGCGAGCCAGCTTGATCGAGGTCGACAGCGCTTCGATCGCCGTATCCTGGCCGTACACGACCGAACGCAGTTCCTGTTCGAGGTTGGCGAGAACCATCTCGTCATCCTTGGAAACCGTCTTCGGCGGAATGCGGGCCATGGTCGCGATCGTCGCTTCGATCTCCTTTTCGGTGATCAGCTTGCGGCGCTTGGACGGTGGCAACAGCATCTGGGCGGCACCCGTCTCGTCGATCACGTCGATCGCCTTATCCGGCAGCTTGCGGTCGGAGATATAGCGAGCCGACAGTTCGACAGCCGTCTTGATGGCGTCGTTCGAGTAACGCAGGTGATGATACTCTTCGAAATAGGGCTTCAGGCCCTTCATGATTTCGATGGCATCCTCGATGCTCGGCTCGTTGACGTCGATCTTCTGGAAGCGACGGACGAGTGCCCGGTCCTTCTCGAAGAACTGACGATATTCCTTGTAGGTGGTAGACCCGATGCAACGGATCGCACCCGAGGAAAGAGCCGGCTTCAGCAGGTTCGACGCATCCATAGCGCCGCCGGACGTGGCGCCTGCGCCGATGACGGTGTGGATCTCATCGATGAACAGCACGGCGCCGGGATACTCTTCAAGTTCCTTGACGACCTGCTTCAGGCGTTCCTCGAAATCGCCGCGATAACGGGTGCCGGCAAGCAGCGTGCCCATATCGAGCGAAAAGATCGTGGCGTCAGCCAGCGCTTCCGGGACCTTGCCTTCGACAATCCGCTTGGCAAGGCCTTCGGCAATCGCCGTCTTGCCGACGCCGGGATCGCCAACGTAAAGCGGGTTGTTCTTCGAGCGGCGGCAAAGCACCTGGATGGTGCGATTGACCTCGGAGTGACGACCGATCAACGGATCGATCTTGCCGTTCTTGGCCTTCTCGTTGAGGTTGACGCAGTAGGCCTTCAGCGCGTCCTGCTGCTTCTTGTTGTTACCCTCTTCCTGCTCGCCACGAGCAGTCGGCTTGCTTTCAGACTCGGTGTCTTCGGCGCCGCGCGGCGTGCGGGTCTGGGAGGAACCCGGGCGCTTGCCGATACCGTGCGAGATATAGTTGACCGCGTCGTAGCGGGTCATTTCCTGCTCCTGCAGGAAGAAGGCGGCGTGGCTTTCCCGTTCGGCGAAAATCGCGACGAGAACGTTGGCGCCCGTCACTTCCTCGCGGCCGGAAGATTGTACATGGATCACGGCGCGCTGGATGACCCGCTGGAAGCCGGAGGTCGGCTTCGAGTCCTCATCATAGCCCGTGACCAGGTTGGAGAGTTCATTATCGACGTATTCAGTCAGAGTCTTACGGAGCGCGTCGAGATCAACATTGCACGCGCCCATGACAGCTGCGGCATCGGCGTCGTCTACCAGCGCCAAAAGCAGATGTTCCAGCGTGGCATACTCGTGATGCCGCTCGTTCGCGTAGGTCAGTGCCTGATGCAGCGCCTTCTCAAGACTAGGCGAAAATGTTGGCACGTTCAGATCCTCACTTCTTTTCCATAACACATTGCAGCGGATGCTGGTGCTGCCGGGCAAAGTCCATCACCTGGCTCACCTTCGTTTCGGCTACTTCATATGTATATATCCCGCACTCGCCCACGCCATGGTTGTGGACATGCAGCATGATACGGGTGGCACCTTCTAGATCCTTTTGGAAGAAACGCTCCAGGATATGGATCACGAAGTCCATGGGCGTATAGTCGTCATTCAGAAGCAGCACGCGGTACAGGTTCGGTTTTTTGGTCTTGGGCTTGGTACGTGTGATGACCGAGGTCCCACGGTTTCCGTTGTCCCCGTTCCTTTCGCTGTTGTTTTGCATCCGGATCGGCTCAGCGATCATTTCATTCATTCCTCAAATCATCCGGCAGAAGCTATCGCATTCCGACTTGGTACTAGGGTTGGTTACTTCACTTGGTCGGGCCGGATATCCGAACCACTAACTTAGTTCATATTGGCGTGATTTTAAGCCCCTTGCGGGACACTGCAATCACAATTCGCTGACAAAGAGGGCTGCGATCAAAAAAGTCGCTGCATATCTTCAAGCCTAGTTGAGCAGGCGAAAACGCAAAAGACCGGCCACGCATCGCGCAGCCGGCCTTTTAGAAATTTTTGCCTTACGGCGTATCGAAAGCTTAAGCGGCGGTTGCCGTTGCTGCAGCCTTGCTAGCAGCCTTCGTCGCGGCGGCGACAGGCGCTTCGTAGGGCTTGTAAGCGTTCTTGGCGAGATCGGCATACATTTCGCCGAGCTTGGTGGCTTCGGCAACGAAGTTTTCGTAGGAAGACTTCACATAGCTGCTCTGCAGTTCGAAGGCAGCTTCAAAGCTCTTGACGCCAGCGAGCGTTTCGAAGTGTGAGACGCCATCCTGGAAAGACTTCTTGGAGTATTCGGCGGCTTCGGCGGCAATCGCCTGAAAGCCCTTGGTGACATCGGAATAGCTCTTCAGCGCCGTGTCCATGGCTTCCTTGCCCTTCTTGTTCGCTTCATCGAGATTGAACATGCTTCTCCGTCCCTTGTTGGCCGGCCGGCGGCCGGTTTACAGGGCTAAAGGTTAAATGCGACGCACAATTAGTCAAGTAGTCTTGTGCGTCGCAATATCACCTTTCGGTTGCATTTCCAATGACAGGGCGGTGTCACCGGCAATGAATGCACCGCATCATTCTGATTTTCCTAATATATATCTTAAGCCCTGCAACCACAGGCTTTGCTTAAAATATTGGCATTCCGTCGGAAGAAGCTGCCTGAGATCAAAACGGCAGCGGAATGATCAAATTGACATCAACCAAAGAAAAAGGCCGCATTTCAATGAAATACGGCCTGGATATTCGATCACTATACGAGACCGAGGGAATTAGAGATCGACGTCCAGGATGGCCATCGAGAAATTATAGGAGCGGTCGCCGTCTTCGTCGTCGATATAGACGACGCCCAGAAACTCTTCGCCAAGATAGACTTCCGCAGAATCGTTCTTGCGCGGGCGGGCCTTTACCACGATCTGCGGGTTGAACGTGCGCTTGAAATAGGCGTCGAGTTTCTTGATTTCTTCTGGCTTCACAATGCTTCTCCGTGAGGATCTCGGTTGGCCGCTTCTTGCATAGGAAAAGCGGCTGTGTAAAGACCGGAACCGCGCATAGCTCTCCGGCGACAGCGCACGCCTCCGCAAGTCGTACTGGATTTTCCTAGATTCCCGCGCCCATGATCTGATCCACGACCAATTGCTCGGCCAAAAGCTGATCCATCGAGCGAGACGGTTCCGAACACCCTGCTTCTCCGACGACCTTGGCCGGAACGCCGGCAACCGTGGTCTTGGCGGGCACTTCCTTCAGCACCACCGAACCGGCGGCAATGCGCGAGCAATGGCCGATCTGGATATTGCCGAGAATCTTGGCTCCGGCGCCGATCAGGACGCCGTGGGCAATCTTCGGATGGCGGTCGCTGCCTTCCTTGCCGGTGCCGCCAAGCGTCACGCCGTGCAGGATCGAGACGTTATCGCCGATCACAGCCGTTTCGCCCACCACGAGGCCGGTCGCATGGTCGAGGAAGATGCCCTTGCCGATGCGCGCCGCCGGATTGATGTCGGTCTGAAAGACGCTGGAGGATCGGCTCTGCAGATAGAGCGCGAAATCGCGTCGACCGCGATTATAGAGCCAGTGTGCGAGACGATGCGTCTGCAGCGCATGGAAACCCTTGAAATAGAGCACTGCCTCCATGAAACGTAGGCAAGCGGGATCGCGGTCATAAACGGCCTGGATATCGACCCGCAGAATCGATCCCCATTCCGGCCAGTCGGCCAGCATTTCCTCGAAGGTCTGCCGCAAGAGAATGGCCTGCATGTCCGGATGGTCGAGGCGCTCGCAGATGCGATAGATGACGCATTCTTCCAGCGAACGATGGTTGATGATCGTCGAATAGAGGAAAGCGGCAAGGAGTGGGTCCTTTTCGGCAGCAGCGCGTGCTTCCTCGCGCATGCTGTCCCAGATCGGGTCCATGACCTTCACCGCGCCCAGGCCTTCTACCTGGCGAATATCCGTTACTGCGACCATTGGCGGTCTCCCGATTTTCTGTCAGGGGTGCATTATATAGAATAAATGCCACACAAGACAAATGGGTTGGTCGCGCATGAATTTCGAACATGATTTTGCCGGCGGTCTCATTCGAGCGACATGCAGCGATGCGATAGGCACCATCGCGATCGGCAACCCCGACAGAAAAAACGCCGTGACATCCGCCATGTGGCGCGCCATTCCGCAGGCGGTGCGCATTCTGACCGATGAAGCCCATGCGCATGTGATCGTTTTGCGCGGCTCGGGCGCAGATTTTTCGGCTGGCGCCGATATCAGCGAATTCGACATCGTACGCAAGAATTCCGAGACAGCAGTCGCCTATGAAGCGCTGAACAGTCAGGCCTTCGCCGCCATCCGCCATTGCCGCGTGCCGACCATCGCGGCGATCCGCGGCATATGCTATGGCGGCGGCTTCGGGCTTGCCGCCGCCTGCGATCTGCGCGTCGCCGAACGAGGCGCGCGCTTTTGCGTTCCCGCCGTTCGTCTCGGCATCGCCTACCCGGCAGACGCGGTGCAGGACATCATCAACGCGCTCGGACCGCAGATGGCCAAGGTGACCTTGTTTACCGGCGCTCCCATGTCGGGCGAGAAAATGGCCGCCGCCGGATTTCTATTGGAGGAAATCGAGGCGGCGGCTTTCGATGGAGAGGTATCCGCGCTTGCTCATGCCATCGCCGCCAATGCTCCGATTGCGCTACACGCCTCGAAACTGGCAGTCCGCGCCGTCATCGAGCAGGATGGCGACCTGTTGCGCGAGGCGGAGGTGATCGGCGCCGAAACCTTCGACAGCGCCGATTACGCCGAGGGCCGCGCCGCCTTTGCCGAACGGCGAAAGCCCCACTTCACCGGACGGTGACTTAGGCATTTCCCAGCGCATTTCAGACGGAAAACCGCTGCGCCCTTTACTAGAAATGCCTTAGCGCCGGTCGAGGCGCTGATAGAATTCCAGAACCGCCGTTTTGAAGATCTTGTCGCCGACGGCGAGCATGTGATCGCGGTTCGGAATGTCGATGGCCTCAGCGTTCGGCATCAGTGCCGCTAGTTCCTGTCCGGAGCCGGCAATATCGTCCTTGGTGCCGACGGCGATCAGCGTCGGCGCCTCGATCTTCGCCACATCCTCGCGTGAGGCCAGATCGCGCGAGCCCTGGATGCAGGCGGCGAGCGCCTGGCGGTCGCTTTTCGTCTGTTCGGCAAAGGCCCGGAACATGCGCCCACGCGCATGGCTGACATCATCAAGCGAGGGAGCAACCAGCGCATCGGCGATCGGGTCCCAGTCGCCGACACCTTCGACCATGCCGATGCCGAGCCCGCCGAGCACCAGCGATCGGACACGATCGGGATACGCAATGGCCATGAAGGTCGAAACGCGTGCACCCATGGAATAACCCATGACATGGGTCTCGGGGATACCCAGATGATCGAGGAGCGCCACGGCATCCTCAGCCATGATCCAGGGATGATAGACATCGGCATCATAGAGCTTGTCGCTCAAGCCGTGGCCACGATTGTCGATGGCGATGACGCGATAGCCCGCCTCGCCGAGCGTCTTCAGCCAGCCCGGATTGACCCAGTTGGCAATCGCGGTCGAGGCGAAGCCGTGTATCAGCAGCACCGGCGGGCCGTTCGGATCGCCTTCATCGAAAAAGGCGAGCTTCAATCCGTCTCGAACAAAGTGAGACATCGGGGGAGCATTCAAATTCATGGCGTCGTCTTTGCAATCTGGGTCGTGTTGGTGCCGGACCATATTTTATCGGCGATATCAAATGAACCCTGCGCTTGCGAAAATCTCTGCATCGAGCCGGACTTTCGCACTACACAATCGGGAAGAAGGATTATAAAGAGGGGCTACCAAGTCTGGCGCAACATTCATGCCGCTTTAGGCAAGACGCATTTGGAGATCATCATGGCCGGCCACAATATTCCCCATTTCCAGAACGACGGCGGACATCGCGTCATCGAAATCGGCGTGAAGGAATTCATGTGCACCGGCGCCTCGGTTCCCTATGATCATCCGCACATCTTCATCGACATCGGCGACGAGAGCGAGAAGGTCTGTTCCTACTGCTCCACGCTTTACCGCTATAATCCCTCGCTGAAAGCGGACCAGACCAACCCGGCCGGCTGCGTCTTCCACTTCAAGGCGGCGTGACGCCTTAGAGTCCGATCGGACAAAAGAAATGCCGATCAAAGCAGCTGCCATCATCGGCGCCGGAATAGCCGGATTGACGGCAGCACTGGCGCTGGCGAAGCATGGCATAGCCTCGGACATTTTTGAGCAAGCCGAAGTGCTGACCGAAGTCGGCGCCGGTCTGCAGATTTCACCGAACGCCTCCCGCATTCTCGATGCGCTCGGCGTGCTCGACAGGTTGCGGTCGGTCTGGCTGGAGCCAGAGGAAGTCCGGCTCGTCTCCGGCTCATCGCTGCGCCCTGTCGCATCGGTTCGCTGCGGAAAATTTGCCCGGGAACGATGGGGATCGCCTTACGGCACCGCGCATCGCGCGACACTGCAGAAAGCGCTCCTCGATGCCGTGACCGCCAATGAGCTCTGCAAACTGCATCTCGGGCGGCATATCGACCTCAAAAGCAAGCAGGCGCTGGAAGAAATCGCCGGCAGGGAATTCGATCTGATCATCGGTGCCGATGGCGTTTGGTCGAAGGCGCATGCAATGGTGCCCGGCGCGCCCTCGCCGCTCTTCTCCGGCAATGTCGCGTGGCGCTTTTCCGTTCCGGAGGCGGCTGCCCCTGCTCTGTTGGACAAGGCAAGTGTCACCGCATTTCTCGGCCCGTCCAGCCATCTCGTCTGCTACCCCATCCGCGAAAATGCAGCCTTTAATATCGTCGCCATCGTCTCCGGCAGCAGCGCCAGCCGCGATTGGGGCTCGGCGGGCAACAAGGCACAGCGCGAGCAGATGCTGCGCGGCTTTTCCGGCTGGAATAATACAATTCTGAAAATGCTCGAAGCCCAGGATCAGGCGAGCTTCTGGCCGCTCTACGAGATGAAGGGCGGCCGATGGCATAATGGCCGCGATACGATCCTGATCGGTGACGCCGCGCATGCGATGATGCCGTTCGCCGCGCAAGGTGCCGCCATGGCCATCGAGGACGCCTTCGAGCTTGCCGGCATGCTTTCCGCGCGTTCGCCGGCCGAGGCCTTCGAGCTCTATGAGAAACATCGGGCGCCGCGTATCGCGCGCTTGCGACAGCGCGCCGCCTTCAATCAATTCGCCTATCACGCACGCGGCCCGATCCGTATGGCGCGCGATCTCGTCCTTTCACTTCGCCCGCCGCAAAGCCTCGCGGCGGACATGGACTGGATCTATGGGTATCGCGCGATCGGCTGATTAAACCGCCTTGACGGCAGCAAAACCCTTTTCGATATCTGCCTTGATATCGGCGACATCCTCAAGGCCGATCTGCAGACGGATCACCGGCCCCTCGGTCGGGGCCTTGGTGACGCGGCGGTCGTTGAGGTTGACGTGCACCGCAAGGCTTTCGAAACCGCCCCAAGAATAGCCGAGTCCAAAAATCCGCAGCGCGTCGAGGAAGGCGTGCGCCTTGACCTTGAACTTCTCGGGGCTATCGGCGGCAAGCACGAAGGAGAAAATGCCGCTCGCCCCCTTGAAATCACGCTTCCACAGCTCGTGACCGGGAAAACTCGGAAGAGCCGGATGCAGGACGCGCGCGACTTCCTCCCTGCCCTCAAGCCATCGGGCGATCGCAAGTGCGCTCTCCTGGTGGCGCTCCAGGCGCACGCCCATCGTGCGCAAGCCGCGCAGGACCTGATAGGCATCGTCAGGTGCGCCGCAGATACCGAGCTGGCCATGCGCATCCAGCAGCCGCCCCCAGTGCGCCGCATTGGCGGAAACCGTTCCCATCAGAATATCGGAATGGCCGGCGGGATACTTCGTTACCGCATGGATGGAGACGTCGACGCCGTGATCGAGCGGCTTGAAATAGAGCGGCGTCGCCCAGGTATTGTCCATGGTCACGACCGCGCCGTGCCGGTGCGCCGCAGCCGAGATCGCCGAAATATCCTGCATTTCGAAGGTGTTGGAACCCGGTGCTTCGGTATGGACGAGCTTGGTGTTCGGCTTGATCAGTTGCTCGATGCCGGCACCGACCAAAGGATCGTAATAATCGACCTCGATACCAAGGCGCTTCAGCATGGTATCGCAGAAGAAGCGCGTGGGACCATAGACCGAATCAACGACCAGCGCATGATCGCCAGCGGACAGGAAAGCCAGAAATGGCACAGTGACGGCAGCAAGGCCGGAGGGAACGATAACCGTTCCGGCCGATCCCTCCAGCGCATCCATCGCCTCACACAACGCATCCGTCGTCGGCGTTCCGCGCGTGCCGTAGGTGTATTTCTGGTCGTGGGTTTCCATCACGCGCGCATTGGGGAAAAGCACCGTCGAGGCATGCACCACGGGCGGATTGACGAAGCCGTGGAAATCGAAGGGTGAATTGCCGATGTGAGACAAACGCGTATTGATGCCAGCGTTCTGCAGGAGTGTGTCTTTGTCTTTCATGTCCGGATATGCCTTTGGCGCTGTAGGAAGCTGGATTTGTGGCCGCCAAGTCCAGTGAGGTCAACCCCGGCCCCTTGCGTGTCTCATATTATTCGAAGGCTAAAATAACAAAACTCGCGAAAAAACTCCAATTTCGAGCAGTTTTTCGGCAGAATGCCGCCCATTTTGGCGCCAAACGCCCATTTTTCGACCGCAAATAGCGAAAATGCCGAATAAATCCGCAATAGTGGGGCCAATGTCTTGACCGCCAATACATTTACGACTGTGATAGGACCACTCGCACCAGGAGAGTGAGGAAACGCGGTTCTCGGGGAACCCGCTTCAGGAGCGATACACTTTAACTATAAAACAAATAGACAAAGGTAGGGAAAATGAAAAAGTTTGCTCTCTCCGTATTTCTCGGAGCCGCGGCATTGGCTTACACCGCGTCCGGCGCTTCCGCGTCGACGCTAAGCGACGTAAAGGCCAAGGGCTTCGTTCAATGCGGCGTGAATACAGGCCTTCTCGGCTTCGCGCAGCCAGACGCCTCCGGTAACTGGGCCGGTTTCGACATCGACTTCTGCAAGGCCGTCGCTTCCGCCGTATTCGGCGATCCCACCAAGGTGAAATATACGCCTCTCAGCGCCAAGGACCGCTTCACCGCGCTGCAGTCGGGCGAAATCGACGTGCTTTCCCGTAATACCACCTGGACCATTAACCGCGACACGGCGCTTGGCCTCAAGTTCCGCCCCGTCACCTATTATGACGGCCAGGGCTTCATGGTCCGCAAGGAACTGAACGTGAAGTCGGCACTTGAATTGTCGGGTGCCGCCATCTGCGTCCAGTCCGGCACGACGACCGAACTGAACCTCGCCGACTATTTCAAGACCAACAACCTGCAGTACAATCCGGTTGTTTTCGACAAGCTCGAGGAAGTCAACACCGCCTATGATTCCGGCCGTTGCGACGTCTACACGACAGACCAGTCTGGCCTCTATGCGCTGCGCCTGACGCTGAAAAACCCGGACGACAACGTCGTTCTGCCCGAAATCATCTCCAAGGAGCCGCTCGGCCCGGCCGTTCGCCAGGGCGACGACCAGTGGTTCAATATCGTCAGCTGGACGGCTTACGCGATGGTCAATGCCGAAGAATTCGGCATCACGCAGAAGAACGTCGACGAGATGAAGAACTCGGCGAACCCGGACATCAAGCGCTTCCTCGGCGCCGAGCAGGGTTCGACGATCGGCACCGACCTCGGCCTCACCAATGACTGGGCCTACAACATCATCAAGGGCGTCGGCAACTACGGCGAAGTCTTCGACCGCAACATCGGCGCAGGCAGCCCGCTGAAGATCGCCCGCGGCCTCAATGCCCTGTGGAACAAGGGCGGCATCCAGTACGCGCCTCCGGTTCGCTAAGCCGCAAAGCGCCTAACTAAAAGAGAGAGGCGGCTCCGCCTCTCTCTCCTCAAGAAAACAAGCCTGAAACAGGCACACTGGGGAAAAACTCTATATGGCAATTACTGCAAACTCGCCCGAAGGCGAGCGCTCAGCCTTATCGGCGGCGTTGTACGACCCCAAAGTTCGGGGTGCCTTCTATCAAGCGCTTACCATTATCATCCTGGCAGGGCTCTGCTGGTTCGTCGTCACAAACACGGTCGACAACCTGCGCGCTTTGAATCGTTCCTTCGGCTTTGGTTTTCTCGAAGGACGCGCCGGCTTCAATCTGGGGCAAGCGCTGATTCCCTATTCCAGCGATTCGACCAACGCCACCGCCCTTCTCGTCGGCTTGCTCAACACGCTGCTGATTTCGCTGGTAGGCATCGTCGCGGCAACGATCGTCGGCTTCATGATCGGCATCGGCAGGCTTTCGCATAATTGGCTTATTGCGAAGCTTTCCCAGGCCTATGTCGAGATCTTCCGCAATATCCCGCCGCTGCTGGTCATCTTCTTCTGGTACAGCGGCGTTCTGGTGCTGCTGCCGCAGGCGCGCGATGCCGTGCACCTGCCATTCTCCAGCTATCTCAGCAATCGCGGCCTCGCCTTCCCTAGCCCGATCTTCGGTGCGGGCATGTGGGCGGTTGGCGTTGCCTTCCTCATCGCCATAGTCGCCGTATTTTTCGTGGCGCGTTGGGCCCACAGGCGTCAGACGGCAACCGGCCAGCAATTCCATACCATCTGGGTCTCGGTCGGCATATTGATCGGCCTGCCGTTGCTGGTCTTCCTGGTAACGGGCATGCCACTTTCCTTCGATTATCCTGTTGCCGGGAAATTCAACCTGACGGGCGGCACGGTCATAGGACCGGAGTTCCTGGCGCTTCTGCTTGCGCTTTCCCTTTATACCGCATCCTATATTGCCGAAATCGTCCGCGCTGGCATCCGCGGCGTGCCGAAGGGGCAGTCGGAAGCAGCCGGAGCGCTGGGCCTGCGGTCGTCGGCCATCAACCGGCTGATCGTCATACCGCAGGCAATGCGCATCATCATCCCGCCGCTGACGAGCCAATATCTCAACCTGATCAAGAACTCGTCTCTCGCCATCGCTATCGGCTATGCCGATATCGTCGCAGTCGGCGGCGTGATCCTCAACCAGTCCGGACGAGCCGTCGAAGTCGTCATCATCTGGATGGTCATCTATCTGATCCTGAGCATCGTCACATCGCTGTTCATGAACTGGTTCAACGCCAAGATGGCCCTGGTGGAGAGATAAGATGTCGAGCGTAGATCAACACTTCGTCAGCAAGACGCTTCTCGTGGCGCAGCCGGCACCCGCCGGTGAAAAAGGCGCGTGGCACTGGTTGAAAAAGAACCTGTTTGCCACGCCGAAGGACATCGTCCTCACCTTGCTCGCGGTCTCCTTCCTTGCCTGGGCGATCCCGCACTTGGTCGACTGGTTGTTCATAAACGCCGTCTGGAGCGGAACCGACCGCACCTTCTGCGCCACCACGGTTCAGGGTGGAACGCAGCCGGACGGCTGGAACGCCGCCTGCTGGGCCTTCATCCGTGCGAAATTCACCATCTTCATGTTTGGCCTCTATCCGCCGGACGAGCGCTGGCGCCCGATACTCGTCTGCATCTTGATGATCGTCAGCTTCGCCCCGTTGCTGATACCGTCCATTCCAAGGAAGGGATTGAACGCTATCCTGGCGTTCTTCGTGCTGCCGGTTGTTTCGTTCTTCCTGCTCCACGGCGGCTTCGGCCTTGAGACCGTCGAAACGGAAAGATGGGGTGGCCTGCTCGTAACGCTGGTGATTGCGTTCGTTGCGATCGCGGTCTCCTTCCCGTTCGGCATTCTGCTCGCGCTCGGCCGTCGCTCCAGGATGCCAGTCGTGCGGATGCTGTGCGTGGCGTTCATTGAAATCATCCGCGGCGTGCCGCTGATCACGGTGCTGTTCATGGCGAGCTACATGCTGCCGTTGTTCATGCCGCAGGGCTGGACGGTGGATAAGCTGCTGCGCGCCGTCGTCGGCGTCGCGATCTTCACCTCGGCCTATATGGCCGAAGTCATTCGCGGCGGTCTGCAGGCCATACCCAAGGGCCAGTTCGAGGGTGCGGACTCGCTCGGCCTCGGCTACTGGCAGAAGATGCGGCTGATCATTCTGCCGCAGGCGATCAAGCTGGTCATTCCGGGCATCGTCAACACCTATATCGGCATGTTCAAGGACACGTCTCTCGTGGCGATCATCGGCATGTTCGACCTGCTCGGCATCGTCCGCCAGAACTTTTCGGATGCGACCTGGGCGAGCGCGGTGACCCCCATAACGGGTCTTGTTTTCGCGGGCTTCGTTTTTTGGCTGTTCTGCTTTGGCATGTCGCGCTATTCAGGTTTCGTGGAACGCCATCTGGACACCGGCCACAAGCGATAAAATTGAGGGAAATATAAAATGGCTGAAGCCCAATCGAGAAAAATGACCGTCTCCGAGACGGAGGTCGCGGTCGACATGATCAACATGAACAAGTGGTACGGTGATTTCCACGTGCTGCGCGACATCAACCTCAAGGTCATGCGCGGCGAGCGCATCGTCATTGCCGGCCCGTCCGGTTCGGGCAAATCGACGATGATCCGCTGCATCAACCGCCTGGAAGAGCACCAGAAGGGCCAGATCATCGTCGATGGCGTCGAGCTGACGAACGACCTGAAGAAGATCGATGAAGTGCGCCGCGAAGTCGGCATGGTGTTCCAGCACTTCAACCTCTTCCCGCACCTGACCATTCTCGAAAATTGCACGCTGGCGCCGATCTGGGTGCGCAAGATGCCGAAGAAGCAGGCGGAAGAGATCGCCATGCACTTCCTTACCCGCGTCAAGATTCCCGAGCAGGCGAAGAAATATCCCGGTCAGCTTTCCGGCGGTCAGCAGCAGCGCGTGGCGATCGCCCGCTCGCTCTGCATGAACCCGAAGATCATGCTGTTCGACGAGCCGACGTCCGCGCTCGACCCGGAAATGATCAAGGAAGTGCTCGACACCATGGTCGGCCTGGCCGAAGAAGGCATGACCATGCTGTGCGTGACCCACGAAATGGGTTTTGCTCGCCAGGTCGCCAACCGCGTCATCTTCATGGACCAGGGCCAGATCGTCGAACAGAATTCGCCGAAGGAATTCTTCGACAATCCGCAGCATGAGCGCACCAAGCTCTTCCTCAGCCAGATCCTGCACTGATCCGGCAGAGATAGAATCAAACGACCCGCCGCTGCATCGCACCGGCGGGTTTTTTATTGAGCGCCATTCTCCAAACGCGGCCGCTCAGCGCAGCGGCAATGCATAGGTCTGCTTGACGATCTGGCTCGGCACGTCGGTCTTGACGTTCTGAATGCCGTTGACCTTCGTCAGGTGCGTCGACTGGAACCGCCTGTAATCATCGAGATCAGAGACGGCGACACGCAGCAGCGCGTCACTCTCCCCGAGCATGATGTAGCATTCCATCACCTCAGGCAGTTTCTTCATTGCCGCGATGAAATGGTCGATCGTTTCCGCATCCTGCGCCGTCAGCCAGACACGCGCAAACATCGAGAGCGGCAGGCCCGCCTTGACCGGGCTCACCACGGCCACATAACGATCGATGATGCCTGCATCCTCCAGCAGCTTCACACGCCGCAGACATGGCGATGGCGATAGCCCCACCTCCCTGGCCAGTTCCACATTCTGCATGCGCCCGTCGCGCTGCAGCGCGCGCAGGATACGCTTGTCGATATCATCCAGCCGCATTGGCATTCTCTACCGATAAATTTCGTATCTTGAATTCTGATGCCAATAATCTGCCAGAAATTGGCATCTTCGCAAGCCGATTGCATCACAGGGGCACTAGGCTTGTCCCTATGGAAAACACCAATCTTCTTCTCTTCTCAGCCACCGTGCTGCCGCTGATCTGCACCCCCGGCCCCGATATGCTGTTCGTGGCATCGCAGGCGATATCGGGCGGTGCTGCCGCCGGTCTGCGCTCGACTGTGGGGATCTGCGTTGGCTATGTCGTGCATTCGACGATGGCGGCGCTCGGCCTGGCTGCCATCATCGCGGCCTCGCCTCTCCTGTTTGCGGCGCTGCGATGGCTTGGCATCGCCTATCTGAGCTACCTCGCCTTTCGGCTCATCGCATCCTCCCTGAAAGGGAGCGGCGTGATGCCCATATCGTCAAGCGCTGCAACCAATAGGTTTCGTCATGGCTTCCTGACGGCTGTCCTCAATCCCAAGGGCATGATGATCTATTTCGCCATCCTGCCGCAGTTCATGAGCCATGATGGAAGCATCATGGCTCAGGCCTCCTTGCTCTCGGCCGTCTTCATCAGTCTTTGCGGCATCGTCTACGCCTTGCTCAGCCTCGCCATCGCGACCCTGGGCTCCCATGGCAATTTCACCGATCGCCGCCGCAGATGGGTCGAGGGCATCGCCGGCGGCCTCTTGCTCGTCGCGGCCGGGCGGCTCGCAACGTGAACAAGCCCATGGCACTTCCCGCAGAACGCGATATACTTTCAACCACCGCGAATAATGCGGGATTCACGAGACGTCGGGGGAAGCGGGCCGTGAAAAAAAGCGACAGAATCATTGGTGGGCTTGCGCTGTTGAGCGTCGCCATCATCGTCATCAAGCTCGCCGGGGTGATGTACGGCTACGACCTCATCCAGATGGCGGTCGATGCCACTCGGCCAAAAGCGCCCGGCGGCTGGCCGGTGATGGCGAACTGAACATGCGCTGATGAATGGCGCTTGCCCGGCACTGAGTGATTACACGGTCTTGGTTTGTCCATTTTGCAGAATTAATCGTTGAAAACATTAGGTAATTTTCTGGACACCCAAAACATCTTGGGCATCCCGCGGCATTTGATTTGGGCGCATTCGAAAGCAAGCCAAAGAAAAACCCGCCGGAGCGGGTTTCGTAAGGCGGTCTCTACCCGATTTGGGGTCGATCTTACCCAATCCGGGTAATCTCTGATCTCCTGTAGAAGCGGGCGATGAACCCCTCGGGTTCGAAGATGGGTGACATTCCGGCTTGGTCGAGTTCTGCCTTGATCGCAGCCCTGTAGCCTTGGCGAGACTTCGCGATCTCAGTCAGGGAAATATAGACATCCTGAAACTCTGCCAGAGACTGCCGTTCGATGAATTTCACATCCCGCCCTGTCTCCCGACGGATGGTTCGCTGGCGGAGGTAGCCGCGCTTGATCAGGTCCGCGACCGTGATGGTCGTTGTACCGAGCGCGAGTTCGGCTTCCTTGAGCCGCATCAGTTCATCATCGCCTCCGGCCAATGGACTGACGTCAAGCTTCAGGGCATCCGATGCCACCCGTGCTCGCTGTAGAACGGGCGCTGTGCCTGGAACAATAGAGGTCTCGAGGCTGCCTTCGAGGATCATGGCGACGAGCGTGTGGAACGGACGACGCCATAATCTGGCGGCCGCGGCCAACGACATGTGGCCTTCGTCGCTCGCCACCGCTGTCATCTTCCCGTTGAGACGGTCCGTCAATTCCTCAACCGCGGATTTGAGGATGCGGGTGTAAGTCCGTTCATCGTCGGATCGGGTTTCGACCTGCTTCAGAATACCGGCGACCAGAAGATCATGAACCCGTTCTTCGCGAAGGCCCAGCGCCTCGCCCGTCTCCTTGCTCGTCAGGGTATCGCTGGCGGCTTCAAGAATCGGACGCAGGGCGGCAGCGTCGAAGTACGTGGAGCCGTCAGAGAGGCCATCACGAAAATCAGGATCATTTGCCTTCATCAAGGCTCTGATCCGATCGTGGGTGAGGCCATACTCCGCGTGCGCGGAACTCACACTGTGGACGTGCCGGGTTTTGACGGGCTTGAGGATGGTCTGCCCCTCGCCGAACGGCATGTTGCGCTCGATGATCTCCTGCATGAGATCGATCACGAGCCCATACGCTTCCTTGACGAGGTTGCGGCGCAACCACCTCACCATCGGCCCGAGAACCAACTCGACATACTGCGTTGTCGGGCGCTTCCGATCAATGACTTCCGCAAGAACATGGCGGATTTCGTCTTCTCCCCTTACCGCAAGGCCGAAGCCCCATTCACGCAGATCGGTTCCGTCGTGCATCCAGGCCTTGACCTCGTGGAGGACCAGAAAGTCCCCGAGATAGCGAGAGAACTCGGCAGCGACGTGCGCGTCGAGCCTGTCGAGGAAGCCATCCCCGCCATCCTGAAACACCCGGTCTCGAAGGTACGTATCCAGCCGAGGCTGGCGGCTCGGGACAGGAGTCGCCGCGGCTTCCTCGATCAATCCGAGATTGGCATTCACGAACTGCGGGAAGTCGTGAACGTCGCCGGCGGCATCAACTGCCACCTCCGTCAGTCGGCAGCCGTGAACTGGGCATCCTTCGATCCCGCGAACGATCCACCATGCACGGCGATAGGCGCGGGACGCCAAACGTCCCACCTCCCTTTCTCGGTCTCCCAGCACGCATTGGGAGCAGAAGCGATGCATTCGGCCCGGCCGCATGTCCTTGCTGAGGGTTGCACAGCCCATCTGCCAGGTGCCGCCAGCCCCAAACGCCCTCGCCGACAGTTTTCCCAGAATGGCGACTGGCACCGTGGACCACTCGCTGACCAGCGACATGGCATCCATCTCGCCATGAACGATGGCAGTGGCCGTGGTGTCCGTATGTGCGAGAAACTCCCGCAGAGACGGATATCCGTTGGCGGCGGCAAGACGGGCGACGAGATCGATCGCCGCCTCGTCGTCGTGAAGGGGAAGCGTTACGGGCAGAACCATCACTTGCCTCCCTTACCAGCGGTTGCCAGGTCGGCCAGAGCGTTGCCGGGATCGATTTCACTCCAGCGCGCGGCGGTGAACACGTTATCGCTCGGAAGGCAACCGCTGTCACGCTGGTAGTTGTGAGCGAAGGCACGGCGATCAACCGTACCCTTGCCCTTGTGCATGACAAGGAAGCACGCCGCCTGGATTGCTTCGATGATCTTCCCGTAGCAGCCGCTGTTGGCGGAACACAGGCGGCCAAGGAAGTCGTCGGTACGGAGTTCCTCGGAGAGGTTCAGGCCGCACTTGCCTTCGACGATGTCGACCAATACCTGCTTGATGCCGGCCTTATCGCCGGGCGGGCTCAGGGGGATGAAGCGCATGACCATCGAACGGTTCGCCAACTGCTGATCGCCCGTAAGCAGCTCCGCGAGCTCCGGCATTCCGGAATAGATCGTGTGCAACGGCCAGTCCTCGATCTGCATCAGGCTTTTGAGGCGATCCTGGACGTCGAGGACGCGGCTGCGGCTTTGGCGCAGCAAGTGCTGGGCTTCGTCCACGTGAAGATAGATGATCCCGCGCTCGCGCAACTGGGCCTTCACGGTCGCGAAGAGCTGCCCCTCCGTCATCTTGGCCTTCGACGGAACTCCGATCGCATCCAGGATCGCCATTGCGAAGTCTTTTGTCGTGCACGGCTTCGGTGCCTCGATGCTCAGCAGCGGCCGCACGGTCTCGCCGTACTGGTTCACCCGCGGCTGGAATTCGGGGATGCGGCTGAAGTGATGGCGCAACGCGAAGGACTTGCCGCTGCCCGAGGCCCCGATGAGGAACAGCGCACGCCGGCGCGATCCTACGCCGCCGCGGCAAGCCTCCACGTTGTCGACCAGGTCGCGCAACATCGTGCCCAACCGCGTGTCGCGTGCGTGTTCGATGTAGCCGCTGTAGACTTCGGCCTTCTTGTCGTTGATCGCGTCGAACGAGATGACGTTAGTAGCGTTTTCCATGACTCAGTACTCTTCGTAGTAGTTGTCAGTGGCTTCGGTAGGCGTGGATGTCTCGGCCGGTCCGTCCGGGGCGTTCTCGGCAGCGGCTGCGCGCTTCTTCTTCCTCGCATCGCGCTCACGCTCTGCGTGATAATCTGGGATCAGGCGGGATGCAGAGACCGATCCGCTACGAAGCGGATCATCGGGCAACGCATAAGCCTGCGTGACGGCCGGCGTGTCGGCTGACTTCACTGCAACCCATGCTCCAAAGAGCTCCGCCTCGACGACGTCGTAGTGTTCCGCAGTGAGGTTGCGAGGCGTCAGATTCGCTCGCAGTGCCGCCGCTCTCCCAGTCTCGGCAAGGCGGTTGATGGCGCGGTTCATCGCCGCCAGTCCAGCTTCCGCTTCGACGGCATGTTGTGTCCGGAGATCGTGGCGGGCGACAACCCATTCGGCCAGCGACAGGTTACGAACGATGTCGACTTGGTTCTTGACGACGAACCAACCTTGGTCACCGCGGACCGCGATATGCTCGAGGTTCTCGGTATCGACCTTGATATCGAACTCCATCTGCCCGAACTTGGTGCGTTGGCGATGCAGCTCCTCGTTGACGTACGGGATGCCCATGAACGGAATGCCGTATTGGCCGATGCGCCGTTTGAATTTCGTTCCGAAGACATGGAGCATGAATTCGGGGTCCTGACTCGGGAACTCGATGTCGTGTTCCTGTGTCGCGCGAACCCAGGCGTTGTGTGGAGACGCGCCGCCAAGCCCGCTGTGCGGCTTGTTGTGGTAAATGTCGCAGACGCCCAGCGTGAAGAGCTGGATCATCTCGTCTACCTGCAGGCTGATCTGATGCTCAGGGTTATAATCGCCCTTCTCGGAGATGGAACCGAACGTTCTGCCCGCGAAGAACGACGCGATCAGCGGCCCGATGGAGTGGAAGAGGCTCTCGATGAAGGGTCGCGCCTTCGGATTTCCCGCCTGCGGCCGATTGAACGTGATCTTCGCCGCCCGCATGATGCCTTCGACGAGCGTGTTCGCGAATTCCTTGCCGTTGTCGCTGAAAATGTTCCGCGGGTGAACCAATCCGATCCATGGGGTTTCCGCGCCGACGAAGTCGGAGATGTGCCGCTTGTCGGACATGATCATGCGGATGGCGGCTGCTGCCGTCACGGCATTAGGATTGGTGCTTGCCCGGAACGCGAGAATGTAGCGCGTGGCGACGTCGATCGCCGCTACGAACCAGATGCGCTTACCGACCACCGCCTCTTTGTAGGAAGGCGGAAGGATGTCCCACATTCCGGTCTCGACGAACAACGTCATGAGGTCGACGTTCCAGAAGTCGATTTCGATCCGCTCGCCAACGGTCAGTGCATTGATGCCGCGTTTGTACATCCCGAAGCGCTTGAGCGCCGAGGCACGCCCGTGGCGGCCGTCCCACTTATCGAATTCGTCGAACTTCGAGATCATCGACTCGAACTTGTGACGGGTCACCTTCAGCAGCGGCGTTTTACGCTCTGCGTTCTCCTTCCCCAGCGCGGCGATATACTCCTGATAGACCTTCGCCATCGTCGGCTTGCGGTCCGTCATGTAGTTGAGCGCATGTTTATGCGCGAACGCCGTCGAGTCTGCGTCAACTTTGCGAAGGTGCAGGCCTGGACCATTATGGCGATGAACAATCCCGAGGACTTCACCGCCGCAAGCGTGATAGCGCTTGTAGTCGCGGCGGAATGTCTTGACCGATGGAGTGCCGAACGCCTGAACCTCGATCATCGCGTCGGCACGGGCGTCGGTCTCTTCCTCATCGAGACCGAGCATTTCAGTGATGATTTCTTTGCGCCAGCCGCGAAGCTTCGCCTCGAATGTCTCCTTCGACCAGCGAGGCTTCTTCCCCAGAGCAAGCCACTCTTTGTCGAACCGATCGATCAGCTTCTCGCGGAACAGAGCGAGCTGGCGGCGTTTTCCTTTGATGTCATCGAACGTGTCGTCCCCGAAGATCGCGCGCAGACGTTGGTTTTCCGGGTCGTTGTAGCCGTAGCGGAGCTTGGCACCGCCGCTGACCAACTTCGAATACACTTCGCCATGGGCAACGAAGCGTTCGTCGGCCTCGTTCGCCTCGTTGCTGAAGGTCCAGCCCTCTTCATCCCGCTTTTTCGGCTTCCAGTCGACGTCGTTCTCCGTGAAGCGATCAGCGACACGCATCTTGACGATGGCGTGATGAAACAGGCTCGGCTTTTGGAAGTCAGTCTGCATCAAAGGCTCCTTCTGGCGGGTGTAAGCAATAGTGGTGGGGACCAGCGGCGGACCATCAACATCGTCAGGTCGTCGATACGGGCTGGCGTCTCGGGCACGAGAACGCACTCGTCGATCAACAGCAGAAGCGCCGTGCGACGCGACGCGCGATTTTCGCATCCGCGAAGAAGCTCGCCGAAACGGAATGGGCCGTGGAACTTCTGGACGGCCTCATAGGCGCGCTCGTACTCCGCCTCGTCACGCAACCGTCGTGCGCGGAGGATGCGTTCGGCGTTCTCGTAGGCACCATATGTCGCCTCGCGCTCGGTCATCAGGCGGATGCCATGGACCGCTTCAGGCGTCGTCGAGCCATTCTTGTTCTTTCGCAGAAAGCCTTCGGCCTCGATGCGTTTCAGCAGATCGCCCATCACAGCGGATTTGCGGTCATGCTTCACGGCGACGGCGACAACCTCACCATCGTCGAACACCACGCAGAAGTCGCAGATATGTTCGCACCACAGCCCCTCGGCATCCCGGTACAACAGCACCGGAAATTGCGAATAGATGGCCTTCACGTCCTTGCGAAGCTGGATGACCGTGGATACGCGGCGTTCGAGATCGCTCTCGTGGTAGACCACCGTCTCCTTAAAGATCGAGAAGCCGCGCAAGGTCTTGCCGTGCGTAGCCGGCGGCTTGCGCACGGCACGTTCGGCAACCGGTTCGTTCCAGAACTTGGTCTCAGTCCTCGTTCCTACGACGATTCCGCGTTATTCCGCTTTCCCCGGCATCGGCGGAGCCGCTTTCGGTCACGCGATTGGCCTGACCGAAGGTGCGAGGGTTGATCGCGGGCATGCTCAAGAAGCCGAGGCCGGCCTTATGAAGCGCGATGTGTTTGGAAACCTGACGTGCGAACTGCATGGAGCCCTCCTTCGGCTTTAGAACACGACGACGACATACAAACAGGGCAATCCGAGAGACTGGTGCGTCTCCGCGAGTTACTTTGCCTGTATGCCTATCCTGTTCATTGCCTGGCTCCTTGGTCAGCGATGGGTTCTGTACACTTTTTCTCAGCATATAAAAGGGGGCTGATGTCGGAACCGACCCGAGACCGGTCGAAAACGACCGAAATGTGCTCCTAATCGGTGCACTTCGCGAGATGTGGTTAATAGAGCCCTAACAGATCAGACGCTGCTTATTTGCAAATCGACTTCAAAGGGCATTCTCTGGATCGGAGGAGATCTCACCCAGACGCTACGCAGGTTTTGTAATTAGCGGAATGCCTTATTTCAGCCTGGTCCGCTCGATCCCGCGTGACGTTCAGCACCGCCCGGGATCAAAAGCGTGCTCGAACGCCGCAAGGTCAAACTTGATAGGTTCACAATGCACGCCACACTCGAACTTGCCCGCGCCGTAGAGCAGATTTGGACCATAGGCGCTTTCTTGCAGGACCCAGATTCGTTGCGCAATACCAGCAGCTGTTCGATCTCAGAAGCGAATATGTCCATGGCCGAGCGGGGCTTTCACGGTCTCCACTTCTCAGCGTATGAGCGCGCGCAACCTCACTCGACTTGTGGCCCAGAGCCTCGTCAAGGAGGCTGGTATGCTTTCGGGAACTCGAGAGGGCAAGCTTGAGCAATTTCTCGATGCCGGTGTGGTGTTTTTGAAACCCAACTTGGCGTGACCATAGGCCAGGTACCGCTGACCTCGTTGTGGCAATAGAGGCTCAGTCACCTTCGCTGTTTTCGCCCTGCCCTGTCTTCTTGACTTTGAGCTTCTTTTGATCAAGCCCCGGACCGATAATGATCCTTGTCGTGCGCGGTTTGAAATCCGCACCTAATCCTGCCCCAAATGAAGCATGGTACTCCGACTGCGTGTCTTCGGGCGAAACGGCCTTGGTCAAATCGAGCTCCGTATCATCGGCATCATCGGCTGCACCCTATCAAAGTTGCCGCGCGCTGTCGAGAAATCCGCGATCCGAACAAATCGACACTCTAACGCAAGGCCGTAGCTTCTGGTGCCCACGGTCCGCTCGATGATTTTCTTCGAGAGAATGCGCTTGCCGCCGATGTACGGGGCGGCAGGGTTTGCCGGCGCAACCGGCATCAGATTTATCACTTCAAAAAGCTTTTGACTCAGTCACACAGAGCCCGCCCTGCAGGGTAACCGGACATAAGGGCGAAACGCTCTTCTCCGGTCCCACACTCGCCACGAGGCCGCAGGCTGGGATATTGGAGAATTAGCTAGGTCCGTCTCGGTATTTGCCGCCGACAAAAAGCCGACCGACAATAAGAGTTCCATAGGAGCTTCTAATGTCTAAGTATGATCGCCGGGCCACCCATCGCAAAAATATTCTGTTCGAGATGGACTTCGCTGCTGAGGTGGGAGCCTATCGATCCTTGGCTGACCTTCTGCTGACGTTCACGCCGGATATCATGGACAGCAAGGATGATGCCGTTGTCGAGAAACTCGTGGGCTACAGTCGTTTGGTTTCGAAGAAATATCTCGAACGCCTCGCCGAAGGTCGGGAACTGACGGATGATGGCCCAACAACCGTCCGAGACAAGTTCAGATATTTGATAGAGGCCGCCGCTTTCGATCATAACTTCGAGAAAACCAGGGAGAAATCCAGTTAGGGCTTATGGCTGGACAGAATCTCCCGTTCGAGATCATCTAGATGATGACGAGATAAGGCCTCGCCCGTTAGCGCATCGTCCGTCCGCACAGTTCTTGCAATTCCTCCTTCAACGATCACAGCCAACTTAGCGTTCTCGCTTAGCCAATCAGAATATAACCGCAGCTTCTTCGCTAAGTAGCGTTGGAGTGCAAGATCTGCGACATTCCCGAGCAACTTGTTGAGGCCATCATCTCCAAGTTCCGACGCAGTCGAACCATCAGGCAATATTGCCCAGAAGATTTTCAGGCCAGCGAGCCGATAAACACCTATCTCGAAATCCATCTTCACCTCTCCGATCTACGGCTGAGGTATCTCTGATGTCTTGCAAAACCATAAACGTAACGGTCGGCAGACATCGAGCAGTACAAGTGCACCTTCCCGAGGAGACCGACCTGGGCTAACCGAGACCCGCCATGGTCGCATTAAGTTCAGTCGCTAGCGATCGCCAATGCGGCTCCGGGGAACCTCATCCAGCTGTTCCAGTAATAATCATGCGACGAAGGTGTCGGGTAAGAGTTCTCGGATGGACACGATATCGTCTCGCGACCTCGTCCACGTCCTCTCCCTGCAACACAACTGCGTTGTAGGCCGAGCGGCACTCATCTTCATTGAGAGACGGCCGGCGACCGAGTCGCTGCCCTCGAGCACGGGCGGCTTCAAGCCCCGCGCAAGTGCGCTCCCGGATCAAACATCGCTCAAACTCGGCCATTGCAGCGAGCATGTGGAACACAAGGCGACCACCGGCTGACGCGGTGTCTATGTTTTCGGTCAGGCTGACAAACTCGATTTTCCGTCGACTGAGCTTTTCGGTGATTTGAATAAGGTCTCGAAGCGAGCGGCCCAGCCTGTCGAGCCGCCATACGACGAGCGTGTCGCCGGATCTTAACGAGCGCAACACCGAGATCAATCCAGGTCTTTTGTTTGTCGAACCGGAAACACCCTGATCCTCGACAACCCGGTCGCAGACGTTGCGCAACGCTGCGAGCTGAAGGTCGAGCCGCTGATCTTCCGTCGATACCCGCGCATAACCGACCTTTGCCATCGAATTTCCATTTCTCCGCGTTGACAGAAACGACCGTTTTCGACGGGCAAGTGCGCGGAACTGCATGATTACAATTCAGAAATAGTTGCAATGGATTGGACAAGAGACAAAAACACCGACGACGGATGACAAAAACGGTCGTTTCTGACCACGCCTGTAAACACTTTATGGGACGCCGCCCGCCGATGAGGTCCGTTTCCTTCGGCGAGGTTGCCCAGCAGCTGATCGATGTCTGGATTTCCCGCGAGGTCGATCAGCCGGCCATACTCTCCGATGTGGTTGGCAAGCAGCTTTCCGTGAATATGGTGCTCGCTATCATTGAAGTGCCCGACAGCGACCCGACTGAGTTTGGCGTGAACCTCGTCCGCGATTACAGTATCCCGACGAGCTACGCAGATGTGCCTGAAGCCCTGAAATCACGACTTCCGTTGTTGCCTGGTGGACGTCTTCACCAGTCCATCCAGAAGGCGATCGCCAGCCGCCGCCCTTCGCTCGTCTCTGAAACAGTGCGCCACGACAATATGCAAACCAACTTCGAGATGTTGTCGCTTCCACGAAAGACGGAGAAATCAGGGGGCGACTGGTGCCTCGTCTTTGGTGTCGTGAATTATATCCTGAGGGCTTCCGCAATACCGAAGGACCTCGATGGCATCGATGTCGCCATCCTACAGCTACTTCGAGAAGGCTTGCAGATGCGGGAGATTGGTCATCGGGTCAAGTTGTCTCCGCGCACAGTGGAGCATCGCGTCGAGCGCCTCAAGGCCCTGACCGGAGCAAGAACACTCCACGACCTTGTCGCCCGTTCGCTCTAAATGAAGGCCTCAGCGGCAGAAGCCTTTAGCGAGACGAAGGTACGCTTTTCCGCTGGCTTGCATCCCGCACCTCCAGCGTAGCTCCCTGGTCCGAGAGAATCTGCGCAAGGAGATGAGCAATCTCTTCGGGATCAGTGCCTGCCGAAAGCAGTTCGTTGCGAAGTTCGTTTGCCTTTCGGAGATTATCGAGTTTGTCCGAGATGACGCTCTGACGGACTTTCGCGGCCTCGGCGGACCGCCTCTCTATTTCAGTCCGGTAATACAGCGTCCGGTCGAGAACTTCGGTGGCCAAACCTACAGGAATGCTTTTGAAGAATGCCCAGATGTCGAACGGATTGGAGAAGGTGATCTGGTCTACCTCGACCGATACGCCTATGTCCTCAGCCGCCCTCTGGAAACCCTTCGAATGCCATGATGTGCAGGCATAGTAGAACAGTTCGATAGCCAGAACGTTTAATTCGATATCTTGAGGCAGCAGCGCCCTGGCTAACGACTTTCGGGTATCCATTCTGACATTGACGACGGCCATCGCTGTGCTCCCGCTTCTCCGACTCTGGAAGCTGACCCTATTTAATGATTGATAACCTTGCTACCTGCTGTGGTGTCTTGAATTCGCGCAGAGGGTGAAATCCCCGTCGAAAATTGCCGAAAACAAAACTCGGATGAGGGAACGTGTCCACATTCGGGCGCGCATTGATGCGACCGACGAGACCCTCAACAGAGACACCGGGGATATCATGAAAATCACGTTTTTCACCGCCCTTGCCGCTATACTCCTCGGAGGAGCTGCCGCGACGAATGCGGCAGATTACGACATCAACGGAATGGCTCTGGGTATGAGCGCCGATCAGGTTATCGCGAAATTTCAGGAAGTGCGGCCGGACGCGCAATACCAGTTCGCGAAGTGGAAACTGCCGGAAGGCACCGAGTGGGTCGCAAATGGCAGGACCTTATACAACGACCTCGCCAATCCGGATGACATGGAGCACGAGCGGATGCAATTCGCGTTCACCGGCTTGGGGTCCGGTAATAAGCTCTTCGCAGCGTCACGCGAGCTGAAATTCAGGCCGTCGCAACGACCGACAACCGAGTCCGTCTATGCAGCTGCCGTCCAGAAATTCGGTGAGCCTTCGGTCACAGGGAAGAGCGCCACCGGCATCTGGGCCGCATGGAAATTCGGTTCCGAGGGCACAATGGCCGAAAAACTAAAATCGCCATTGGCCTGCATAGGCACCAGCGACTTTCCGGTCGGCCTTGACGAATTCACCGCGAAGAAAGCGAAGCAGTCCGTGAGCATGTGCGGCATCTATGTCGACTTCGTCGTCCGAGGCGACCCGACGGGTCTGGCGAACGAACTTGAGATGAAGATGATGGATCAGTTGCATCTCGCGCAGGATTTCGATGCGGACAATTCCGACGCCAGGAAACGGATCGATGCGGCGAAGATCAAGAACGTCGGGAATGCGGCCCCGGCCCCGAAGCTCTAACATCAATGGCGAAGCCAATGTGACGCCAACCAGGGTCGCGGGCTCATCCTCCCGAGCCGCGGCCTCGTTGACCTGTGTGACGAGGCAAGAATATAACTATTCCGAAACGTTCATCTGGCACAGGCAACCGCATGGACATTGGACAGCGTTCAAGACTTTCACTTTGTCAGCTGATGGAAGCGGTCTTGAACCGCGACGAATGCATCGTCATCCTTCGGAAATTCGAAATTTCGACGGACGAGATCGATGGGTATAAATCCGGTTACCGGCTGCTACGTTCTTTAACGGATGCGATATTGGCCGCTACCCCATTGCAAGTCTGGGAACTTGCACAGGAATTAGCACGCACCCGTCAATCGATCCGAGACACGGTATCGCCCAAAAGCCTATTTGACGAGCGTTGGGAGGATTTCATACTCTGCATGAAGCTCGACGGTATCGGATTGGCCGTGGATGACTACGGTCGCGAGGTCAGATCGTTCATTCCACTCGAGCCGACGATAGAGGGCGCGCGCCCCGTCGAAGACGATCTATCCAGAGAGGTTCGCCTGTCGCAACTTTCCGGCGACGACGAGATTCTTCGACTTATCGACGATTCCGCTAAAGCCTTTCTAAGCGGGGATAACAATGGATGTCTGAACAATGCGCGTGTGGCGCTCGAGACAACGGCAAAAGCGATTGGTCGCGAGCTACTACCACCCGTTTCGGCCCTGCCCTCGAAATGGGGAGAGGTACTCGTCGCACTCCGTGAGGCGGGGTTCATTTCTCCGGATCAGGAAAAGGGGTTGGCTGGAGTGTATCGCTTCGTCAGCCCGGGCTCTCATGTGCCCGTAGGATTTACCGAGTCAGAATTCGCTCGCCTGGGCCGGACACTTGCACTTTCGTGTACCTACTTCCTCGTCAAGGAATGGAAAGGTACGCAACTTTCATCTGGATAGGTCGCCCTCTCGGGCAAATGTAACCGTTGCGGCGACCCTCTGAGGCGGGCGTTGCTCCCCGGGATGAGTTCGAGGCCGTTAGAAGTTCTCCATCCGGACATTGAGCAAGTCGTTCGCGAACGCCCGAACAATCAGGGCCTCGAACTTGCCGATCAGTTGGTCGGGTATTTCGTAGGCGCTGCAATAGCTCGCCACGTCGTGCAGTGGGACCGATTGCTTGACGATTTGCCTTTGTTGTTCCTGAAGGCCGCGATATTCGACCTTTTTCTGAGGATGAGATACGCGCTTTATATTCTGCACCTCACCCCGATCGCGGTTGAAGGCGTTGTTCATCTCCTTCCAGAGAGATAGGCGCTGCGCTTTCCCTGCGTAAATCGCGCGACCACGACTGTCGTGGAAGATATAGATACCGTGTTTGCTTTCGAGACTTCGTCGAAGGCCGGCAAAATAAGGGTGTTCGGTGCCCTCGTCGTCCTTACTGCGAAATATTTCCCACTTGGCACTATGGCGCGATTCCGTCAGGTCGATATGTAGAAACTCGACGATAGGCACTACCGTGCTTTCGATCAGTTGCCGCTCCACAGCCTTCGAATATTTCTCTACCAAGTTTACGGCCTGGCGGGGTGTCAGTTCCTTGCCGCGATAATTAGCCAGTTGGGTTTGGGTAACACCTATTGCCTTTGCCAAGGCGGAGTCGCTGATCGACTTTGTACCCTTCTCCTTCTTGATGCGGCGCGCGAATTCCTCAAGTAAGTCATTTCCGTTCACAGCCCTGAATCTCCCTTTATAATTCGCGCGAGACATAAGGACGCCTCTTCTTGATTCCCAGCGATCGTCGGGATGGCATACTCGTAGCCGCAATTGCGACGGGTACCCATAATCCAGACACGGAGCGGCCAAAAGTCCGGCCACGATACACGTTCGATTTCCGATTAGTTACTGTTATATATGGAAAAATCTCGGTCTCCAATGTGGCCAACGAAGCGGCCAAAAAGCTAAGCCCAAAATCACCATGCGCAATGACTGCTCCTTTTGCGAAGCCGTGAATTTCAAACCCTAAGGGCGCGTGAAATCTCTAAATCTCGACCACGAAACCTGGGTCAAAACCCGTTGCCTCCCCTGGGTATCCACGTGGATTACAGATGACCCTCGTAAAGCCGAGCGTGTAGTCCAATCTTTGATGGACGTGTCCGTGGACCCAAAGGTCGGGTTCTGCCTCCCTGATAAACGCTTCGCAATCGGATGCATAACATGGCGATAGCGGGTCATCCCGAAAATAACGGGAAATCGATCGCGGCGACGGTGCGTGATGGGTGACAACAACCCTTTTTCTGATATCGGTCCGCCCCAAGCTTTCCGAAAGGAACCGGAGAGAGGCGTCATGTCTCCGGAACGCATGGATTGGTTTGAACTTTCTGAATGGTTGCTTGGAAAGGCTGATCCTTTTGTAGTCGTTCATCCCCTTCTCCGCCCACCACATTGCCGTTTCCGGATCGCGATCGAAGAGCCGGAAGTCAGTCCAAAGCGTCGCCCCAGCGAAGACCACGTCGCCGATCACGACTTCACGGTCGTCAAGGAAGTGCACATTGGGGCAACGACCACGGAGCGCATCCGCGGCTGTGATGCTGTCTTCGAGGAACGCTCTGTAGAATTCGTGGTTTCCCGCGACGAAAACCACGGGAACCCTTGGCCCCACATAAGCCGACAGCCATTCGACGCTAGGCACCACGCCCTTGTCGAGCACGTCACCCGCGCAAACAATGCAGTCGATGTCGCTCGGCGGGTTGGCAGCGAAAGGTTTGTCGAATTCGAGATGAAGGTCGGAGAAAACCCAGATTTTCATTGCTCTGCTCCCTTAGCGCGCAGTGCTTGTAGAATATCCTCCACGGGAAGTACGAAGCTTTCCGAGAGCCGCTGGGCCAGGTTTTGTACCTCCGCTCGTTTCGATGTCAGGATTTGCTCAACCCTCGTATATTGAGCATCAAGACGTTGTCGGATGGCTTCACGAAGAACTGGGTCACTCTGTCTAAGAGTTTCCATCGGTCGACGACCGACGCCCAGGTCAGTGACAAGATCGTTGCCGAACGCAAAGCAGCGCTCCATCATCGTCGCTAGGTCTGTAGCCCTGTTAAGGTCGGAAGTCGCATCGCCTCCGGACGCCACGGAGTGTTCGCCGAAGAAAATTCGTTCCGCGGCCATGCCGCTCAAAAGAATTGCGATCGTGTCCGTGAAATAGGACGCAGATGTCATGAGCGGCGGCTTCTCATTGAAATAGGTTACGCCGATCTGGTTCCATCCTACCTTGGAAGGACGCCACCGATTGATCTTGACGTTCAGGAGTTGGCCGGGGCGCAACAAGGCTCCGACTACCGCATGTCCAATCTCATGGACGGCGAGACGATACCCTTCCTCTGCCGTATAGGCCGACAGCGGCGGCATCGCCCCAAGCAGGTCCTCGTCCGTCACGAACTTGCGTCCCGATCGTCGAGCAAATCGCCGCGCATCTCGAGCTAGTTTCTCGATTTCCGCGCCCGACCAATCCTCTGACTGCACAACGAACGGGTCGAAATCGTTGAGCGCCAACTCCGGCAGATGGTAGTTCAGGATTGCTTTGCGGTCTTCGGCGTCTGGTCGCGGGATTTGGATCACCCGTTCAAATCTTCCTGGCCTAAGCAGCGCGACATCAATCGCATTCGGGTCGTTGGTAGCGCCGACTACAATAATGCCTTCCCGCCCTTCCGTTGAATCCAAGCATTCCAACATCCCATTGATCACCTGGCGCTTGTAGTCGTGATAGTCAGCATTCTTATGGGCTTCTCGATCCCCCAGACTGTCTAGTTCGTCGATGAAAAGAATTGCGGGCCTGACGGCTGCTGCTTCCTTGAATGTCTCGCGCATACCCTTGAGCATATCCCCGAGATGTCCTTTTGCCTGCCACGCAGCAGCGGAACTCGCGATCAGGGTGATGCCGCATGTATTGGCCAGCGCCTTTGGAAAGGTCGTCTTGCCGCACCCGCTAGGGCCTGCAAGAACGATGCCTTTGTCCACGTCCGCCCACGGAATTTCTCCAGCCGTCCAGGCCTTGATGTCCGCAGCGACTTGAAGACCCCAAATCTTCGCCGGTCCGAATCCCGCGAGGTCCTCCAGGCGGGGAGACGCTGGGTTAGGGAGCACGGCGCTCGGTGAGTCTTCCTCTGGGATGACGGCCTTCAGCCGCCGAACTAAATTGGCGATCGAACGCTTTGGTCGCAGTGCCAGTCGGATATCACATAATCGGCAAGTTGCCAGGAACACGGCGTCGGCATGGCAGATAGCAAGCCCTAGCGATTTAGCAGCCGCCTCGAAATGGCTGACTAGAGGCAACTCCATTTCGATCCGGTGATCAATCAGCAAAGCCAGTTCTTTTGAGATGTCCGTATCCTCAGTGTAAAAGATGACGGCCCGGTGCAGTTGACTGAATTTGCGCGCTAGGTCCCATGCATGCGGCTTGATAGCGGCCGGGCTTGTCACCAAAACGATGGCGTTACCATCGTCGTCCGTGTCACTTTCGGGGTCGAGCATTGCTCGGGCTGCGGTCTCGTATGCTTGCAGATCATGCAAGTCGGGAAGACGGATGCCGAGAACGTAATGAGAAGTCGCGAGGAATGGCCGGATAGTCCGGCGGAAAGCCATATGAGCCACGATAGTGACGAGATTCGCCGGCGGCCTGATTTTCCGCATCCAGAATGCGTCTGAGAATGTCATGTTGTTGAGCCTCGTTGATTGGAGTGACAGCGGCAGGGCTCAACCGCGTATTCGTCTCACCATCGTCTCGGGCCCAAGGAGGGCTTCATCCAGCTCGACCTCAATGAAGCCTTGTAGGTGTCCGTCGTCGAATGATTTGAGACTTTTTGGGCTCTGGAAGAATGGAGTTTCCGGCTCAGTTTGCGGGTTGATTTAAGCCGCTTTGGCCTG